>CAZXAX010000013.1:0-40149 GCA_964638795.1 uncultured Bifidobacterium sp. | reverse complement strand
CGTACAGATAACGAATCTCATCCTGTGGAGTTTGGGCAGAGAGGTAGAGCCCACGAATTTCGTCGTACGTGACTTCATCACCGTTGAATGCAACCACGCCAACAATTGCAGCCATCAACTCTGGGTCTACTGATGCACCAGAATCTTGGATGCCGCGCCAAAGCTCACGGCACCGATCGATCACAGCTTGATCGTTGCCGAGATTTCCAGCCAGCGTTACCAGGTAGCCCCTGAGTTGACGCACGGGGTCTGACTCACCGGGTTTTGGTTCCCAACCAAGATCGCTACGCACTTGGTTGGTGAGTTCACTAACTCGATTCGCAAACCAGCCCAACTCCGTGGGCGGAATTACGCGCGCGCAGAGATTCAGCGCTGTACCGATGGTCTGCCAGACCGCAAGATCGCTCTCTGCCTTGTAGCCATCAAGGAAGGCCAAGAATTCCCGAACTTCCAGGCGTCCCGCCTTTACCGCACTCCATGAATCGTCAACGAGCTGGTAGCGCTCAAGCGTGGAGAGCGCAGCGAGAGTGGCGCCAGTCAGACGATTGAGCAGCTCAGGGGAGTAATTGACACGGTAGAAACCATGACCACCGGCGTTCACAACTACCGGAAGCTCTGGGGCTTCAAGGGGAATTCGTAATTCGCGTTGGTCAAGCAAAATACGAGACTCATTTCCAGCGTTGCTCACATGGATCGGCACAACCCAGAGAGTCGAAGTATCCGCATCGGCTTGGAAGCTGAATCGCTGCTGTTTCAACACAAGTGTGTCGCCCTGAACAGTTGCCGAAACCAGTGGATATCCCTTTTGCCAAATCCATGAGTCCATGAGTTTTCGCACTGGCACTTTTTCCCCACCATCGGCGGAAACGATTTCTTCAATCGCATCCCAGAGATCGTTGGTCTCAGTGTTTCCATATGCGTGCTTTTTCAAATAGTGACTCACACCTATCCGGAATCTCTCCTGTCCCAAGTACATCTCGAGCATGCGGAGCAATGAGCCACCCTTTTCGTACGTGAGGAGGTCGAACATTCCTTCAGAGTCCTCGGGTGACTTAACTTCAAACTCAACTGGTCGTGTTGATTCAAGCGAGTCGACCTCAAATGCCGCACTGCGCTCGAGCCCAAATGTGGTCCAGCGTTTGAGTTCGGGCAAGAACGCGTCACAAGCAGCAACGCCCATGAAAGTGGCAAAGGCCTCATTCAGCCAGATGCCGTTCCACCATTTCATCGTTACTAAGTCGCCGAACCACATGTGCGCGAGTTCATGGGCGATCACATCAGCAACATTTTCTCGGTCGGCAGCGGTCGCTGTCTCTGGATCTACAAGCAACAACACTTCACGGTAAGTAATGCAGCCGACATTTTCCATCGCGCCAGCAGCAAAGTCGGGTAGCGCAACCATGTCTACCTTCTCGGCTGGGTAGGGGATGCCGTAGTAGTTGTGGAACCAATTGAGGCAGAAAGCGCCAGCCTCTACGCCGAAGTCAGCAAGGTTGGCCTTTCCTGGAACATGCACGACTCGGACGGGTACGCCATTGACAACTTTTGGCGCCGTAATTTCCAGTGGGCCGACCACAAATGCCACAAGATATGTGCTCATTGGCATTGTGTCTGAAAAACGAATTTCGTAGGTTCCATCGCCGAGGTCCTGCTTGGCGATTTCTTCACCGTTTGAAATTGCGAGGCAATCATTTGGCGCGACGAGTGTGACGGCAAAAACTGCCTTGAAGTCTGGCTCATCGAAGCACGGAAATGCTGCTCGGCAGTCAGTTGATTGCATCTGGCTCGTGGCAATTACACGTTGGTTTCCCTCGGAGTCGGTGAAAGTTGACCGATAAAAGCCACGAAGGCGATCGTTCAATGTGCCGTTGAACCGAATGGATATTGTTGTGTCACCGCTGGCGGCAGCCGAGAGAATGATTCGCTCAGTTGGGTCATGCAACTCCCACTTGGTCACCATGCCATTGACCTTCACATCGAGAACCTCCAACTGCTTGGCGTTCATCACGATCTCGCTCGCATTATCTGCACGGCAGTGGATCACCACCTCACCACTGAAAGTTGCTTTTTCGAGGTCGGGTTTCAGCCGAACTTCGTAACGATGTGGCAAAACATTACGGGGGAGACGAAAGGGGTCATCTAGATGGGACACGGCACGAGGTTATCGCTGCCAACTAGCGTGAGTATCCATGTCATTCAAGGACACCACCCATGACGTAGTTGCAGTGGGCAATGCCCTTGTGGACATACTCGCCCAGGTCCCCGATTCGTTTCTGGAGGAACACGGCATGGAAAAGGGGACCATGTCTCTGATTGATGCTGAGCGAGCATTGCAGATCCAAGAATCGCTGGGGGAAACCGTGCAGACCAGCGGCGGCTCAGCAGCTAACACGATGAGTGGAATTGCGTCACTCGGGGGAAGCGCGCTTTTCATTGGCAAGGTTTCAAACGACGCGTTGGGGGATGAATTCGCTCGCGAAATCAGTTCCATTGGCGTTGAGTTTGTCCGCGGGGAATCCATAGAGGGGATGCCGACGGGGCGTTGTGTCATCGCGGTAACCCCTGATGCCCAACGCACACTGAACACATTCCTCGGAGTCTCGTCGCTACTTACCCCAGCCGACATCAACACTGCAGCAATTGAATCGGGAAGAGTTGTTTACCTTGAGGGCTATTTGTATGACCACCCTGCAGCCAAGGCGGCGTTTCGTGAGGCAGCAAATTGCGCACATGGAGCCAATAGAAAAGTCAGCCTCACTTTGTCTGACTCGTTCTGTGTGCAGCGGCACCGAGAAGATTTCCACGCTTTAATTGCCGATGAAGTGGACATCTTGTTTGGCAACGAGGCAGAGCTAGAAGCGCTTTATGAGACCCGCGATTTTGATGTAGCGGTATCCAACCTGCGCCAACACTGTGAATTCGCAGTCATCACTCGAAGCGAAAAAGGCTCTGTGGTTATCACTCATGGAGAAATTCTTGAGGTGCCAGCGAAGCGAGTTACCAAGGTGGTTGATACAACAGGTGCCGGCGACTTGTTTGCAGCAGGGTTTTTGTTCGGCTTTACCCGTGGCATGGAACTGGCACGATGTGCCGAGATTGGTGCGATTGCAGCAGCAGAGGTCATTTCGCATATGGGCCCGCGGCCACTTACTCAACTCAAGAACTTGATTGCTTAACCCCTACGCTTGAATCATGACGGAAGACCAGACAAAGAACCTGACGATTCTCGGCCAGACAGTGCGTCACGCCGTGGAGCATGTTGAAGTATTTCCGGCCCCTGCACATGTCACAACTGTTCGGTTCACTTCTGATGAACTAGCGAGTGTGTGCCCAGTCACTCAGCAACCAGACCTTTCACATGTTGTTATTGAATATTCACCTGCACAATGGTGTATTGAATCCAAGAGCTTGAAGCTTTACCTATGGAAGTTCCGTGATCGACCTGTTTTTTGTGAAGCACTTGCGGCAGAAATTGCTGATGAAGTTATGACTACGTGCAAGCCAAAGCAGGTTACGGTGACCATTACACAGCGTCCACGCGGTGGTATTGAAGTTCAGGCCACCGCTTTGCGTTCTGTTTGATTACTGATTTCGGCCGCGATCAATAATCCCTTGACGGCTGGCTTCAACCTTGCTCGCGTCGTAGGAGTCACTCCGCCAGCGTTTTGAATCTCGTGACTCGATATCCCAAGCGGGTTCATCGGCATTGATATCTCTGTAGGTGCCGCGAATGTGCTGAACCGCACGTGCATCAATGCCTGATATGTCGCGAGCAATTTGGCGAGTGAATGGAATCAGATCCTCATGTGCAACCACATGATTTACGAGACCAAAATGCAAAGCCTCTTCAGCCGATAGGAAATTTCCGGTGAAACTCATCTCGCGTGCGCGTCTTACTCCAATTGTGCGTGAGAGATGAACGGTGAGGCCCCAGCCGGGCATTACCCCAACTCGTGCGTGTGTGTCACCGAACTTGGCGCGTTCACTAGCAATTAGGAAGTCACAGTTGAGTGCGAGCTCGAATCCGCCAGTAACAGCAACACCGTTGATCGCACCAATCAAAGGCTTTGCAATGGGTGGAAACGGCCCATGAACACCGTACGCATTCAGACCGCCTCCAGCGCCGGTTTCATCTTTGTCGTTGATGATTCCGCCGCCACCCAACTCGCGTAGATCGAGACCTGCGCAAAAGGCAGGGTCGGCGCCCGTGAGGATCAGCACATCTACGTCATCGCGCGAATCGACTTCAATCATCATTTTGGGAAGCATTCGTAGCACTTCGGTTGAAAGCGCATTGCGGGCAGCGGGGCGATTGAGGGTGATAGTAGCGATGCGCTCGCTTACATCAAGTAGTACCACTTCGTCATTCATGGATGCCATCCGTATTCATGAATGCCATCTTTGCAGGGCGCAACCAATGCGCGACAATGCTCAACCGATGTCGGTGGGCAAGAACTGCACGTTTAGATCTCCGAGCTTCACGAGGTTGGTCGCGATCCACGCTCCTAACTCACCGAAATGAGCATCCAAAATCTCGCTAGAGCCATCGACTAGCGATTCCTCCGTGAGGGTATAGAGACCTTCGTAGGTGATCTCCATTGCGAACTCGGGGGAATTAAGTGAGTCACTTTCATAGCCAATCTCAACCGTGACGGCTGCGCGTTCAAGGCGTTCGCCGCCGATTAGCGGCCCTCGCTCGGGTAGGACACCTGCAATTAGCGATGGCGCGGGTTGCTCGCGTATGCGTTGCACTCGAAATACGATCTCCATCTCGATTGCGGGGAGTTGATCCAAAACTTCTTCGACATACCAACGGCGGTAAGTGGTTTGGCTCCAACTCGGCCATTCAAACGTGATGTGTGCAACAACATGTGGAGGGTTGCCTTCGCCGGGCAGGCCGTAACTGGTTTCCCACACCAAGTCGCCGAGCAGCACGTCGTTTTGGAAATGCTCTTCAAAAGCCTGACGTTCCAGGAATGCGCCCTCAAAGGCATCGCGTAGTGCGCCAATTGCATCGGTGAAGACATGGTCGAGCATCACTTCTGAGATTAGTAGTGACCTGTGGCAGACTCGAACGGCATGGCACTGGTACTTGTAGATAAAAGCGATGGCGTGGCAACACTTACGCTCAACAATCCCGCAGAGCGAAATTCGCTCACATTGCCCATGGTCGAAGCGATTGTGGCAGCAATGGATGAAATTGAATCGGACCCATCTATCTGCGCCCTAGTGGTCACTGGAACAGCTCCAGCATTCTGTGCAGGAGCGAATCTCGGAAATCTGATGGAAGCAACGGCTGAGAGCCTGGGAGCCATCTACGAGGGTTTTCTTCGTGTTGCCAATTCAAACTTGCCAACCATCGCGGCTGTGAACGGAGCTGCTGTTGGAGCTGGAATGAACATGGCGCTTGGCTGTGATGTTCGTATCGCGGCAACACGGGCGAAGTTTGATACGAGATTCATGCAGATTGGTTTGCATCCCGGTGGTGGCCATACATGGATGTCGCAGCGCATAGCGGGCCCGCAATTCACATTTGCTTCGGTTGTTTTTGGCGAAGTACTCGATGGGAAAGAAGCAGAGCGAGTCGGACTCGTTTGGCGTTGTGTAGATGATGATCAACTGCTCGTGACCGCACAAGAGATGGCCGCGCGTGCTGGATCAACGCCGCGTGAACTAATTCTCGAAACAAAAGCAACCATCAAGTCAATGGCCAACATCGGTACACATGTTGATGCTGTACTGGCCGAGTTAAATCCACAACTCTGGAGTGCGCACCAACCATGGGCCGCAGAGCGCCTTGCTGCTTTGCAAGCCAAAATCAGTAAGAAGTAACCGATTCAAATCCGATGATCGGGTGCTTGGTTAGAGTGCAGGCATGAGACGGATCAGCAAGCAGATTTGGTTGCTGTGCGCATCCGCAATAGTTGCTACCGCATTTGCAGCGAGAGGCGATGCGCAATCACCACAAATCCGTGGTGTCCAGGCGGCGGGTGAAATCGGAGTAGATCCGATTGAAGAGCCCGATGGGGCAAAATCCACACTTCCCTTCGGGGTCCAGTTTGCAGCTGGTTGGGGACTCGATCTGCTTGATGGAGTTGCCGATGGCGTTTATAACTATCCAGAAGGTGCCGACGGTAGAGGTGTTGACGTCTACGTAGTTGATTCAGGTGTGTACACACCACATCCTGAATTTGAAGGACGAGCAATAGCAGGAAAAAGTTACGTGACCGGCACACCATGCCGTCTTGAGGGAATCACGTACACGAATTGGGATGGCCATGGTACGCATGTTGCGGGAATAGTTAGTTCGCGCACGTATGGGGTCGCAAAAGGTGTTCGGGTCATTGATGTACGGATTCTTGACAACTGCGGTAATGGAGATTCAGATCTTGCAGCACTGGCGATGGGCTGGATAGTGCGCCACCACAAGGCGTCACGAATCGGAATCGTGAACATGAGCTTTGGCGGTCCCGCCGATCGGACCACAGAAGCAATGGAGTTTGCGGTTCGTGACTTAGTGGTTGACAATCTGATTCCGGTTGTTGCCGCTGGAAATGAAGGTGTAGACGCGTGTAACACCGCTCCAGCCAACGTGCCTGAAGCACTCACCGTTGGCGCGTTGGGAAGCACTGGGCCGTCGTTGTACATGGCCAGTTACTCGAACTATGGCTCCTGTGTAGACCTGCTTGCGCCTGGTAATTCGATTAGGTCGACATGGAACAATTACAACCCGGCTGGTTGGACTCTCAGCCTGCGCGGCACCTCAATGGCCACACCTTTTGTCTCTGGGTTAGCAGCGCTCTTTGCACAGAGATATCCACTTCGGTGCGCGGATTCAGTGCGTGATGCATTGGTTGCATCAGCATCAACTTCTTTTGCCGTTGCATCGCTCAAACCAAACACAATCAATCGCGTGGTCCAGTTAGACCTCAGCGTTCAGCCGGCGCGCACAGCACCTGGTCGTGTAACAAGAGTCATTCCTGTGGCGTCTGCGGCTGGGGCTGTAACAGTTGGATGGGATAAACCATGCAGCGGTGGCGCGGCATTAACGGGCTCAACTATTCGTGTCTACCGCAACGGCTTACCGGTGCGGACTGAATATGTGCCCGGCAACGGAACCACCGTCACAATCACGGGCCTTGCCAACGGTGTTGATTACGCATTCAATGTGCGAAGCGAAAATGCACTCGGGGTCGGCAGTTTCAGCCGGCTATCACGTACGGTGCAGGTGGGGCCATTACGTACTGGAATAAGTAACGCTCGGTTACTTGGTGAGATTGTTGCGATCCCCAATCCACGCGATGTGACCGTTGTTCAAGAGTCCCGTCTTGTCTGCCAGATCATGAACGATGGCGGTTACAAACTTGTTGGTTTGTCGCCTGGAATCTGTTCAATACGCATCAGGCCACTGGATGCGGGCTACACAATTGTGCGCCGTATCGCTGTCACATAATCGTCACAAATGTGACATTGACAATTCGCGAGGTGGGTGTAGTTTCACTTATGAGTGGTCAGTACAACACTCGGTAATCCTTATAGGAGGTCCCGATGAGTAAGCGTCACAGAAGCCAGGATTCACTTCCGGCACCACGCATCGAATTGCGTGCGCATTGGCACAATGAACGGCACAGGATGCACTCAGAGTTGCATCAAGTTGCCGATCTTGTCAGCCATGGTGTGGATGCCGATGATGTGTCGGAGCCGGGTCCGGCATGGAAACCAATGCATCATCACGATGTTGAAAAGGCGACACGCAAGTCAGAAAAAGCCTTGAAGCATTGGAAGTCGAAAGCTTGGAAGCGCCGTAATACAGTGCGCAGAGCGCGTGCCCAAGCTTGGGAAAAGTTGCGCGAAGTCTCTTAGAGAAAACGCTCGATGAATTCTTGGCGGCGTGCCTGCCATTCATCGACCGTGATCGCATATCTCACGTGGTCCTCCCAAACCCCGTTGATCTCCAGAAAACTGATTGCGATACCCTCGGAGCGCAATCCAATCTTTTCAACCACGCGATGACTGTTCTTGTTACGCGGGATAATGCAAATCTCAATTCGGTGGAGCCGTAATTCGGCGAATGCATAACGCAGAAGCACCACAACGGCTTCGGCGGTGAGCCCTTGTCCAGCAAACTTCTGGTCAATCCAATACCCGATTGAGCCACCTTGGAGTGATCCACGTGCAACGTTGTTGAGGTTCACTTCGCCCACAAGGCTTGGACCCACAAACATTCCAAATGAATATCCAGTGCCCGCCTGGCGCTCTCTATCGCGTTGTGCGCAGCGGGCGGTGAATGCATCTCGGTCGCGGACAGGATCAGCATGGGTTGGTAGCCGCGTGGGCTCCCACTTTGTCAGCCAATCCCCATTGCGGATTCGAAGTTCACTCCATGAGGCGTAATCGGAGGGTGTGAGTGGTCGCAACATCAAACGACGGCCGTAAAGCCGTAGCGGGGAAGCGCTGTTCGTTGGGTGCAAGATGGTCATTGTTCGCTGCGGAGTTCGTCAATTACGCCATCAAGAAGACTACGCACTGAAATCGTGATGGCAGGAAGATTGAGTCTCCTCATTATGGCCACCAGAATGCAGCATCCACCGACGATTACGTCAGCACGTGCAGCTGGCAAGCCGGGGTTCAATTTTCGTTCACTTAGAGTTTCAGTTGCCAGTGTTCGAAAGACATCTTCAACTGCTTCACGTGTCAACACAAAGTCCTGAAGACGCGATGAATCAAATTGCATGAGACCGATTTCCACCGCTGCAACGGTGACAATCGTGCCGGCAACACCTGCAAACTCGTCGCTACCTGCAAGCTCTGGACGAAGCCGAATCAGATCATCCAGATGGTCGGTGATTTCTCCGATTGCGTTGGTCAGATCTTCAGGTCGTGGTGGGTCAGTGGTGAAATGCTTGGAAGTGAGAGTTACGGCGCCAAGGGGAATGCTGAAGGTCACAAGTTCTTCGTTGACTTGTCGCGCAAACTCGGTTGAGCCACCACCGATATCGATCAAGCAGCAGTCGGCGGTACTACGCCCACGGGTTGTGCCCCGATGCGAGTAGAGCGCTTCTTGATCTCCAGAGGCAATGATCACATTGTTCCCAACGAGTAGTTGCACCTGATTGAGAAAATCTTCGGCATTTGATGCAAGTCGTCCAGGGGCAGTTATCACCACACGAAATAGAGAAACGCCCATTGAGTCAATTGTTTTCTTGTATGCGCTTATGCGATTTAATGCGCGAGCCATGGCATCGCTGCTCAACTTGCCACTTGCTTGTAGCCCCTCACCGAGGCGCTCGACGTTAACTTCGCGGAGAATTTCGTTACCTTCGGCATCGGTAATCAGAAGATTCACCGAATTGGTGCCGACATCTATGGCTGCGAAATGTGCAGTCATCGAGTCACTCCGTTTATCGGGCGTGCGATTCCGAGCTCGGCAGCAACCCAGTCACCAACTGGATCATTGCCGCCGGCCAACCACCACGCCATGTGTGCATGAAGACACTTGACACCAGTGCGGGTACCGCCGACACCACCGCTTGGGAGCGAGCCTTGGTGGTCGGGCTCAATTTTGGTCTCGCGTGCAACACGGTAGGAGTCGTGTGCGGTCGCGATCGCATCAAGACCAACTGCTTGTTCTGCCCGATCGACACCCCCTGCGGATTCGAGCTGGCTAACCCTGTAGTGGATATCGCCCGAGAGGAGCCAGAACGTGGTCGGCATCGGTGTGCCGTCGTCTAGTAGGGGGCTGTTCTCAATCACAACGGGAGTACCAGCGGGGTCACGGACAACTACTTGATATGCACCCTGTGGCTTTCTGCCGAGGAGTGCGGCCACAACTTCGTCGTCGGGCGCTGACATTTATTCAGAAAATCAATAATGCCAAGACAACGATTACTGCCACACCGATCACGATCGGGGCCGCCATCTTTGCCATGGTCCCACCAGCTGTGCCAATGAGATCAATGGGCTTTGCCTCTGGGGCATCTATCTTGCGGACTTCAGCTGGTTGTTCTACTGCAGTCTCTGAAATGGCGCTCTCGGTTTGCGCAACGGGTGCGGGAGCGGATTCAGCAGCCGGTTGGGATTCGAGCAATTCATTGAGGCTGGCTGCGAATTGGGCAAGCAACTTGTCGGAGACGTCTGCAAGCGCACCGCGACCAAACTGTGCAACTTTTCCAGTGATAGCAAGATCGGTATCAACATTCACTTTTGTGACCGATTCGCTGATCTGCGTGAGTTGCGCCGTGATGGTGGCATTGGCATTGCCTTTTCCACCGGTGTCGCGCCCCTCCGCTTTTAAGACAGCTTTCTTGTTGACATCATCGCGTTCGGCGAAAACCGCCTGACCCTTGAACTGGGCAACGATCGGACCAACTTTGATCTTCACCACGCCGCGGTAGGTATCACCTTCAACTTCTTGGAGCTGTGCACCGGGCAGGCAGGGTGCGATCATTTCAACGTTGGTGAGTACGCTCCAAGCTTGTTCAGCTGGCACATTGACATTGAATTCGTGATTCAGTTCCATCGACGCAAGTCCTCCACGGTATCTATGTCTTCAGATGACCCAATGCAGGGTAGTTCGTGGACCAGTTCAGGGTGCATTTTCATCACCTTTCGTGCACCTTCATCACCATCTTTGGGCAACAAGTCCCACACACTTCTATTGAGCCCAACTGGATTGGCTCGTATCCCTTGATAGGTCGCAACGGTAATTTCGCTCGGATCCTCTGCGATAGCCCGCCAGCTGGAGGGATCGATACCAGGCTGATCGCCGAGGCCCACCACTACCCGTGTGACCTCGGAGCCGATGCTACGAATTGCACATTGAATTGAAACAGCCTGACCTGCCGCCCAGTTTTGGTTATGAACCCGAATCACATTGGGAAACTCACTGAGTACAGACTCAAGATTTGCAGACCCGGTAACTACAAAGACCTCACCGATGTCTGCATCAATTGCTGACTGAATCGCAAGTGCAACTATTGGCTGCCCATTGATTGTGCTCAAAAGTTTATGTGTGTCGCTTGCAAATCGGCTACCACCACCTGCTGCAAGGATTACTGCTGCAACGCTCATTAGTTGGCGTGGATTGGACCGCTCGAATTGCGCAGGGAGGTTGCTGTGCGACCCGATCGACACGCGATTATCTCTGCACAAATGGAGATAGCGGTTTCCTCGGGCGTGCGTGAACCGATATCGAGCCCGATGGGTTGCATCAAGCGGGCAAGATCTTCAGGGGCAGTTATGCCAACATCTGCGAGCCTTTGCAGGCGTTTTTCAATTGTCTTGCGGCTACCCATCACTCCTATGTAACCGACGTTGCTTGCGAGCGCGCCCTCAATAGCAGGCACATCAAATTTCGGATCGTGAGTGAGTATGCAAACTGCATCTCGTGGTCCGAGTGACTTTCCGTGTTCGGCAAAAACGGCAACCGGCCATGTGACTTTCACATCATCGGCCATCGGAAAACGCTTCTTGGTGGCGAACATTTCTCGGGCATCGCATACCGTGACTCGGTAGCCAAGAACTTTTGCCACTCGGGCGAGCGCAGCCGTGAAGTCCACGGCTCCAAAAATCCACATCTCTGGTGCCGGCGCGAATGACTCGATGAACAGTGTGACTGTGTTGGTGTCTTCAAGATCACCCGGTGTCACTTGCCCCTCGGGGCCGTAGTGGCGGGTGGTTGTGCGCCCGAGATCCAGATCGCCGCGCGCGTCGCGACTTGCTACACGGTCAAGTTCGTTATTGCCCAATGTTCCAACGAGCGATTCAGGTGTGGCAACGATGCTTGAGCCAATGCCGGGTCCACCACAAACGGTGGCGATTACTACTGGGTTGTTGCTCTGCAGTGGGGTAGCAAGGGCATCAAATGCAATTTCATCAAGCGGTTGGATGAACAGATGCACAGTACCGCCACACGTAAGACCAACAGCAAAGGCCTCATCATCGGAGTAGCCAAAAGTAACCCGCCGACCACGGGTACCACTGCTTAATACGTCGAGTGCCTCTGTGACCACGGCGCCCTCGACACATCCACCACTTACAGAACCAGCAACCTCACCATCTTGGGTAACTGCCATTGCAGCCCCCGCATCACGGGGACCCGAACCCTCGACATCAATGACACGCGCTACAGCAACTTTTTTCCCGGCGCTGCGCCACCGAGTGATGTCATCCAGTATTTCCTTCACGGTGTCAGTCTCGCACAGCAGTTGTGTTCAGGGGCAGTGAGATCACGCGCGCAAGTTCTTCCATTGATGCAAGCGAATGCCCCTCGACAAAGTTGTCAATGTGAGGAAGCGCCGCAGCCATGCCTTTGGCAAGAGGTGCATAGCCTGGTGTGAATTTCAGTGGGTTTACCCACACGATTCTTGATGTCACTCGATGTAGGCGTTCCATCTGCTGACCAAGGAGCTTGGGCTCGCCACGATCCCAACCGTCGGACAGCACAACAACTATTGCCCCGCGTGCAACACCGCGAACACCCCATTGATCGTTGAAGTCCCGCAGACAAGAACCAAGCCGTGTGCCACCGCTCCAATCCGCCACTCGCGCAGCGGCGGCTGCGAGCGCTTTATCAGGATCGCGTTCGTTCAAGTCTTTTGTAATTCTGGTGAGCCTGGTGCCAATAGTGAAAGCTTCCACTTTTTGGCGCCCCGCCACAGCGGCGTGGACAAAGCGGAGAAGTGCTCGAGCGTAAGGTTCCATTGAGCCAGAGATATCAAGCAGTAATACGAGTCGACGCTGTCTTTCACCGACATCCTTCCACTCTCGTTTGATCGGTTCGCCTCCATGACGCAACGAACCGCGAACCGTGCGTCGCAAATCGGGGCGCTTCCCGTGACGATCGGTGGCAAAGCGAAGTGATGCCCGAGGTGGACCCGCAATGCGTAGACGAGACATCAGTTTCTGCGCTTCGAATAACTCTTCATCTGTACATTCAGCAAAGTCTTTTTCCCGCAAAATTTCAGTTGTAGAATATCGAAGAGTGGTGTCGGCTTGGTCGGAACCATCACCCGAATCCGAGTCAAGCCCTCCAGATTCGTCATCAACCGCAAGGGTGTGTTCTTGCTCAACTGGCGCAAACGTGAGTGGCATCCAGCCTTGATCTTGATACCAAAATGCCTGAAAAACCGAGTCATAGGCATCAATGTCTTCGGGTCGTCGGATGAGAGTTGCGCGACCGCTCCAGTAGACGCTCTCGTGCTGGTCAATCCCAGTGGTTTCAATGGCACTCACAAAAGTGATCACGGAGTCAAGCGGCACCGAAACTCCGGCATTACGGAGTGCATAAGCGAATGCAACAGCGAGTCTTTCGACATCGGACTGCACCACAGCACTCACTTGGTCACCGCGCTATAGCTTGGCCAAGGATTGCGTCGACCCCGGAATCCTCCACACGTTGCTGGTCTTCGCGATATTTGAGAACAGTGCCAAGGGTGTTGCGGACGAGTTCCTCGGACAGCTCCGTTGCGCCAAGCCGGGCGAGTGCGGTGGTCCAGTCAATACTCTCAGCAACACCAGGTGCCTTGTACAAATGAAGACCACGCATGATCTCAACTGCTGCCGCTACTTGGCGAACGAGTTTTTCGGCCGCATTGGGCACGCGCAACTTAACGATGGCTACTTCACGCTCAAAACTTGGATGCTCGACCCAGTGGTACAGGCAGCGCCGCTTGAGTGCATCGTGAACGTCTCGTGTGCGATTCGATGTCAGGATCACAATCGGTGGCTTCTCGGCTTTATAGGTGCCGAGTTCGGGAACAGTCACCTGATAGTCGGACAAGACTTCGAGTAAGTACGCCTCGAATTCATCATCGGCACGGTCAATTTCATCAATCAGCAAAACCTTGTCGCGGCCGTCGTTCTCGATCGCCCGAAGGAGTGCACGCTTTAAAAGAAATCTTTCGTCAAATAACTGACCCTCAAGTGCACCGGTACCGATTGATTGCGCCTCTCCCGAGGCTTCCGAGCTACGCAGATGAAGCAACTGACGCGAGTAGTCCCAGTCATAGACAGCCTGCGATGCGTCGATGCCCTCGTAGCACTGCAGACGAATCAATTCAGCACCGAGCCACCGTGAGATCACCTTGGCAACTTCTGTTTTGCCAACACCGGCTTCGCCTTCGAGAAGCAAGGGTCGACCAAGGGTTACCGCCAAGAAAACCGCCGTGGCTAAGCCATCATCGGGGATGTAATCGTTGGCTTGGAGGGCATCACGAACCTGACCAACAGAGGATGGTGCTTGAGACATTGATATGAGCGTACTGGCAAGGTCGCTTTGGCTCCGAAGTTGGGTAAACAAAAGGACCGGAGCGTTTCCGCTCCGGTCCCAGTGTCAAACAGATATGGCTCTGATTAGAGGGCCGACACATCCACTGTTGGCGGCACGATGACCTGGTCGATCACGTGGATCACACCGTTTGAGGCCTCGACGTCTGTGGCAGTGACGGTTGCGTCATTAATCATCACACCGTTATCGGTCGTGATGGCAATGGTCGAACCCTCGAGAGTTGCAACATCACCAGCGGTCACGTCCGCAGCCATGACCTTCCCACTAACAACGTGGTAGGTGAGAATTGCTGTGAGGACATCTTTGTTCTCTGGAAGCAGAAGCTTCTCAAGCAGACCTTCTGGCAGTGCCTCAAAGGCGGCGTTAGTCGGAGCGAACACGGTGAACGGGCCTTCGCCTGAGAGTGCATCGCCGAGTCCAGCGGCGACTATTGCTGCAACCAATGTTGAAAAGTCATCGTTGCCTTGGGCAACTTCAACGATGGTGCCGGGCTCTTCGGTCATCGCAGTTGTTTCAGTGGTTTCTGTTGCCTCAGTAGTGGTTGTTTCTGCTGAGTTCTCATCATCGCCGCATGCGGCAAGTGCAAAAACGGACGCTACCGCAATGGCGGCAAGGGTCTTCTTCATGGGGGTATCTCCTAGGGGGTAACGCACCGACATAGACGGTGGTACTTGGTGTAACGATTGGAGTGGTCGTTCTATTCCAATTGGCATTATCTTGCGAGAATGGATCTAGGGCTAAAAGGCAAGCGAGCCGTCGTTGCAGCTGCTTCAGCGGGCTTGGGCTTTGCCACAGCGCGAAATTTATTGGCAGCCGGTACATCTGTTGCAATTTGCGGTCGCGATGCGGAACGCGTGAACGCAGCGGTGCAACGTCTTGGGAACAATGCAATTGGTATTGCTGAGGATATTTCAACGGCTTCAGGTGCCATGCGCTTCATGGATAAATCGATTTCTGCTCTCGGCGGGATTGACATTTTGGTCACTAATGGTGGTGGCCCTAAGCCAGGTAATGACGCGAGTATCGCCACTGAGGATTATTCAGCCGCACTCGAAGCGAACCTGATCGCAATGATTGCAATGTGCAAAGAAGCGCTTCCTCATTTGAAAGAACAGCAGTGGGGTCGAATCGTGGCAATCACATCGATTGCTGTGCGCCAGCCGATACCGAGTTTGATACTTTCAAACACAGCGCGATCAGGTCTCACTGCATATCTGAAAACGCTTGCACGTGAGGTCGCGCCATTTGGAATCACGGTGAACAGTGTGCAACCGGGCAATCATGCAACAGATCGCATGAAACAGCTTTATGGATCAGCTGATCCAGCCGCAGGAATTCCCGTTGGAAAAATGGGCGACCCTGATGACTTTGGGGCAGTGGTTGCTTTTATGTGTTCAGAACAAGCCAAATTCATCACGGGAGCACACATACCTGTTGATGGTGGTGTGTATGGAGGATTGTTGTGACGTTCACTCATGTTGTCTGCTTCAAATGGAATCGTGAACTCGCAGAATCCGATCTTCAGCGCATTGCTGATGCACTAACAGAGTTGCGCGCAGCGTTACCCGAAATCAGGGAGTACTCATTTGGTCCCGATCTTCAGCTGGCTGTGGGTCGTAATTGGGATTATGGAATCGTGGCTCTATTCGACTCAGAAGAAGATTGGCGTTTGTACGACACCCATCCAGTTCACGAGCGAGTACGCGCTGAAGTTTTCCGCAGCATCATTGCTGAACGCGCTGCGGTGCAATTTTCAGCGTGAGCAAGTATCTAATGCGCGCTTGACCAACACTTGCGCCAGATGTGTGCGGTATTCGGCAGTGGCGTTGTTGTCCGACTGGGGTTCTGCCTCAGCACAAGCCAATGCGGCGGCGTCAGCAACTGAGGCTCCATCGGCGATTGCCCGCGCGACACTCGTTGCAAGAATGGGAGTTGATCCCATGTTCACAAGTGCAACACCGCAATTACCTGCGTCACGCCATGCCGCAACACCGACAATTGCCCAGTCCTGCGCACGGCGGTTGAATTTGATAAAGCTCCACCCGGCATCAGACAACTTTGGCACTTGAATTTCAACTAGCAGTTCGTCTGGCAACAACGCTGACTCCAAGAAACCTTTGAAGAAATTCACGGCGGGAATTTCCCGTTTGCCGCTGGCACCTTGTGCAATCAGCTTTGCGCCAAGAGCGAGAATTGTTGCCGGCAGGTCGCTGGCAGCATCGGCATGGGCGATTGACCCGCCGATTGTTCCGCGGTGGCGCACTTGGCGGTCACCGACATGTGCTGCGGCATCTGCAAGCAACGGCACATGTTGACGCAGTAGAGCCGAAGTCTCGACATCTTTATGACGCGTCAGGGCCCCAATTGCAATGTGGTCGCCGGCGTCACGAATGTATGACAAATCGGCCAGGCGACCAATATCAATGAGAACCGTGGGTTGGGCAAGACGAAGTTTCATGAGTGGCAACAAACTGTGGCCACCTGCGAGAAACTTTGCCTCGTCACCAAACTCATTGACGAGGCTGATGGCCTCGGCTGCGGACTCGGGTCGTTTGTAGTCAAAAGCTGCTGGAAACATCGTGATCACCTACCTTTTCGCAAATGCCAATACAGATTGCACGATGTTGTGATATCCAGTGCACCGACACAAGTTCCCTTCAAGCCCAATCCGCACGTCTTCTTCTGTTGGGTTTGGAATGTCCTTCACAAGACTTATTGCGGCCATCACCATTCCTGGAGTGCAGTAGCCACACTGCAGACCATGATTTGCCATGAAGGCTTGCTGCATTGGGTGCATCTCATTGCCATTGGCGAGTCCTTCTACGGTGGTGACATTTTCACCATCAGCCTGAACCGCGAGAATTGTGCAACTCTTTACGGCTTCACCATTTAGATGAACCGTGCATGCACCGCAACTGGATGTGTCACAGCCGACATTCGTTGCGGTGAGATTGAGATTGTCGCGAAGGTACTGCACCAGAAGTGTGCGGGGTTCAACTGTGGCAGTGGTTTGTTGACCGTTCACGGTGATTGCAACTTCGATCATCTGGCTCATTGCACTACTCCTGACTTTGCGCTGTGAATGGATCGCCAGACACGCTCGGGTGTAGCCGGCATGTCAACGTGTCGTACGCCGAGATGCAATAGTGCATCACACACTGCGGATTGCACCGCTGGCGTCGCTCCGATTGAGCCCGATTCGCCAATTCCTTTGGCGCCAAGCGGATTCATAAATGTTGGAGTTTCCATCATCACGATGTTCACGCTTGGCACTTCGGCGGCCGAGATCATTGCGTAGTCGGCAAGATTTGAAGTTGTTGGGTTGCCATCTGCGTCATAGAGCACTTCCTCAAGCAGTGCTTGGGCTGAACCTTGCGCCACTCCGCCATGGATCTGGCCATCGCGCAAAAGGGGATTCAACACAGTTCCCGCATCGTCGCAAGTGGTGTGGGCGATGTGGCGCACTCTGCCGGTCTCGGTGTCGACTTCAACCACGGCTACGTGGGCCCCAAATGGAAATGTGGCCCCATCTACGCGGAAGTCAATAGCGTGCACCAATCCACCGTCGGACTTTTTGGCTGCTGCGAGATCAGCCCATGATTTGCTGACGCTCGGCGAACCAGCGACATGGAAAGCGCCGTTTTCTTTATCCAACACGATGTCGTCTTCATTGGCTTCAAGCAGGGTTGCAGCGAGTCCGCGGGCGATATCAACAAGTTCAACAGCGGCCACGTGCACAGCAGCACCACCTTGTTGCAGGGAACGTGAACCAAAGGTGCCACCACCTTTTGGCACCAAATCGGTATCGCCGTGAATAACTTCAATTCGATCCATCGGGATTCCCGTTTGATCTGAAGCCAACATCGACCAAGCGGTGTCGTGGCCCTGGCCGTGTGGTGATGTGCCTGTATAAACCCTGGCTCGGCCGTCTTCAAGCACTTCGATCTTGGCGGTATCGCCTGTGCCACCACCACCTGTGATTTCGACGTACACACTCACACCGATCCCGAGCTGAACCGTGTCGCCGGCAGCCCTGCGCTTGGCTTGTTCGGCACGCAGCTCAGAATATTTGGCAGCGGCGGTTACACGGTTTAGGGATTCGATGTAATTGCCAACATCGTAGGTTTGCCCCATCTTGGTTTGGTACGGCTCATTGAACGGCTGGATCAGATTCTTGCTCCGCACGTCAACTGGATCCATGCCAATCTCTGCGGCGAAGAGATCCATCGCACGCTCAATCGCAGCAGTTGCTTCTGGTCGCCCAGCACCGCGATAGGGGACAACCGGTGTTGTGTTGGTGACAATCGACAACGTGCGACACTCAATGCGGTCAATGTCATAAACGCCCTGCGACATCGGACGTGTCATAAATGGGGCAAGAAATGCCGCAGAGTCCACCCAGCCACCACAGTCCTGCAGCACCTTCAATTGATAAGCATGAACACGACCGTCGCGCGAACCACCGATCGCAATCTCTTGCACTTGGGCCCGACCATGACCAAGTGCGACCATGCTTTCGCTTCGCGATTCACGCCAGATAAGTGGGCGCCCCAACTGTTGTGACATAACACCGAGTAGCAGTTCTTCGCCGTAAAGCCCAATCTTGGCTCCGAATCCACCACCTACATCCGGGGCGATTACGCGCACATTCGCGGGTTCATAACCAAAAGTACGACACAGAGACGAATGTGCCCCTTGCGCATGTTGAGTAGACAACCATTGATGCAAACGACCATCGACCCACGCAACAGCTGAGCCGCGCACCTCCATTGGGCACGGCGCGACTCGTTGGTTGACGATGGTCGCGCGTACTACCACTTCGCATCCATCAAAGAACTCTGGCCCTGAATTGTCGGGTGCGCCAAGATTCATTGAGTCGAACACGACGTTGCTACCGACTTCCTCGAATAGGTGCACTGTGCTCTCTGCGGCTTCGCGAACATCAACAACAGCCGGTAACACCTCATAATCAACAACGACTGTTTCGGCTGCATCTTCACCGGCGGCTCGGGTAGTGGCAACAATTGCCGCGAGTGGTTCGCCAACGTAGCGAACTTTGTCGCGCGCCAAGAAGGCGCGCTTTGCGGCTTTGTTGAGTCCTGCAGGCATGAGTTCAAGGCCCAAGGACTCCGCAGTGAAAATTGCAACAACACCTTCCATATCTTTGGCAGACGAGGTGTCAATGGAGACGATCTTTCCGTGGGCAACGGTTGATCGCACATAGGTCACGTGTAGCGCGCCAGCTAGCAGGGGTTCATCGAACAAGTCGTCGACATACTTGCCACCTGTGGTCAGAAACTTTGGATCTTCCTTGCGGACGACACGATTTCCGAGAATGCTTCCACCCATGTTGATCTCCTCTAGCCGTGAGGAGACTCTAGAGCCTCACGGTGTCAGTGGGCTTAGTACTCCATCATCGTTTCCTGCTGCGCTCTTGGCGGCCTCAGCACGCACGACGAGGATGTTCGAGACCATCGTGTAGGGCCAGGCCTTGGGCAGTTTCTTGGGCGCATTCGGGGCGTCCAGAATCTCCAGTGGTTGCTCACCGGGCTTGACGAAACCGAGTTCGGTGCGAATCGCCATCTCCACGCCTTCGGGGGTGCGTAATTTCTCAATCTCCTTGGCTAATTCAGCATTGGCATCAGCGAGTGCCACAAGCTCTTCTTTGGCGCGTGCGACATCGCGTCGTTGGTTCACCCATTGGCGCACGGGCAAGATGAGCAGCGCAACGACGAAGGCGATGACCACAAGGATTCCGACGGGCCATGCAATTGCTTGACCCGACCGACGCTGGATTACGCGGTCTTCTTTAGGGATGGGACGCGTGAATCCACTGGTTCTTGCCATGAATCAATTGTGGCTTGCACCACCATGAGATTCATGTCATCGCTTAAATGATGTAATTCAGCGCTTTGGTGCGAGTGCGGCGCGCCCGAGGTATCGAGCTGTATCGGCCAAATCTTGCTCAATCCTGAGAAGTTGGTTGTACTTGGCTACACGATCGCTGCGTGCAGGTGCACCAGTCTTGATCTGGCCACAGTTTGTGGCAACAGCCAGATCTGCAATCGTCGAATCCTCGGTCTCACCACTGCGGTGACTCATCACAGATGTGTAGGCGTGGCGCGTTGCAAGATCCACGGTCTCCAGAGTCTCGGTAAGAGTTCCAATTTGGTTCACTTTCACGAGCACACTGTTTGCAGTCTTTTTGTCAATTCCCATCTGCAGACGCTTGGCATTTGTGACGAATAGATCGTCACCGACGAGCTGTGTCTTGCTGCCAATTGCGGCGGTCAATGCCGACCACCCATCCCAGTCATCCTCGGCCATGCCATCTTCGATCGAAACAATGGGGTAGGAGTCCACGAGTGAAGCCCACCAATCAACCATCTCTGCAGAAGTAAGGACTTTCCCTTCGCCAGCGAGTGTGTATTTTCCATCATTGAAGAGCTCACTCATTGCGGGGTCAAGCGCGATCGCGATGTCTTTGCCAGGCTCGTGTCCTGCGCGTTCAATTGCTTCCACCAATATCTTGATCGCGTCTTCATTTTTGGCGAGATTGGGTGCAAAGCCACCCTCATCACCCACGGCAGTGGCAAGACCCCGCTCGTGAAGAATTTTCTTCAGCGTGTGGTATGTCTCGATACCCCAGCGCAATGCTTCAGAAAAACTCGGTGCGCCGACTGGCATGATCATGAACTCCTGCAGATCGATGGTGTTATCTGCGTGAGCACCACCATTGATCACATTCATCATTGGCACTGGAAGCACATGGGCATTGGGTCCACCGATACTGCGGTAGAGAGGTAGGCCCTGGTCAATTGCGGCCGCACGTGCGACTGCGAGGCTCGTGCCCAACATTGCATTTGCGCCAAGCTTTGACTTGTTTGGTGTGGCATCGAGATCAATCAACAGATAGTCAATGTCACGTTGATCGGCGGAGTCATAGCCAACGATCTCAGCAGCGATCAAAGTGTTCACATTGGCCACTGCCTTTTGCACACCTTTGCCCAGATATCGGGCGCCACCATCACGAAGCTCGACTGCCTCGTGTTCACCAGTGGATGCACCCGACGGCACCATCGCCCGACCGACTGCACCGGATTCGAGATGGACCTCGACTTCAACAGTTGGATTGCCGCGTGAATCAATTACCTCGCGACCGAGAACATGGACAATTTCGCTCATACCTTGACGCTACTTACCGCGCTTGGCCCGCTCCCATAACTGGTCCATTTCCGGGAGTGTTAGTGCCGAAAAATCAAGCG
Organism: uncultured Bifidobacterium sp.; assembly: GCA_964638795.1. Taxonomy (GTDB): domain Bacteria; phylum Actinomycetota; class Acidimicrobiia; order Acidimicrobiales; family Ilumatobacteraceae; genus CAIYHK01. The sequence continues at coordinate 18,597 of CAZXAX010000013.1, read as the reverse complement.
CCTCAGCCTCGGCAAGGGAAAACATGGTGTCGACTCGTTGGCGGAATTTGGCTGTTGAGACTCGCAATGCAGCTTCGGGGTCAACCCCAAGGTGCCGCGCAAGATTGACCACGCTGAACAACAAATCACCGAACTCGCCCATGATTGCCTCTGGTTTTGCTGACGCAACCTCGCGTGCTTCTTCTGCAACCTTGAGAAGAGGCCCTTTAGCATCGGGCCAGTCAAAGCCAACTTTGGCTGCTTTGCGCTGAAGCTCTTCGGCGAATGTGAGCGCAGGGAGATGGCGGTTGACTCCGGCGAAGATCCCTGCAGTTGTTGTGCCCGCCTGTTTCTTCTCAGCTTGTTTGACTTGTTCCCAAAGGTCGACCACCTCGTCGGCCGTGCCACCGGTGCCAGCGTTTTCTCCGAACACATGTGGGTGTCGCCGCACCATCTTGTCGTGCAGATTGCGTGCCACGTCGGCGATGGTGAACCGCCCCTCTTGCTGGGCGATCGCACAATGAAATTCGATTTGATAAAGCAGGTCTCCGAGTTCTTCGATTAAGTGATCATCATCAATTGGTTCATCAAGGGCTTCAACAACTTCGTACGCTTCCTCAATCAGGTAACGAATGAGCGTTGCATGGGTTTGTTCTCGATCCCATGGGCATTCCTCTCGCAACTTGAGGGAGAGTTGATGCAATTGCTGCAGCTCATGGGCAACAGGTATTGCCAACTGAGGGATATAGATGGTGGTGAGATGATCCGCCTCGGTGACACGATCCATCTCTGCCCATGTGGTTTGGATTATCTCTTGTTGGGCAGTTCCAAGTGACTTGAGAATCACAACGGTGGACGAATCGTCTGGAATGTCAATGGCTAGTTTGATTTCCGACAAAACCCAGTTGGCATGACAATGTGCCACCAGCAGTGGTCCCGTATCACCCGCGGCCGAACTCGCAAAAGTGTGCCCGTCGATTAAGCGGACCGAAGACTCGATTGGATCAATATCAAGCGCGGGCCAAACAAGATCGAGAAATGACATCGCCGGTTCGACAACGATCTGAACATCGGGCCGGCTTTGCAGGCGACGCACGGTGTCTTCAAGTACCAACGGCGAGCCTGGCACCGCATAGACCACCTCGCCATCGCGGGCCGCATCGACAAGATGGTCGACAATTGATTCGTATACATCGGAAAAACTCGCGCCTGTTTCGTACACATGGTCAAAACTCGGCAAGTTTGCGAACTCAGCCGCGCTCGGGTGGCGGTTCGTGCGTAGAAATGCACGCTCTGCAGAGTTCAGAATTTGTCGCGTGTGGTTGGTCAGGAAACGAGCGTCACCCGGGCCAAGACCAACGACACGAATGATCACAGGTCGACGATTACGCCAGACGAGGCGTCCCATTTTCCAAACGACGAGTCAACACGGACATCGGAGTTCAACAACGCAGCATCCGCAAGGGTTGCGCCCGTGTTGCTCTCGAAGATCGTGTTCAGTGATTCCTTCACATCGTCAAAGGAACGCGATTCGATCAGGTGATAGCCGAAACTCGATTTGATGGGGCCCACAACGGCCCCTGACTCGGCGGTCAACGCGCCGCGAACAAAGTCCATGTCGAACTGGCGCTGATACTGAACTACCGAAATGCAGTCGTTGTCGTTGGTGGTATCACGCAGAGCGCCGCCGGACTCCACCGCATTGGGTTCCGTTGAGTACTTACCTGCAACTTCGGCAAATTCGGTGCCACCCTCATACTCGGCGAGTGCTTCAAGTGCGGTGTCCTCAGCTTCAACAACGAGATGGCGCAGGCACATTACCCCAGCGGCACCTGGTGCGGAATCGTAAAGTTTTTCGATCTCGGCATCGGAGAGTGACTCGATTTTCGACAGTGCACCTTGTTCCGCATAAAGGTTGATCACGTACTCCTTGAGTGCCTCGGAGTATCCCTCGAGTTGTCCGCCTTCTTGGAGTTGAGCACTGTAAGTATCACGATCAGCATCAGTGACTTCAATGTTGTAATCGTCCAATATGTCGCGGACAACCTGGGCATTGATCATCGTGAGAAGCACCTGACGTGCGTCTTCTGAAGTGAGTTCGCCATCGGTGAGAGTAAATATCTCAGCTTCGTTGAGCATCGCGGCCAGATCTTCGAATTCATCGCGCCCGATTTCGGTGCCGTTGACGGTGGCAACTGAATCAATTGAGTCAACAGACGAACACGACACAAGCAATGCGCCGGCAAAAACCATCGTGGCGACGGTGGATACAGAGAAGAATTTCTTGGATTTCACAAAATTTGACCCTAGTTGGTGGGCGATAATCTTGACTGATCAGTCATTCTCGACTGGTCGCAGGTCAGCCAAAAAACTCAGGAGAAACTCAACCGAGTTGGCCCCCTTTGGTGTGTCTAGGGTCAAGAGTCCAGTTTCTTCACGATGAACAGCTGACTTCGAAAGGCGCATTAGTCGCATCTTTTCGCTGCCCAAGAGGTGAATTGGTCCCATGCGCACACGCAGGCCAGTCACCGTGAGTTCACGTAAGCCCAGCCGGTGGCACTCGGCGCGCAGTGATGCAACTTTGAGCAATGCACTTGCAGCATCTGGGATCGGACCGAATCTGTCTTCCCACTCCATGCGTATGTCGCGGACATCATCATGCGAAGTGACTGCCATTAAGCGTCGATAAGCCTCGAGCCGCATCTCCTCCCGCGGGATGTAGTCAACGGGCAAGAATGCATCAGCTGGGACATCAAGTGTGATGATGTCGCGGGCTGGTGGTTCTTCACCCTTCATCTCAGCCACTGCGTCATTTACCATTTGGCAGTAAAGGTCATATCCAACTGCAGCGATGTGGCCACTTTGTGACTCGCCGAGAAGATTGCCTGCACCACGAATTTCAAGATCGCGCATTGCGATCTTGAATCCCGAACCGAGGTCGGTTGCTTCGCCAATCGTGCGCAGCCGCTCGTAAGCCTCCTCGGTCAATCGCTTGTCACGTGGATGGAAGAGGTATGCGTACGCTCGACTGTTGCTGCGCCCAACTCGACCACGGAGCTGATGCATCTGCCCTAGGCCAAGTAGGTCGGCGCGTTCCACCACAAGCGTGTTGACAGCTGGCATGTCAATCCCACTTTCAATGATGGTGGTGCAAACCAGAACATCAAAGTTGCCTTCCCAAAAGTCCAGTACTACCTGTTCCAACTTTGTTTCGTCCATCTGGCCATGTGCCACGGCAATTCTTGCTTCGGGAACAAGCTCTCTTAATTCGGCAGCAAATGTTTCGATCGATCGCACACGGTTGTGAACCCAAAAGACCTGACCCTCGCGAAGTAATTCACGACGGATCGCTTCGACGGCAACGCGCTCGTCGTACTCGCCGACATAAGTCAAAATTGGCTGGCGATCTGCAGGAGGAGTTTGTAGCAGCGACAAATCTCTGATTCCCACAAGACTCATCTCAAGCGTGCGTGGAATGGGAGTTGCTGACAAGGTGAGTACGTCGACGTTCGTGCGTAATTTTTTCATCGCCTCTTTGTGCTGGACGCCAAAACGCTGTTCCTCATCGACGATGAGGAGTCCGAGATCTTTGAATTTAACGGTGTCCTGCAAGAGCCGATGAGTTCCAACGATCACATCAATCTCGCCCGTGGCGAGTTGGGCAATGACTTTCTTTGCTTGGGCTGATGTCAAGAATCGGGAAAGAACTTCCACTCGAATTGGATAGCCAGCAAATCGATCAGAAAAGGTGTTCATGTGTTGTGTGGCAAGAAGGGTTGTCGGCACGAGTACAGCAACTTGCTTGCCATCTTGAACGGCCTTGAATGCTGCTCGAATCGCCACCTCGGTCTTGCCAAAGCCAACATCGCCACAGATAAGCCGGTCCATTGGGTGTGGTCGTTCCATGTCGTCTTTGACATCGCCAATAGCGCGTAGTTGGTCGCGCGTTTCTAGATAAGGAAAGCGCTCTTCCATTTCGCGCTGCCATGGCGTGTCTCCGCCATATGCGTGACCGACTGCATTGACACGTTTCTGATAGAGAACTACGAGCTCCTGAGCGATAGCCCGAACCGCTGAGGCTACGCGCGACTTTGTGCGCGCGAAGTCGGCACCACCAAGTTTGTTTACCGTGGGTGCTTCGCCGCCGATGTATTGACGCACGGTGTCGATCTGGTCAGTTGGGACATAAAGCTTGTCGGCACCCTTGTAGGCAATCAACAGATAGTCACGCTCAACACCCCCGATAGCGCGAGTGACCATGCCTTCGTACTGGCCCACGCCATGGTGCTGGTGAACGACGTAGTCACCTGGTTTTAAGTCTTCAAAAATGCTCGCCGATGATCGCTGCGCAACACGTCGTGCGCGTCGACGGCGTCCGGAGAGATCGGCTTCGGCCAAGATCGCGGTTTTTGCCGCACTGAATGCGGCACCAGCCCCGAGCGGGAATTCGATTACGTGCAGACCAGGCTCTGTGATGGCCGCCGTAGGGTCGGCCACTTCAAGCCCGTTGTTTTTCATTGCATCACTGATTCGGGCAATTGAAGATTTGTCATCAACCGCAATTGCAATCGACCACTTTTCAGCCAAGTACTCGCCAATGCGGTCGGCTAACGCGGTTGGGCCCGCGGCAGTGGTGCTCCACGCGTGTGCTTCAACCTGGGCTGTATGTGGCCCCTCAGCTACTGCCACCAGTCGCATGACGTGATGAGCTCGTGCATTGATTATCCCGAGTGCGGTTTCAAAATCGAGATGCAATCGGGGAAACTCTTGCGCAGGATCACGTGACCATGTGGTGGCGAGACTCCTTGCAAGATCGGATTCTTCAGCAATGATGTCCTCGCCACGATTTTCAATGCGACGTGGTTCAACGAGAAAGCAGGAAAATCCTTCTTTCATTCGCTGGGGAAGAAGTTCTTCACGGTCACAGAACCAGGGCATCCAGCTCTCCATGCCATCGAAGATCTGGCCCTCAGCGATGCGTTCCCACTGTTCACGACCCCAGGGTTCTACCGCAGTCAGTTCGCGTGCTCGGTCACGGAGTCCATTTTCAACGAAGAATTCCCGAGCAGGAACAATCTCGGCTTGTTCAAGGCTATGAAGTGTGCGCTGGTCATTGACATCAAAGGTGACCAAACGATCAACTTCATCACCCCACAAATCAATTCGAATCGGCACTTCTCCAACTGCAGGGAAGATGTCAATGATCGCGCCTCGTCGTGCGACTTCGCCGCGATGTTCCACAATGTCCTCGCGTCGGTAGCCATGAGCAACCAGCCATGACATCAATTCGTCTGGGTCAACATTCTGACCAGGGATAATTAATCGTGGCGTATGTGATTCATCCCCTGGACCGAGTCGCTGTAGCAATGCGCGAACACTTGTCACGACAACTTTTACGCGGTCCAAATTCTCGATTACGGCCAGCCGTTGGCCCATGGTCTCGACAGCGGGGCTGACACGTTCGAACGGCAGCGTCTCCCATGCAGGAAAAAGTTCAACACCATCGGTGAAACCCGCAAGGTCGTCGGCGAGGTGTTCTGCTGCAGTGCCAGTTGGAAGCACTACAAGCATCTGTCGGTCCGAGCTTTGAGCAATTGCAGCAAGAACAGCTGAACGTGCTGATTCGGGGCAGGCGAGAGTTTCTATTGAGCCCGAGAGAGCCTGCTTGACTGCAGGGTCGCGGGTGATCAAGCCCGCGAGGCCAGCAAGCACGGTCATATTGCGTTGTACTCACGCATTGCGACATCGGTGCCGCTTGCGATTATTAATTCCAAGGCGTCTGTGGCGCGAGCGACCGCTTCATCCAGGATCTCGCGTTCCTGCAGGGGGACGCGCTTCAACACATGGTCTGCGCCCTGCTCTTTGCTTTGTGGTTTTCCGATTCCGATTCGTACTCGGACAAAGTCTTGAGATTTGATGTGCTGATTGATGGAACGAAGACCGTTGTGTCCTGCGAGTCCACCACCGACCTTGACACGTAAGACACCGGGTTCTAGATCAAGCTCATCGTGCACGATCACGATCTGGTCCGGTGTCACAGCGTATTTGCGTGCAAGTGAACCGACGGCTTCACCAGATTCATTCATGTACACAGTTGGAACAGCAAGCACGATGGATCCAAGTTCGGCAACTATTGCTTTGGATCGTGAAGCTTTGAGTTTGGTGTTACGACGTGAAGCGAGAAGTTCTACCGCCTCGGCCCCCACGTTGTGTCGTGTGCGTGCATACTCACGCCCTGGATTGCCAAGCCCAACTATCAGATGGGTGATTGGGGTGCCTCGGCGCTGTCTCATGGAATCGGTGGCTCAGTGCGCCACCAGGTTTCACTCAGCTGCAGGTGCGGCTGGAGCGGCTGCGTCAGCTTCGGCAGCGGGAGCGGCTACTTCTTCCTTGGCCTGGAACAGCGTGGTCACAACTGCTGTATCAGGATCGCCGACAGCGGATACGCCAGCAGGAAGGACAACTTCGGACAAACGAATCACGTCGTATGGCTGCATTTCGGTGACATCAATCAAGATTTCGTTTGGAAGTGTCAACGCGGTGCAGCGGATGTCGATGGTGTCAACAGCGGCGTCCACGAGACCACCTTCTGCGAGAACTGCCTTTGCGGTACCAGTTAGGTGAACCGGTACAGCAACCGTGATCTCTTCATTCATGTTGATCTGCTGGAAGTCGATGTGGCTAACCGTGCGTCGAACTGGATGGCGCTGGAGTTCTTTCACGATTGCGGGGTAGGTGCTTCCGTCTACCGAGAGTTCAAGAATTGCGTTCACGCCCGCTGGACCAGAAAGAGCAACACGCAGATCGCGACGCTCGACGCTGAGAGCAATGGGGGTCATGCCGTGTCCGTAGAGAACACCCGGGATGCGACCCTCGGCGCGCAGACGGCGCGAAGCAGAAGAGCCCGTGGGGCGATTGGCGACAGCGGTGAGGCTTGTTTGGTTTGACATTGGGACCCTCCGAGGCAGGGAAATCAGGCGACTTGAGCCAAGGGGGTAAGAGTTTAGGACTGGTTTTCCCCGCCGAACAATTCGCTGACCGAGGTCTCGTCGAATACGGCTGCGAGGGCGTCGGCGAGGATCGGTGCTACCGACAAGACCTGAATCTTGGGGATCCGCTTCTCCACAGGCAGGGGCAGGGTATTCGTGAGCACCACGCGGCTAATTGGGCCATTTTCAAGGCGCTCAATGGCGGGGCCTGAGAGCACCCCGTGGGTGGCCATGGCCCAGACCTCGGTTGCTCCACGAGCGAGGAGTAACTCAGCAGCGGACACGATGGTGCCACCGGTGTCGATCATGTCGTCGGTGAGGATGCACACTCGACCCTCAACTTCTCCGATCACCTCTTTTGCGACTGCAACGTTGGTTGTGCCTTTGGGTCGGCGCTTGTTGATGAACGCCACGTCAGCATTCATGTCGGACAAGTGCTGAGCGAAGCGTTCTGCAACCTTCACACGACCAGCGTCAGGAGAAACAATCACGATGTCTTTTGGCGCGTTGGCGCGCACATAGTGCTCAAGGACTGGGAGAGCAGTTAAGTGATCCACCGGGCCATCAAAGAATCCTTGGATCTGCCCGCTGTGAAGGTCAATTGAAATCATGCGCTTAGAGCCTGCGGCACGGAACATATCGGCAAGAAGTTTCGCTGTGATGGGTTCGCGGCCCTCGGCTTTGCGGTCTTGGCGGGCGTAACCATAGAACGGGCACACAGCAGTGATTCGTTTTGCTGATGCGCGTGCAGCGGTATCAATCATGATCAGCTGCTCCATTATCGAATCATTGATTGATTGTCCATCGACACCGAAGTGGGTCTGCATAATGAAAACGTCGGCGCCACGAATGCTCTCGTTAAACCGCGGGCGAATCTCGCCGTTTGCAAACTCGATGATGTTGGGATCGCCAAGTTTCACGCCAAGATGCTGTGCAACTTCTGCTGCGAGTTCAGGGTGGGTACGACCCGAATAGAGGGCAAGACGTTTAGTCGTCACCTTGTCAATCGTGTTGCCGTTACCGTCGCTGGAAGTGTTTTGCGCAGAGCCCATTGCTCTACGAGTGTAGGTGGGCGAAAGGACCCACGATTGTGTCCGCCTCGACGGTGCAGTTCTCGCAAACTGAATACTGAACCTGCGCTCCTCGCTCGACGGTGGCGTCAATGAGCCTGGTGTTTGGACCGATCTCGCACGCATCACCGATTCGGGTGCGACCTTGGAGCAGAGTGCCCGGCAAGAGGGTCACATCCTGGCCGATTTCCACGGTCACATCGATGAAGGTCTGGTCTGGATCAAACATGGTGACCCCATTGAGAAGCCAGAACTTATTGGTGCGCCTGCGCAGCTCGCGTTCGGCAACAGCGAGCTGCCAACGGTCGTTTACTCCGGCTGTTTCGGCTTCGTCAGCCTCAACACTCCCGACGCGGTGACCCATTCCGGAGAGGATTTCGAGAGTGTCTGTCAGGTAGTACTCATCTTGTGAGTTTTTGTTGGAAACACGCCTGAGAGCAGGGCTGAGAAGATTGCGCTGGAACGCAAAAATTCCGGTGTTGATCTCATGGATCGCAAGCTCTTCGGTCACAGCATCGCGCTGCTCAACAATTTTCATAACGCGACCGTCTCTGGCGCGCACGATGCGTCCATAGCCAGTAGGCGACTCAACTACGGCGGTGAGAACAGTGGCGGCATTTCCGCTCGATTCGTGTGCGTTTACAAGTGCTTCAATAGTTTCGGTGCGTAATAGGGGAGTATCACCTGGCAGCACAATCACGGTGGAAGTGTCATCGAGCTCGTCACCAGGTAGGGCGGTCAAACCGATGAGGGCCGCGTGTCCGGTGCCGTTTTGTTGGGCCTGCTCGACGAAGTTCACATGTGCCCAGTCGGGAACCTGCTCGCTCACTTTTGCTGACACGCGGTCACCGCCATGACCAACCACGACGACGGTGCGATCAGGCTTCACGTTCTCAAGCGCATAGATGACATGCATCACCATGGGGCGGCCACAAATCAAGTGCAAGGGTTTAGGTCGCGTTGATCTCATGCGAGTGCCACCGCCAGCGGCCAACACGATCGCAGAAACTGTCATGGAACTGTTTTAGTCCCATTCGACTACTCAGATGGTTCCGGGGAGAGGACTCGAACCCCTATTCTCTGGACCAAAACCAGATGTCCTGCCATTGGACGACCCCGGAGCGGGTCAGGGTCAAGGCTAGCGGAGGCGGGTTTTTGCCCCAGCACCCCCATTTCACCCAAACGACGTTCACGGACTACTTTGGAACTTCCTATGGGTTCACTGATCAAAAAGCGCCGCAAGCGTATGCGCAAGAAGAAGCACAAGAAGATGCTTCGCCGCACTCGCCATCAGCGTCGCAAATAGCAGTTAGACCCTCGTTAGGCGAGGGTATCGGTGAGGTACACCCGCGCATCAGGTAGCGCTTTTGCGATGTCTTTGTGGTGTCCGTGTACAAACCAAGTTGCACCACTTCCAGCCAAGATCGGCTCGAGCCCGAGTGCTTTTATTTGGCTGCGCCATCTTCCAAGGTCTGGGTACGCAGCGCACGCAGCAGGCTCAAGGTCATTGACTCCAACGTTGTTCGGACCACCGAGATCATCCCAGGCTTTGTAAACAACCGGCGTAGACACCTGCAGCGGCGGAACGATGAGTGTCAGTGGCAGTTGTTGCGAGTATCCGGGTAGGGGTTCAACGATCTCACCAATCCCACGCACTCGTGCGCGACCACCGACCATGCAAAACGGAATATCAGCGCCAATGCGCGACGCTGATTCAAGATCGGTGTACCCGGCCCATCGCAAGATGGTCGCAGCATCGGTTGATCCACCCCCGAGCCCACCACCGTGGGGAATGTTCTTTACGATCTCCACCTCTGCGGTTCGATTGGCCAGTGCTAGAGCTCGAAGTGCGATGTTTGATGCATCGTTTGGTACGCCGTCGGCAAATGGGCCCGAGATCTGCAATGAAGTTCTGGGTGATTGTGCAATTCTCACTGTGTCAGAGAGTGAAATTGAGGCCATCTCTGCATCAATCAAGTGATAGCCATCTGAACGCACGCCCGTGATTCGCAAAGAGAGTGTGATTTTTGCTGGAGCGATTAGTTCAACGCTTGACACAGCCGCCCCCATTCCTCCACGCCGAGTTCTTCAGGGCGGGCATCGGATGCCACGCCTGCTTGTAGGAATTGCTCTTCTGAGACCACACCCGCGAGTGATCGACGCAACATCTTGCGGCGTTGCCCGAACGCGGTTCGAACCAATGTGAACATGCGTTGTGGATCTACTTGGACCGCTGGGCTCGTGCGGCGATCAATCTTCACGAGTGCGGAGTTCACCTTGGGTCGTGGGAGAAATACCTGAGGAGAAACGGTTCCAACGATTCGTGCCTGTGCCCAAAAACAGATTTTTACTGACAGCGCACCAAAAGCACTGCTTCGCGGTGCTGCAACCATGCGCTCACCGACTTCGTGTTGCACCATCACAAGCATTGATTTGATCTGTGGGACTCCGTCTAGAAGATCGGCCACTAGCGGTGTGGCGACGTTGTATGGCAAGTTGGCAATGAGCTTCCAGTCGCTGAACTCACCGAGAACATCACTCCAGTCGATCTTCATTGCATCGGCTTCAATGACACGAAGTTGTCCAGGATTGTCGGCTTCAAGTTCACGCAGAATTGGTATTAAACCGCGATCAACCTCAATTGCGAGTACCTGTGCTCCTGTTTCGAGCAGGGCGCGGGTCAGTGAACCGAGTCCCGCACCGATCTCTATTACGCGATCGTGTGAATCAATCTCTGCCAGTAAAGCAATTCGCCGCACGGTATTGGCGTCAACGACAAAGTTCTGTCCCAGGGCCCGTGATGGTGCAAGCCCGTGTGTCGCCAGGAGATCTGAGGCTTCCCGTCGTGTGAGTGTCACCAGGTGATCTCAACGGGTAGTGGCGCATCGGCAAGTTCGCCAATCAGCAGGTAGTTGTTGGTGTTGAGGGTAATGATTGATCCGACTGGCGGCGGCAAGTAAGCGACGTTGAAGCACGTTGTCTGACGACCTGTATTTAAGTTTGTAATTGTGATCACAATTCCAAGAGGAACTTTTTCTGTGTGGCACTTGCCGTTGGTGTCATCACTGAAGCGATGGAACGACGCAAATCCTGCGAGTCGGTTCTGCCCGTAACCCGAACCATAGGCAATCGGGTTTGTGGCAGTTGGAATGCTTGTCTTTGGGCCCTCGATGTACACGGGCGCATCCGGTTCACCTTCAATTGGCGGAAGGCTGCTTTGAAACTCGGTCGTGGTGGTTGTATCGGCCGTTTCGGCATCGGGCTCAGAATTCCCGGTGGTTGCCCAGATGATCGCTGCGGTGGTGACACCAATAGCCAACAACACGCGCAAGCGTCGACGTTTGTAAGTAGTTGGATCCATTGTGGGCAATTTCTGGTGCAGGCAACCCGCGGTTACGGGCGAATTCCGGGGAAGGCGCTAAACGCATTCTCCGTTGTGATTTTAGAGGCCTCTTGTGCAGAAATGCCCAGCACCTCGGCAACCTTCGCACCCACAAGGGATACGAGCGCTGGCTCATTTGGTTTGCCACGATGTGGGACCGGTGTGAGATAGGGCGAGTCGGTCTCAATCAGAATGCGATCACGCTGTGCGTATCGCAGGGCTTCGCGAGTCGCGTCGGCATTTTTGAATGTAATGATGCCCGAGAACGATAGGTAGCCACCTCGACGCAAGCATTCTGCTGCTTCATCGGGTCCACCTGTGAAGCAGTGGAAAACAACATTTCTCGGCATACCTTCACGATCGAGTATGCGAAAAGTATCCGCCCATGCATCACGCGTGTGAATGACAAGAGTCAGGTCGGTTTCGTTTGCCAATCGGATGTGTTCGGCGAACACTTGTTGCTGTATCTCATGTGGAGAATGGCTGTAGTGGTAGTCGAGTCCACATTCACCGATGCCGACGACCTTTTTTCGCGTAATCAGATCGCGGATCGAGTCAGTGCCGTCGGTTGCATCGTGTGGGTGTACCCCAACAGTGCTGAATATCAAATCATTGGCAAGAGCGATTTCATTTGCGAGGATGCTCGTATCGCGGGCGGTACCAACACACACCATCCTCGTGACGTTCTCTGAAACAGCCGCAGCAATGGTGCCATCGACCGTGTTTCCGTCTCCGGGGTCGTAGACATGGCAGTGAGTGTCAACCCACATGTGTCAAACCTGCTTGCGCGGGAACAGCGATTCGCCTTTAGTGACTTGAACCCCGCCTGGATATCCGCCCCATGCCGCAGCATCGGGGAGTCGCTGCTCGGAAACGTATCCACTCATTCCGATACGTTCCCAGATCGCTTGGGCCGTTGTTGGTACTGCGGCAAAAGTGAGTAGGGCGATGATCCGAAGGGCTTCCAACGCATCGCCCATTACAGCGTCAACTGCAGGCCCCGGTTCTGCTTTCCACGGCTCGTTGTTTTCAAGATGTGAATTAGTGGCTCTAATGAGTTGCCAAGTTGCATCCAGAGCTTTGCTCGGTTGCACGGCAGACCATGCAGATTGCGCAGCGGCCACTGCCTCATTTGCAGCTGTTGCAAGAGGACTTGATTCCGATGGTCTCGGACCTATGCCATCGCACTTCTTGCCAACAACGGTTGCAACCCTCGCGAGGAGGTTGCCGAGGTTGTTTGCAAGATCAGAGTTATAGCGAGCAACAAGACCTTCGTAGGTGAAGTCACCATCGTTTCCGTATGGGGTTTCAGCCAATACGTAATAGCGAAAACCATCAACCCCAAAATCATCAATTAGGTCGAGAGGATTCACCACATTGCCGGAAGTTTTACTCATCTTCTCGCCACCAACTAGTAGCCAGCCGCCAACAGCCCAACCTTTTGGTGGCTCGATTCCTGCGGACATGAGCATCGCTGGCCAGTAGACACAATGAAAACGAATGATGTCTTTGCCAATCAGATGGAAATCAACTGGCCACCATGATTTGAACTTCGCGTCGTCGGTGCCATAACCAATCGCTGTGAGGTAATTGGATAGAGCGTCAAACCACACGTATGCCACGTGCGATTCGTCAAAGGGGAGTGGCACACCCCATTTAAGGGTCTTGCGGCTGACAGAGAAATCGTTCAAGCCTTGCTTAATGAATCCCACAACTTCGTTCATCCGGTGTTGCGGAGTGATGGCAGTTGGGTGATCTGCGTACCACTTGAGCAATCGATCTTCGAAGCGTGAAAGTCGAAAGAAATAGTTCTCCTCTTCGACTGCATCCACGGGCTTTTTGTGGATTGGGCAGAGATTGCTCGATCCATTTTCAGCGACCAATTCTTCTTCGGTGTAGTAAGCCTCGCAAGGAACACAGTAAAGACCCCGATAGACGTCGAGTTCAATATCTCCGGCGTCATGACATGCTTGAAGCAGCTTTTGTACGCCGACTTTGTGGCGGTTCTCTGTTGTGCGAATGAAGTCATCGTTCGTTATATCGAGCCGCTCCCAAGCTTGTTGGAATAGTGGCGCGATGTCGTCAGCAAATTGCTGGGGAGATACCCCAGCTGCGTCGGCAGCTTGCTGAATCTTGAGACCGTGTTCGTCGGTGCCAGTTAGGAAGTGAACATCTTCCCCGAGCATCCTGTGCCAACGTGCGACCGCATCGGCAACAATGGTCGTGTATGCATGACCAAGGTGTGGTTTGGCATTTACGTAATAGATGGGGGTTGTCAAAGAAAACCGCGGCACATCGCAAGGTTAGGTGGACAAGGCGCCTTCACACCTACGATTAAGCGGTCATGTTTGAGTTTGATCGCGCAACCCAGGTCACAAAAATTGATAGCGACGACACGGTTGGGCAATACGAAGCCAAGATTCTTGACGGCTGGGACATCTACGGTGCGGCCAATGGTGGTTATATCGGCGCAGTGATGATGCGTGCAATGCAACTCCACGGAGGGCGCCACGACCCTTACACCATCACGGTCCATTATCTAATGCCAGTGCCACCAGGTCGGGCGAGGATCGAAGTTGAAACTGTCAAGCGTGGTCGGCTCACGAATTCAATGATCGCCAAGCTCAAGATTGATGATCCGTCTGGAAAGTCAGATGGGCGAATTGCGATCACTGCGATGGGTGCTTTTGGCAACCTTCAGTCGATCGGTCGCGAGATTGTCAAAGGTCAACCCCCGCAAATCCCTCCATACGAATCGTTAGCTATTGGTGCAAGTGATAGTGGCCCGCAACTGATGCAACGTCTTGCACTTCGGCTTGCTCCAGAAGATGTTGGCTTCGCTTTGAACCAGCCCAATGGTCAAGGCACCATGAGGGCGTGGTTCGCATTTCCAGATGATCGTCCGATGGATGCGCTTTCGACCTTTATTGCTGCTGATGCAACTGCTCCTGCGGTGTTCAACTTGGTTGGCCAAGCTGGTTGGGTCCCGACTATTGAACTCACAGTTCACTTCCGACAAATACCAACCGGCACCAAGCTTGCAACATCATTCTCGTCAAGGTTTGTGAAGAACGGTTTAGTTGAAGAAGATGGCGAAATCTGGGACGAACACGGCAACTTAATTGCGATTTCACGCCAGATTGCAGCGATGCCACTAGCTGATTACTGAATCAGATACGCACAAACGAATTTCAGTTCCTCAATTTCTTTACAACCAACTTCAAGACGGGCGTATTCAAAGTTCAGATAACCAAATGCCCATGTGCGTTGGCCAATGATGAGGCGCACATCATTGACCAATCCGCGTTCAATGTCTGGTTCCTGAACGCACGGAGTGAACATGAGAACCGAAGGCTCGACATAGGTCTGTGCTGGATTGACATCATGCACGTAACGCAAGGTTCGTGTGTCGGGCTCGGCAAGTACCGTCGTCGCTTCCCACGCATTTGGCTCAGCCGACGTGTCAGACAGCCTTATTGCGAGTTCTACTGCTCCCGCAGGGACCTGCACGCGGTGCAATATCCACAATGGGGCTGAGTCAACGCCTGGCTGATTGAGATCATTCGGGGGTCGCACTGACTCGTCAGGAATCAGCAGTGGTTCCAATTCAACGTCAGAAACTTCACCACTTGCATCACGGGCCACCACTTTTACACTTGGCTTTTCGTCGTAAGTACCAAAAGCCCAAAAAACGACCTCATCGGCGCCGGCAGCTAATTGCCAAGGCGTAGCCACACGGCCGACGAAAGCGGGAACATTCGGATCGGCCGATGAGTAAGTGTTGAGCCCACCAACTGGAGTGGTGTCTACTCCACGCAGATTGGCGGGCGGGAATGCCGGGTTAGGCACTTGTGTTGCAGAAATTGGTAGTGGATTTCCAGGGGTTGTCGTATCAAAATGCTCCATCACACCGCACTCATTTGCATGATTTATGCTGCGCAGATTTTGGTAGAGCATGGTCCAATGAGTGTCGTTGACGTCAGACAGACGTGGAATCCAACTTGATCCGATGACAATCGCAGTTGAAAGAGCCACGGTAGACAATGCGATTCGACCGCCGAATGACTTCACATCTTTTGATTCCCAGCGCTTCAAGCGTAAGAGCAGGGGAATCAAAGCCACTCCAGCGAGTGGAATCAGAACCCAACTGCTCTTGAAGTCAGCGTCAATGTTGGTATCGCGTGTGATTGCGATACCCGCCGTAATAGATGCAACTAAGGCGAGTAGTTGAATCCTGTTTTTGAATTTGGCGGAGTCGTAGTCATTGAGAACGTCAATCGCAACTAGAGCTGCAAGCACGCACGCCACGGGTGCGAGGACGGTTAAGTGCCAAATCCATTTGCTGGCATTGATAACGGTGGATGCGAGTGCGAGTATCACAACCAACCGCAGCAGCTTCATTGATGGAGCTTCGGTTGCGCGCCGCCGCAATCCAACAGCAAAGAGTGCAAGGAAACCAAGTACTGCAAATGCACGGATATTCGGTGAGTTGTTGAGCCCTGTGAGCCAATGCTCAATGCTCAATGCTGACTTTTGATATGCGCGGGCATCAGAAAAATCTCCAGCGGAGCGAAACAGATCGCTCACTCGGTTGTCAAGAATCAACGCCGTGAATGCGGTGCCAACAATTGCGACTGTGGTCGCTACATGGAGGGACCAAGGGACAGGGTGTCCAGCGCGATGGTGTTCTGCCAGTGCAGCCACGGCCACAATTGACAGTGACACAACAACCCATCCCGTTTGATGAGCAATTACACCCAGTGCACCAACTAGCAGAACGGTTGCAAAGGCTGACGGTGAGCCACTCTTGAACACTCGCATGACGCCAGCAAGGCCAATGGACCACAAGAGCACGATGATTGGTTCGTACCGAAGAGTCATCATCGGAACAGCAACCCACGGAAGATAAACAACTGCAGAGAAGTAAATCGGAAGTTTTGAGTTGCAGTTCGCAGCAATCGGCTGCAAAACCCAACGCTTTAGGATCAGCCAAGATGCAATCGTTGCGATTGCGGATGCTGAACGCATGACGAGAGCATTTTCGGCTGTATCGAGCCACAATTGACTAAAGGCGGTCAGCCAATGCCCCTGTGGCATCGCTGGCCATGCGTTGTGGAAGTAGTTAGTTACATATCCAAGGGCACTGAACTTGCGCCCCATCGTTGTCAGCCAGCCATCATCGATAATCGGCGGGGCAATAAACATCGCGCACACAGTGGTGAAAACAACTAGGGCCGTTGCAGGCCAGGTGCGACTGGTGGACACTGCGGGTGGCCCGATTGCAAAGTCGTACGCATGCTTTCTGCGAAGGCCAAGGGTGAGCACGAGTAGAAGAACTAGAAGCCCAACGGCAAAATAGAAGGCGACCAGTTGCTCGCTCTCTGGCTGTGTCTCCGCCGTTTGAATTTCTAGCTTCAGGCGCGCGTCGAGCTGGCGAAGTGAGTCATCGGCATGCACGCCGGTGATTCTGGGTGCTGCGTACAACGAGTCGCCGCGATCGATGGCGATTACTTGCGCTAAATCTCCGACGCGAAAAGTTGCTTCACCGGTCTTGTCACTGAATTTGAGTTCGACATCACACTCTTGTTCGGCGATGAAACGTTCGGCGATTGTTGCGCCGCCAAATTCAAGATGCAGTGTGTCGACTTCTTGTACTAACTGAAATGACTCAAATTTTCCTGGCGCTGCAGACAGTGAAAGCAAAGTGCGACTTCCGGTGGTGATCTGCGGGCACTGCATAGTGAAGTGCAGCAAGTGGACGGGGGAGTCTGCAAGTGGAAGCGGCGTATCGAGTGGATCAACCACCGCGGTCCATTCATGCTTCCAAATCTGTTTGGACGGCTGGTTGCTAAATGAGATCGCGCCAGCTGCCACGATGCCAGCAACAAGCAGCCAAGCTACGTGCCTAGATATCAGCGTTTTGAAACGCTTAGCCCCCATGAGGCAAGCGTAATGCCGTTGCGTGGGCTGTAAGTCTCTGTCGTATCAGCGAAGTTGAAGTCGCAACAAATGTAGAAGTTCTTCGGGATCGTGAACTATGTGGGTTGCACCTGCGTCGGTGAACTCGGCATGGGAGCCATAACCCCACATCACCCCAACGGATGAAACACCTTCTTCGACAGCGGCATCGATGTCGTGGTGGCGATCACCAATCATCCACGAGTTCGAATGTTTCGGCCGCAAACTGTGTGAGGAATCAAACAATTCACAGGCTTTTGCCAAGAGGACTGCCTTACGCACGCTTTCATCCATCGGGGCGCCGACGATTACGTCGAAGTGATCAATAATTCCCGTTGTTTCAAGAACTATTCGTGCCTGGGGTTCGGGTTTCGAAGTGACTATTGCCAATGGCCAGTCTTCCTTGGCGGATTGCAGCATTGTTGCGATGCCAGGCATCAACGGTGTCTCTTGGATGATGCCATCGGCATAAATCTTGCGGTATTCACGGATGAACTCCGCGACATCAAGATGATTGGCATCGCGCGCACTCAACAGTTGGGGCACGGTCACTTGGAATGGTGGCCCAACAATCCAAGAAAGTTCATCAGTGGTTACATGCGGCAGGTCATAGAGATCAAAGGTTGCATTGAGCCCCTTTTCAATGCCGGACTTGGAATCAATGAGTGCACCGTCAAGGTCGAAAAACAGAACTGAGTGATGCGACCACATGCGCGGCTTGTTCACCGCTGACCCCGTATACGTAACGCGCGCTCGTATAGATCGCGCTTGGGGAGCTGGAACATATCTGCAACATCATTGGCTGCATCTTTGACACTGCGACCATCAACGAGTGCGTTCTTGAGTGCCGCATCGATCAGGTCCTCTGTTACGGCGGGTCGTGGCGGAGCAGATTCAATGAGAATTACGTACTCTCCAATCGGCTCTGCGTCGGAGATGTGAGCCACGGCATCGCTGAGACTTCCGCGCCAGATTTCCTCGTGGATTTTGGTCAACTCACGGGCAAGGACAACTTGTCGGTTGCCCCCCAGATTTTCTTGTAATTCATTCAAGGTTTTTGTGATGCGATGCGGAGCTTCGTAAACAACAGCAGTATCAGGTACTGACTTCAAAAAAGCAAGGCGGTCAGCGCGTTCTTTTCCGTCGCGGGGCAGAAATCCTTCAAAGAAGAATCGACGTGTATCCAGCCCACCTACTGACAAAGCAGAAATCGCTGCAG
>CAZXAX010000012.1:35384-41011 GCA_964638795.1 uncultured Bifidobacterium sp. | reverse complement strand
ACGCTTCATCGGAACCCCCTCCGATCGACTCTGTTGACGCCAAATTACCAAACACCATCGTTCGATGTAAGGGGTTGCGGTGCTAAACCCTTTCGTTGTGTCTAGCAAGCCAAATCATTTCCGAGAAGGCCTTCTTCTCGGAATTGGCGCCTATCTGATCTGGGGTTTGGTGACCCTGTTCTGGAAGCAACTGGTGGACTTCGAGGCGGGCGAACTCATTGGCTGGCGAATTTCAATGTCGTTTTTGACCTTAGCCATTTTGATGTTTTGGCATGATGGCATTCGCTCAGTGGCATTGGGATTCAGGGCCAAACGAACTCGCGGGCTTGTGATTATTGCCGCACTCGTAGTGGTGGTGAATTGGAGTTCTTACATTCTCGCGGTGGTGCACGACCATCTGATTGAAGCTGCGCTCGGCTACTTCTTGTCTCCCCTCGGCACGGTCACTCTCGGGGTGCTGGTAATGGGGGAGAAGTTGCGATCTTTGCAGTACCTGATTGTCGCCTTGGCCACGGCTGCAATTGTTGTGATCAGCGTGAGTTATGGGCAGGTGCCCTGGATCGCATTGCTGATAGCTGGATCGTGGTCGATCTACAGCTTGATAAAACGCCAGCTCACGGTGCCGGCAGTGGAGTCGTTGGCAATGGAAATGGTGGTGTTGGTTTTTCCTGCTATCGCACTTGTGGTGGTTCTCTCACCAAACACCGACAGTGTTTGGCATGTGGCGGGAGCTTGGCAGTGGGTGCTGATTGTTTTGACTGGTCCCGTTACTGTTGCTCCGCTTTGGATGTTTGGCGCTGCCGCCCAAAGGTTGCCAATGACCCAGCTCGGGCCTTTGCAGTACATCGTCCCGGTCATCAACTTTCTTCTCGGATGGCTGGTTTATGACGAGGCGGTCACAGTTGCGACCTTTGCGGGGTTTGCCCTCATATGGCTGGCGCTCGTAGTTTTGGCCCTCGATCTTGGAAACGAAACCCGAAAGCGCGCAAAGCCAGATTCCATAAGGCTTTGAAATCCACCACTTTTGCTGTGACGTTCGTTACATTGCTCTTTGGGCGGAGTGCTACTTAAAGGAGCATTCCATGTACACCATTGGTTCACTCATCCTGTTGGCCATCCTTCTGGGCGCTGTCATGCCGGTTCTCGACACCGTGCTGCGCACCTTCAAGTTGGACACCCTGGTCAATCGGCTCCCGATTATCAGCAACCATCTCACTCTTGGTGTGAGCATCCTCCTCGTGTGGGCACTCGACATCAACATCGTGTCCTCCCTCACCGGTGGAATGCGTGAAGAGTGGATGCAGATTGTGGTTGATGGTGCGATCGTTTACGGCATGGTGCCAGTAAAGGACGCAATCGTCACCTTCATCAGCCGCGGGCTCACCTCCCTCCGCGCGGCTTAAGCCAACCACACAACACAACTAAAAAGGTGGGGTCACTGGGCGATTGCCCGGTGGCCCCATTTTTATTTGTGACACTTTGCTTGCGTGTGTGAGCACTTTGAAGAAGTGTGCTCTGCAAAACTGACTAAGTGCTTCATCGCCGAGACATAGAAGGTCTGCGTGCGATCGCTGTAGTTGCAGTACTGCTATTCCATTTCGGGGTTCCGCATACTGGTGGCGGGTATATCGGGGTGGACGTCTTTTTCGTCATCTCTGGATTTCTCATTACTTCGCTACTCGTGGCCGAACGCGATGCCACGGGCCGCATCTCAATGGCCAGTTTCTACACACGGCGAATTAGGCGGTTGCTGCCGATTTCCGCTGTGGTCCTGGTGGCCACTGCCATTTCGGCGGCAATCTGGCTAAACCCAACCCGCTTGAATCAATTGGCACATGACATCTTTGGTGCTGCTGGATTTTTCGTCAACTATGTATTTGCTGAACGCGGCGCTGACTATCTCGGCTCGCAGTTGGATCCGTCGGCACTACAGCATTACTGGTCACTCGCAGTAGAAGAGCAGTTCTACATGGTCTGGCCCGCTCTCGTGGCATTAGTTACGTGGCGCGCGGTAAACATTCGCAACCGCTTACTGATCGCTTTATCTGTGATCTTTATTGGATCGCTGGTGCTTAGCATCGCGACCACTCAATCGAATCCATCATGGGCGTACTTCGGTCTTCACACTCGGGCATGGGAGCTCGCTCTCGGCGCAATAATCGCAGTCTGCTGGCGCGACATTGAACGCGTGCCGAGTTACATAAGGGCGATCGGTGGCTGGGTTGGTCTTGCGTTGATCGTGTTTGCTGTAGTGCGTTACGGAAGCGTGTACGAGTTCCCGGGTTGGGTTGCTCTCGTGCCCGTGGTTGGTGCTGGGCTCGCATTGTCTGCAGGAAACAACACAAAGGGTGGCCCAACATCGATCCTTGGTCTCGCACCGCTGCAATGGATTGGAGCACGGTCATATTCGTTGTACTTGTGGCACTGGCCAGCACTCATCATCGCAACATCGAATAAAGGCGCACCATTAAGTGCCAGCGACAGGTGGAAGCTGCTCGTTCTAGTCGTGGTTGTAGCGGAAATTGGCTTTCGGCTAGTGGAAAACCCGATCAGGCGTTCGACCAAGTTGCAGCACGAGCGACGTCTTTCGTTTGCTTTGGGTGGTGCGCTAGTTGTGTCTGGGGTTATTGCCTCAGTCGCACTGGCTGCATACAACCCAAGCCTCACAACTGGCTACACCGCCGAGCGAGTTGACGAGATAACCACTACCACTGCGGCTTCGACCACAACTACGGCCGTTCCACGCATGCCTGATCCATTAAACAATGGTTTTGAGCGCGCCCCGCAGGCGGTAATCGATGCTCTGACGCAAGAATTGCTCCCTGACAATCTAAGGCCGGCATTGAATTCAGCACTAGTGGATTCACCAGTTCTGTATGACAACAACTGTCATCAATATATGGCCACCACAGTGCCCGAAGGCTGTGTATTCGGTAGGCCCAATGCGAAAACGACCGTTGCTCTCTTTGGTGATTCTCACGCTGCCCAGTGGTTCACGGCTATCGAATCAATCGCCAAAGAACGCAAGTGGCGTGTGTTAGCCCTCACGCAGGGAAGTTGCCCAATCATCAATGTGCTGACCGTGAATCTGACCACCAACGTGGTCTATCGGAACTGTGATGAATGGCGTGAAGCAGTTTTCCAGCGAATGAAAGCCGAGAAAGTAGACGTGGTGTTTCTCACCCAGTACACCGGTTTCTTTGATGTGCGGACCCGCAGTCGCGTAACGCCAAGTGTCTGGGAGTCGGGTCTTGATGAACTGTTCACGCGGCTGCAAAGCGACGGTATAACGCCTGTATTTTTTGCCGACAATTCAGACCCAGACGGCTCGCCAGTGGATTGCTTGGCAACTAATCGCAACAACATTCAACGCTGCACCCAGGATTTTGCTGACGTCGTGCAGCCACAGATTGAGGCGGTAATGGCGGCAAAAACTGCACAATACAAAGTCAGCATTGTGTGGCCGGCGCGCTGGACCTGCCACGAAGGTCGATGCCCAATGGTTACGGGGGACATCATGATGTATCGGGATGGAAACCATTTGACCGACACGTTTGTGCGCTGGCTTACTCCCGTTGTCGATGCCAATGTTGGGGACTATGTAGACGGCGTTGCCGCCTACAACCGTTTTACTTCCCGCTGAGTGCAGCAACCACTGGCGCGAAAGAATCAATATCTTCGCCACCAACAATCACGTACGAAAACCCAAACTCTTCACGACGCGCAATGAGTCGCTCAACGATGTCGTCGACTGTTCCAATGAGAGCGAATGGTGAGTTACGAACCATTGACTCCTCAACCGAGAGAATGCCAGCAAGGTTTGAAAAAGTGAAGTCGGGTGTGTCGGTAACTTTGACAAAGAATGCGCGGATGTTCATCTCGATATCCCCAAGGCGCGCCCCTGCTGCACCATGAACGATTGCACACTTCTCAGTCACTGCTTCGGCGGTCATGGTTGAGATTGCCTCGGGGCCAACTACACCAGCGGTCATAGTGCCGTTGATCCCAATGATGTCGGCTTCTCGCGCGGCGATGGTAAGCACACGCTTTCCTCCACCGCCGATGAGCACAGGTGGGTTGGGCCGCTGCACGGGCTTGGGTAGGCCGTCATGATTTGTGATCGTGTAATGCTCGCCTTTGAAACTGAATTGTCCTTCGTGCATCAATCCTTTGATAACCGCGAGGCCTTCAACAAAGCGATCAATGCGCACCTTCGGTGAGTCATAGGGCATGCCAGCTTCTTCGTAATCGCTCACCATCCAACCCGCACCAAGACCAATCTCGAGTCGGCCATCTGAAAGAAGATCCATGGTGGCGAGTTCTTTGGCCAACACAAGTGGGTGCTTGTAGTCGTTATCCCACACGAGTGCGCCAATCCGAAGATTGGTTGTTGCATCAGCGATGGTCATGAGTGCAGGAACTGGTGCCAACTGATCATTGAAGTGATCTGGCATGGTCAGCACGGCATAGCCGTTGCCTTCGGCGCGCTTGGCGAGTTCAACCCACTCGGATCGGGAGTTCGCCCGATGTGCTTGGACGCCGAAACGGAAGGGCTTAATGGGAAAGGAAGACATGCACACAGGGTACTTGTCTCCGCCACAGTGACGACATGTACTGAAGTCGCCAAAGTACCGTTGAGAGGTGCAGGAAACGCGATGGCAATGGTTTGCCAGGGCTTCAGTGGTGGTGCTTGCCGGTGCATTGTTCATAACCGCATGCATTGCGGGCATGGCCCCACGGGTATGGGCGGTGCTCAATGCCCATGATGAGGTGCCAGTCGTGTTGCCGACTTTCTCGGGGCTTGCTGAGCGGACACTTGTATTCGATTCCAAAGGTGTCCAAATCGGAGCATTCCAACTTGAGAACAGTCAGCCGCTTGATGTTGATCAAGTTCCAGTTGATGTAATCGCCGCGATTCTTGCCGTTGAAGATGCGGGCTTCTACAACCACAAGGGTGTGAACATTCGCGCATTAGTGCGTGCGACGCTGTCTAACTTCCAAGCGGGAAGCGCGAGGCAGGGTGCGAGCACGATCACACAGCAGGTTGTGAAAAACGAATACCTCGCCGGGCTCGCACGCGATGGGCGCTACAAGATTCTGCAAGCGCGGTATGCGGTGATGCTGGAAAAGCAGGTTCCCAAGCGTGTGATTCTTGAGCGTTATCTCAACACTGTTTATTTCGGCAACAATGCCTACGGACTCCAGGCCGCTGCCGAGGTTTACTTCGGTGTACCCGTTGAGCGTCTAACGATTGTGCAGGGCGCATTCCTCGCAGGTCTCGTACAGGCACCGACCAGTTATGACCCAATTCGCCGACCAGAGCGTTCCCGCGAGAGATTCCGAATTGTGCTTGACCGGCTGGTCGATGTTGGTCTGCTTTCTGAGGATCGTGCCGAGCGACTCGGATTGAAGTGGGAGATTCCCGAGGTGTTGAAGAGTGTGCCAGAGCGCAGCGTGGAGCGCACCTACTTCACTGAAGCAGTTAAGGACTACCTGTTGAATCGCTCAACAATTCTTGGGGAAACGTATCAAGAGCGATACAACGCACTCTTCCGGGGTGGTCTACGAATCCACACCACTCTTGATGCTGCGATGCAACTTGCCGCAGAGGAAGCTGCACGCAACCT
>CAZXAX010000012.1:0-35284 GCA_964638795.1 uncultured Bifidobacterium sp. | reverse complement strand
GTGATGACTGCGCGTTCCATCAACTGTGCATATGGGCGACTCTCACAAATTGTCGGACTGAATCGCGTTGTAAACAACATTTACAAAATGGCGTCTTCGGAGTATCTGTCACGTGATACGTACACGATTCAGCCGTATGCGAGCCTTGCCACGGGCGCAAACGAGATGAGCCCATTAGACATGGCTTCGGGTGCGCAAACGCTCGCCAACAACGGACTGCATATGCAGCCCTACATGGTGGAGCGTATTGAAAGCCCTGAGGGCGTGTTCTACACGCATCAGTTGAAGGGTGAGCAGGTAATCCCAGCTGAAGTTGCCCACGAAGCAGTCGACATCATGAAGGGCACATTGCAGTACGGAACTGCGCGTAACTATCCGCTCGCTGGTGGGCGGCCCGCGGCCGGCAAGACGGGAACCCAGGATGAGAACACCAATGCGTGGTTTGTTGGATTCACTCCACAGTTGACGACCTCGGTGTGGGTGGGTGATCCTGACGCATATACGCCGATGGTTGACATCCCGGAATTTCTCAATGACGGTGTGGACAATGTGATCGGTGGTACTTATCCCGCCAAGATCTGGAAAGCATTTATGGATCGCTCATTGAGTGGTTTCCCATTGCTGGATTGGACCGCTCCACTTCCACCACTTCGCGGCTCGATGCGCCTATATCTCCCGGGCAATGAGTGCATTGCGCGAGTAGTGAATGGCTCGTTGCCGAGTTCACTAACAGGCCCGGTGGAAACAGTTCCAGGGCAAACGCCGGTTCCGGCGCCGGCAACAACCCAACCACCGACCACGAGCACGTCTGGTGGTTCGTCGCCAGGGAGTACAACTGTGCCGCCTAATTACGGCAATCGAACTGTGGTGAGTCTGGAGCCACCAGATACAACTGTCCCAGATGATGAGACCGACCCAACTGCAGGAATGCCAATGGTTGATCCGAGCAGTTACCTCGTATACGACTGTTCAAAGCCCTTGCCGCCAGGGATTACGACTACTGTCAGCAGGTGATGGATCTCAAGGTGCTGCTCGAGCTGCAGGCCATTGACACGCACCTGAATCAACTCGAACACAAGCGCAATGCGTTGCCAGAGAGAAAGGCATTGCAGTCGCTTCAGGGCCAAATCGCCGATCATGAACGATTGATCGCGCAATTGGATGCAGCTATTGCCCAACTTGAGTCGGCGTTTGCGGAAGCCGAAAAACACGGTAACGACTGTGATGCCAAGCGTCAGCGACTTGAAGCCCAGTTGCGCACGGTAATAGCTCCTCGCGAAGCGGAATCGTTGCAACGCGAGATCGAATCCTTGCGGCAGGAACGCGAAGAAGCTGATGGCACTGGTCTTGACTTGATGGAACAACTCGGCGAGCAGGAAGTTGCTCGTGACAAAGCGCGCAACACTCTGGCTGAACTGGAGCTCGGGAAACCTGCGCAAGAAACGGCGTTACGCGATGCTGACGCCCAGATTGATGAAGAGATGCGGGGCGATCGTCAGCGCCGTGATGCGATTGCCGAAACAACCAAGGATGTGTTGGCCGAATATGAATCGCGCCGCAAGCACCTTGGCGGTGTTGCGGTGTCGGCACTTGTTGGTCGTACCTGCAGTGGCTGCCACCTTGACCTCTCGGCGGGGGAGTTGCAACAGTTGAAAGATCTCGGGGGTTCAGTGGATCCTGAATGTCCGAATTGTGGGCGTTGGCTCGTACTCTGATTGCCTGTGTTTCTTTGGTTTGTTGGCACCGCAGTCTTAAGCATCTGGTTTGTCTTTCACGACGATTCTTTTGATTATCGACCGCTACTGCTCGGAGTATTGCTTCCAGATGTAATTGACGTCTGGTTTGGTGGAGCGCGAGTTCTGCACTCGGTCTTTGCGAGCGTGGTGGTTATGAGCGCAATCGTGGTGAGTACATCGAGATACAAACGAACCCGCGCACTTCTAATGCCGCTTCCGATTGGGATGTTTCTTCATCTCGTCTATGACGCAGCCTTCGCTAAGACAGAAGTCTTCTGGTGGCCATTCTCTGGGTTTGGTTTTGATGATGCGAGCCTTCCGGTGGCTGACCGTTGGGTGGCAAACATCTTTTTGGAAATTGCAGGGATACTTCTCATACGTTGGGCGTGGCAGCGCTTCGGTTTAAGTGAGCCCCAAAGGCGACAACAGTTCGTACAAAAGGGCTGGCTGGTCGATCAAAAGCGACGGTGAGATACCCGATAAGCGGGATTCTGTCGGCGCATGCGCCGGGTGATCATCCATCTATGCGGTCTACCCGAGGGTTGTCCTTGCGGACGAACGAGCAGCTCACGCCCTCTGCTTGACCTTGCTTCAAACGGGGTTTACCTAGCCGCCGAAATCACTTCCGACGCTGGTGCGCTCTTACCGCACCGTTTCACCCTTACCTGTGCCTTGCGGCCATCGGCGGTTTTCTCTCTGTTGCACTTATCCGTCAGGTTTCCCCAACCTGGCTTTCGCCAGCGTCTTGCTCTGTGAAGTCCCGACTTTCCTCATCCAGAAAACTGGATGCGATCACCTGGATATCTCACCGTCGTTGAAAAGTCTACGCCGAGGGTTCTCTCAGGCTCTCAACAATTGTCACTCATTGGTAATGAGTGTTTTGAAAGTAACGGTTACTACTCGGTGATGAGGCTGTTCAGGCTCGGAGTGTCAAGGCTGAGGCTGGTCTTGGTGCCCGATTCATTTGGTGCACCAATGCTGAGCGATATTGACGACAACGAACCAAACGCTGATGGCAGCGCAGAAAGATTGTCGGCGCCAGTTGTTGGATCTTTTGAAGGAACAATCGCCGCCAGCTCTGGTGCAAGTGTGCGAGTGAGAATTGTGGCGTGACGCGCTTCGGTTTGGCCGATCGATATTGCAGCCTTGCGAACATCAAGGTTTTCCAGTACCGATGTCACCGACTGATAAGTGGCAGCAGCGAGATTCTCAAGCGCGATTGCCACAGCGAGTGCATCTTCTCCAGGGGTCGGGCTTGGCTCAACTGTGTCGCTACCCGCGATGATTTCAACGGCGGGCTGTATGTACAAGCGATTGATTCGCTCGTTTGACTTTGTGTAGGCCGCGCCACCAATCGATACAACAAGTTCGTTAATCGCATTCGCATGCGCTTCATGGTCAGCCACGAAGCGGTCAACTGCATCTTTGGCGGATGCAAAGTCGCCGGTGAGGAAGGGCGCTAACTGTGCGTAGGCCTCGATCACTGTGTACTCAAGTGATGCTGCGGTGCGCAACAGAACTACATCGTTCACCTCGGGCTCAGCAATGGTCGTGGTGGTGTCCGCATTACCTACTCGAGTTGCGGGTGGGGTTTCAGCAGAGCACGCTGCAAGCAGAGCGGCTCCCAACAATGATGAGCCCCCGAGTCCGAGGAGTTGGCGACGGTTCAAGCCACCAGCAAATTCAAGCTTTGTGTTGTTGTCGTTCACTTCGCCACCTCGGTTGAGAGAAGAGCATCTAAGGAAGTTGCGCCGTTCAATTCGGCTGTGATTACCGCGTGGCGACTCTCGGTGATGACAATCGACGCGACGAGTGCGGCCCCTTCGGTTCCTTCGAGCACACCGATTGCCTCAGTGTGACGCAGTGCGAGATCGTTCTCAAGCGCATTCGCGGCTCCAGCAAATTGGCTCGTGGACGCAAACGCCGCCTTGTGGGCAGTCACTAGTGCAGCTTCAGCTTCATTGGTTGCAGGCTTTCCAATGAGACCTGCCAATGCTTGGCCGTATGCGCGATGATGCTCGACCATCAGCTTCACGACTGCTGACGCATCATCGTCTGAGACAACATTGGCGTCAACAGCAATGCGATAGAGGTCGCGTGCGGCGAGTTCAGCTTCGTGCAATGCAACGAGAATCGGTATGTCGTTCTTCGTGGGGCGTGCCGGCGGCGCAGCGCTCGAATCAGCCGATGGGCGGATACTCATTGAGGGACGTCCTTTCGTTTCCTCTAAAGCCTTCCCTTTGGGGGTCGCAGGCAACAACTTTAGAAGTCAAGGGCGGACAGATCAGGTATCCAACCCGCCGCGCGTTGAACAGATTTTTGCCATCCACCACGGTCAGTGGGGGAACCAGGCTCAACCACTTTTCCGATCTCGCGGGTGGCACAGGCGGTTGCCAGATCCGGCCAGATCCCAACATGGGTTCCCGCGAGATATGCAGCACCAAGTGTGGTTGATTCAGTGTCTGCAGCGACCTCAATGGTGGCCTGCGTCGCATCGGCAAGTGCTTTAGTGAAAATACCGTTGCGACTCATGCCACCGTCGATGCGGATTGTTCGAATGGGAAGCCCAGTCTCTGCGCGTGTGGCTTCAACCAAGTCGGCCCCACGCGCAGCCACCCCCTCGAGCACGGCGCGCACAATGTGAGCGCGGGTTGTGCCTCGGGTGATACCAAGCAATGTGCCGCGAGCGCCGTAGTCCCAGTAGGGGGTGCCCAACCCTAAGAGCGCGGGTACATAAACCACACCCTCACTGCTATCAACCGATGCAGCGACCGACTCAGATTCTTCGGCCGAGCCGATCAATCTCATGTCGTCGACAAGCCATTCGATGTTTGTGCCTGCAGCAAGCATGATTGCCTCTGCGCCCCAAATGGTTTCAGTTCCTGAAGTGCGCGCAACGATCGGAAATGTTCCTGACTTTGATCGTGACGCACCGCGCGGTGCGACTGCGCCGGTAATCACATCCAACATTCCACCGGTACCAAATGTGATCTTTGCTTCGCCTGGCGCGATACATCCTTGACCAATAAGCGATCCCTGTTGATCGCCTAAAAGTGCCGTGATCGGTGGTGCGCCTGTGACCCGCGAAGCAATAGCCACCGCGCTCGATGAAGGAACGATCTGGGGCAAGTGAAGGCGATCAATGCCAAGCGTGGAGAGGGTGTCTTGATTCCAATCCAGCGTTGCAACCGATGTGAGGCCAGTGACAGCAGCATTTGTGGTGTCGGTTACATGCGATTGACCATTTGACAGCCACCAAGTAATCCATGAATCGACCGTTCCAAAGCGGATGTCACCGCGATCAATCTGTGAATCGATGTTGGCGAGTAACCAGGTCATTTTGGTCGCACTTTGATTAGGGGCGAGTGCGAGCCCATGGTTTGCTTTGGCCATGATGCAATCAAATACGGTGCGCAAATCCTGCCAACCCAAAGCGGGCATAAGTGGCTGGTGTGTAGAGGCACTCCAGGCAACCGTCGACGCACGTTGATTTGTGATGCCGACTGCAGCAACCGGGCCACACGTGGCGACGCTTGCATTAGCGAGTTCTTCAATCGTGGTTGCCAATTCAAGAGCATCGAATTCGACAAGGCCGGGTGCTGGCGAAGACGGCGGAAGTTTTTTGCGCAATTGTTCGCGTATCTTGCCAGTTGAGTCAACAGCCGCCACGCGAACACTTGTCGTGCCGATGTCAATTACTAAGACGAGGTCAGACATAACTCAAGCCAGTGGTTTGGGTGCAGGCCCATTGCGCTGCAGGTAGTAGCCAAGAAGACCGCCGATCAGGCCCGCGAACATCGCCAAAGAAAACGACGTAACTATTCGCATGAACCGAAGATCATCACCCATGGCCAGCTTCACCATTGCGAATACGAATTGCGCCGCTACAAAAACACCAGTGGATGTGAGCATTCCGTGGAGTATCGGGGTGCCTTTGCGTTGGCGCCATGCGGCTTGTCCCGAGCCAATGATGAAACCGAAAATCGCCAGAAGCGAAAGCAAGGGAGCCCAGCCGTTATTGGTGTCGGTGTCGTCGATCATGAACCGAGCAATCAGTGACGGCGGAACAGCAAGAAAAACGGCAACAGATGCGCCGGCTTTGATCGCTTGTGTGTCCCAGTGATCCTTTAGGGCCATTGCTCATCTCCTGCGTGCGAGAAAGTGGATGGAATTGCGTACTTGCCGGGGTTCATAATCCCGTGGGGGTCAAGCGACTGCTTGAGTTTGATCAAAAGATCATGACTTTTACCCAAAGCCTTGGGTGCAAAGCGAGCGCGGTTCAACCCAACACCGTGATGGTGAGACAGGCTCGCTCCAGCATCAAGTGCTGCACCTTGCACAGCGTTCCACATCTCTACGTAACTTGACTCAATCTGCTCGGCTGGTGGGGTAGCCACGAACGTGAAGTAGAGGCATGCACCGTCTAGATAGCTATGCGACAAATGGCAACTTACAAGCCGACTGTGCTGAACGGACATGCCACCAGCACAAACTTTTTCGTAGATGTCTGCGAGCCGTGACCATTCGGCGCTGACTTCCATGGTGTCAACTACAAATCCTTTTTGAGTGAGTGCTTGTAGTGCGGTCGTGTCATTGCGGTGTTCAAACCAGCGGTCGACCAATTCGATGGGCTCATCTTTGCCACCATGATTCTGTACACACTCGATGAGTTGTTCAACTGTGGCATCAACCATTCGCTTGTTGC
Source organism: uncultured Bifidobacterium sp. (assembly GCA_964638795.1). Lineage (GTDB taxonomy): Bacteria > Actinomycetota > Acidimicrobiia > Acidimicrobiales > Ilumatobacteraceae > CAIYHK01. The sequence goes on along the minus strand of CAZXAX010000012.1, from coordinate 28,843 downwards.
CTTCATCAAACACAATCAGGGTGCATCGGCCATTTTCCATGCCATGTGAGCGCTTGCTCTCGGCGGCATCGTAAAGCCGCAGCACAGCAGGAGTGGCGCCGGACTGAATTGTTTCGCGAATTGCATTGATCCCTGCAGTGAAGTCGGCAAATGAGAATGCAACCTTGCGCGAATAGGTGGCCACAGCGTGCGAGCGAAGCCATACGCGAGTGATGATTCCAAGCTGTCCTTCGGAGCCGACGAGTACATTCGTTAAGTCCGGTCCGTCGGCGGTTGCAGGTGCGCCGCCTGTTTGCACGATCGTTCCATCGGCGAGAACAACTTCAAGGCCAACCACCATGTCCTCGATCTTTCCGTAACGAGTCGAGTACTGCCCTGCACCGCGGCAAGCTACCCAACCGCCAACCGTTGAGATATCAAACGATTGCGGAAAGTGGCCAACGCTGCGTTGATAGTTGTTTTGAATGTGGGTTTCGAGTTCTGGCCCAAATGTGCCTGCCAGCACTTCAACCACGCCAGAGATCGGATCAACGGAGAGAACCCCACGCAACTCGGTGGTATCGAGCACCACGCCGCCAAACACTGGCACTGCTGCACCGCACACGCCGCTGCGCCCAGCAGATGCAGTCAAGGGCACACGTGCGTCATGGCAAAGTTTCACTACTGCGGCAACTTGTTCAACGTTTGTAGGTACTACAACGACACTTGGTCGCTTGGGAACACTTCCCGCCAGAGCCCAATGCATTGCTATCGGCCACCAATCGCGGCTCGCTTCGGCTGTGGACACATCGTCAACCAAGGTCGCGCAGATCTGTGCCAGTGCATCGAGTAGATCCGCATCAATATGAGCGGCGTCGCTTTGGAGATGGTCAATCAATTCAGAATGGCGAGCACCAAATGCGATTGGGGGAGTGCGCCATTGAGTCATCAGTGGTTGCGTTCCAGGTACTCGGTCTCAATCAGTTGCGCCGCGCGGATCTCGCGATTGCAGATCTCGGTGTAGTCATCAATTTCGGCGTCGATTCGTTGTTGGTCCCACCCGAGTTCTGCTGCCATAAGAGTTGCGACACTGCGCGCTCCAGCTAATGAAGCACCACGGTCGTAGAGCAGTGAACGACTCCGGCGGCACAAGATGTCGCTTAGGTGAATCGCCATTTCATCGCGAATTGCTCGGACGATTTCGCCACGTGTCAATGGCAGTCCTGGTATCACGATGGTGGTGTCGGTAATCGGTGCGGAGGGCTTTATGGACAGTCGCTTGGTTCGACATTTGGCGCGAATGCCGAGAGTTTCGACAACTGTGTTCACGGTGTCCTCGGCCATCTCGCGGTATGTGGTCAATTTGCCGCCGCTGATTGAAATAACACCAGATGCCCCAACGGAAACTCGATGGCGTCGCGACAGGTCTGCTGTACGGGCCTTCAAAGTTTCTCCTTCGGCAGGAGCGACCAATGGACGCAAGCCCGCCCACACTCCAACCACGTCTTCGCGAGTGACTGGTGATGTGATGCTGTTGTTGAGCGCTGCAATTACGTAGTCGATGTCGTCGAGAGTGCACTGTGGGTCGTCAACGGGTCCGTCGTATTGGGTATCCGTTGTACCTACGTATGTGTACTTGAACGTGCCGTCCCCATTCGGTAGCCATGGGACCACAAACAGCGAGCGACGATCTTTGGGGACCGGAATCACTGCGGCGATGTCGTTGCGCACTTTCTCCCACGGAAATGTGAGGTGTATTCCCTTGGCAGGGCGCACCGTGCGCGATTCGCTATTGGTCTCCATGCGGTGGATGTCGTCAATCCACACCCCGGTTGCGCTCACGACGCTGCGCGCACGCACGACAAACTCTTCGCCATCGGTTTGAATTCGTGCGCCGTTGACTCGACCGTTTGCGTCAGTAGTGAGCGCGACAACTTGTGCGTAATTCAATACGGCCGCACCTTTATCGCTGGCCGTCTGGAGAACTTCGAGTGTCAGGCGAGCATCGTCGGCTTGGGCGTCGTAATAGATGTACGCCGATGCGAGCTTTTCTGCGGGCATGGTGGGGAAGTGTTGCAACGCTTTTTTGGCGCGCAGGCGCCGGTGCAGCTTGCCGATGCGCCACCCACCAGTTAAGTCATACATCCACAATGAAGATCCGAGTGCGCGCGCGATGCGCCTTGGCATGAGACCATCTTTTGTGAGGATCGGAATCATGAACGGCAATACCGATACGAGATGGGGTGCGTTGCGCATCAGGCGCCGCCGCTCGTGAAGCGCCTCATAAACGAGACGAACATCACCTTGTTGTAGGTAGCGCAATCCACCATGAATGAGTTTCGAACTCTTGGAAGATGTGCCTGATGCGAAGTCGGCCATCTCCACCAATGCGACTTTCAAGCCCCTGGAAGCGGCATCAAGGGCAACTCCAGCGCCGGTAATTCCACCACCGATGACTAAAAGGTCAAAGTCCCCGGACCGTAACCGTGCGGCATGGTGCTGACGGGTGAAGGGCTGGGACACGCAGAAATCCTACGCAGGTAAAGGGACAGAAGTTTTTCTGCAAAGGTTGTTATTTAGCAAAACCTGCAGTTAGCGTCCCAGCCATGAGATCACAGACAGAACTCACCGATGCGTTTCGTGATGCTGGACTCAAGATCACTCCTCAGCGCCTGTTGATGTTCCGCCTGCTTGAGGGCAATGCCTCGCATCCCACCGCTGAAGCCCTCTATGAAGTGGCAAGACGCGAGATGCCAAGCATCTCCTTGCGCACCGTTTATCAAACCCTCAATGACCTCGCCTCAATGGGCGAGCTCCTCCAGATCGACCTCGGATCGGGCCCTGGCCGCTTTGACCCGAACACCGAGGATCACCACCACTTCATCTGCGATGACTGCGGAAGCATTCATGACGTGCAGGTGGATACCGAGGCAACACTCCAAACAGATGGACTCAAAGTTCGTTCTGTCGAAGTGGTGTTCCGCGGGTCGTGCGCAAAATGCGTAGCGAGTAAGTAACCAAATCAACCCAATCAACAAGGAGACATCATGGCCAGCCTCAAAGGCACCAAGACCCATGAGAACCTGAAGGAAGCGTTCGCTGGCGAGAGCCAGGCAAACCGTCGCTACCTTTGGTTCGCCCAGAAGGCAGACGTCGAGGGTTACCCCGATGCTGCAGCACTGTTCCGTTCGGTGGCAGAAGGTGAAACCGGCCATGCGCACGGTCACCTCGATTACCTCGCACAGGTTGGAGACCCAGCATCGGGCGAGCCAATTGGCGAGACCGAAGAGAACTTCAAAGCATCAATCGCCGGCGAAACTTATGAGTACACCCAGATGTACCCAGGCTTCGCTAAGACCGCCCGCGAAGAAGGTTTCGACCAGATCGCGGATTGGTTCGAGACACTGGCACGCGCTGAGAAGAGCCATGCCGGCCGTTTCCAAGAGGGCCTCAACGCCCTCTGATCCCACGCCATTTAGGCAGTGAAATTGCGGAGGGGTGACCTCGAGTCGCCCCTCCGCGCAAGTCGCAGGAGTAACACGTGTCAACAATTTACGATCCAAAACATCCGAAATATTTAGATGAAGCCGATGTTCGCGAAGAGCTGACACGTGTCTACGACCTCTGTCACGGATGTCGCCTTTGCTTCAAGTTCTGTTCATCGTTTCCAACACTGTTTGAGATGATTGACCAGCACGACGATCAGGATGCGGGGCGGTTGACACCGGCACAGCAAGATCAAGTTGTTGACGAGTGTTTCCAATGCAAGCTCTGTTACATCTATTGCCCCTACGTGCCAGGTAAGTCCGAGTGGGAACTCGACTTCCCGCGCCTCATGATGCGGGCATCGGCAATGCGTAACGCCACCGGTCAGGTGAGCATTCGCGAAAAGACCACTACCGCTCTCATGGGCCGCACCGATGCTCTTGGCAAAGTTGCAACCGCTACCGCCCCAGTGGCAAATGTGGTCCTTGGCGCTAAGCCAGGATCACTCATCCGCAAGGTCGTTGAAAAGACTGCAGGCGTGTCTAGCGTTCGCTTGTTGCCCCCGTTCACGCGTCAGCGTTTCACCACTTGGTTCAAAAAGCGCACCAAGAAGACCATTGCGAATCCGCAAGGCAAAGTTGGCATATTCCCCACGTGTCTTGTGGAATACCAAGCACCCGAAGTTGGTCACGATCTTGTGAAGATTTACGAGCACAACAATGTTGAGTGTTCTGTGGTCGACGGTGTTGGATGCTGTGGAGCACCATTCCTGCACTCGGGTGACCTGAAGCAGTTCGACAGAGTTGCGCGCAAGAACGTAGAAGCACTGGCTGCAAGTGTGCGCGAAGGTAACGACATTGTCGTTGCGCAGCCAACCTGTGGGTACGTGCTCAAAAAGGACTACATCGACTACGTCGGTGGCGAAGATGCAGAACTGGTTTCCAAGCACACCTTTGATGCAGCTGAATATTTGATCGCCATGAACAAAGACGAGTCACGCACTCTTGACACAAACTTCACTGGTGATGTGCCCGAGACCATCACCTATCACACGCCTTGCCACTTGAGGGCCCAGGAGATCGGTCTAAAGAGCCGTGACTTGATGAAACTCACCGGGGCCAAGATAAAACTCGTGCAGCAATGCTCCGGTATCGATGGCATGTGGGGTCTGCGCGCTGAGAACGCAGATCTTTCAATGCCGCACGCCAAGGCACTCGCTGATGAAATTCGCAACGCCGGTGGCGATGTGGTGGCGGGTGACTGTCACCTTGCCAACACTGCGATTACCGAACAAACCGATCTCACGCCGCTTCATCCTTTGCAGGTGGTAGCGCGTGCCTATGGAATACCCGAAGAACCAAGAAAGGAAAGTGCAAAGAAATGAGCAAGCTCACCCTCAATGACATCCTTGATTCGCGTGCTTACGAGCGCGTACGTGATGAGTTCCGTTCACGTGTAATGGAAATCAAGCGCCGTCGTCGCATACATCTCGGCACAATCATCACGCTCATGTTTGAAAGCCGTGACACGATGCAGTTGCAGATTCAAGAGATGATTCGCGTCGAACACATCAATACTGATGCGGGTGTGGAAGACGAGTTGCGTGCATACAACCCGCTCATTCCAGGGCCCGGTCAACTTTGCGCCACGATGTTCATCGAATTGACCTCTGATGAGCAGCTTCGTGAGTGGTTGCCAAAACTCGCCGGCATCGAGCGCGCTGTTGAGATTCACCTTGCGGATGGATCAATTGTGTTTGGACACCTTGATGCGCAGCATGAGGCAACACTGACCCGTGACAACGTCACAGCAGCGGTGCACTATCTGTACTTTGACTTCACTCCAGAACAAATCGAGGCGTTCGCCAAGGGGAATTGCAAGGTTGTTATTAGCCTCCCGGCCTACCGCGAAGAGCAGTATCTGCTTGATTCAACAGTCCAGGAACTGTTGGGAGACCTACGCCAATAAACGCTTTCCCGAGGCCCCTGTCTCGGGTTGGACACTGTGACGGGTGACACCTACTATCACCAGTGCCGACCACGGTCGGCGCGGGGGAAGGTAAGTGGGGGCTCCGATGAGCATTGCTGTCACAGCAGTAGGTAGTGAAGACGAGTGGTTCGAGCGTCATGAATTCAACCAGTGGCGTGTCCGTGGAGCCTGCAATGGGCTTGATCCAACCATTTTTTATCCAGAAGATGAAGACAACGCAGACGAGGCCAAGGACATTTGTTCTGAGTGCTCAGTGCGTGTTGCTTGCCTTGAGCATGCGCTCATGAGCCGCGAAAAAGATGGAGTGTGGGGTGGCGCAACTGCGAAAGAGCGTCGCCGCATTATTCGTCAGCGACGACGCTCGGCATAAAGAATGGTCGAATGACCAAACTTCCTGGTGGTTGGTCCGGTGTAATCGCTGGACTCAAAAACAATCTCGATCTTGAGCCACAGGTCGCTGCAGCCGCCATGGAGTCGATGCTCGCCGGGGACGCAACTGACTCAGACATTTCTGCGTTCTTGTTGGCACTCAAAGCAAAGGGAGAGACATCTGGCGAACTCGCGGCAATGCTCGCGATTGTGCGTGCAGCTGCCACTCCAGTGGAGCTCAGTGGGTCAATCCGATCGCGCGCCATTGACATTGTAGGTACCGGTGGTGATGCGTCGCACTCGGTCAACGTGTCAACTATGGCGAGCCTTGTAGTTGCCGGATGTGGTGTGCCGGTAGTCAAGCATGGCAATCGGGCAGCGTCATCGAGTTGTGGCACAGCAGATGTGCTCGAAGCACTTGGGGCAAACATTGCACTTGAGCCTGATGCAGTTGTGGCCTGTGTGGAAGCGTGCAACTTTGGTTTCATCTTTGCGCAGAAATATCACCCTGCCTTCAAACATGTTGGAGCAGCGCGGCGTGAGATTAGTGTGCCAACGATCTTCAACTTGATCGGCCCACTTGCCAATCCGGCACCGATTGAAAACATGCTCGTTGGAGTACGCGACGCATCGGTCGCGCGGATGATGGCCGAAGCATTGAGAACTCGTGGCGTGAAGAACGCGTGGCTTGTGCACGGAGATGGTGGTCTTGATGAACTTGCAATCTCGGGTCCCAGTGTTGTCATCTCGCTCCAAGGCGAGAAGATTGACTCGTTCGTGGTTGACCCTGTGGCCCTCCAGATCCGAACCGCTCCACTGAGCTCAATTCGCGGTGGTAGCCCTGCAGACAACGCTGAGATTGTGCGCCGAACTTTTGCCGGTGAGGATGGTCCTGTGCGCGACATAGTCACGCTTAATGCGGCTGCCGCGCTGTGCGTAGTGGGTGCAACAACAGATCTGACCGCAGGGCTGGAGATGGCACGCAAATCCATAGATTCAGGGGCGGCCACTGCTGCCTTGCAGGGTTTTGTGGCATGCAGCAATTCCTGAGGCAGTAACCCCGATACACCCAAGGGTCAGACTGCCTACATGACCGAGCCACTTATCATCAGCTGCGACACCTGCACCGCCCGCCACACAGACGCTTGTAGCGATTGCATTGTCAGTTTCTTCTGTGGTGATGCCGATTCCACTCAAGGTGCGATTGTGCTGGATTTCGAGCAGCAACGGGCACTTCGGGTACTTGCCCGTGAGGGATTGATGGGCGAGATTCGCCACACTTCGGCTGGCTGAGTCGCATTGGGGTGCGTTCTCTAGCCTTGGTAGGTGTCTGAGTCCGCAACAATTGAGTTCGAAGCACTCGTTGAGGCCGCTCGTGGCTTTGGCATTGAACATCTTGGAGTCACCGATGCTTCGGTGTTGGATCGTGCCCGAACTGAGCTCTATCGACGCAAAGAAGCCGGCCTTGCTGACACGCTTGGGTTTACGTATCGCAATCCTGATCGGTCGACCGACCCCGCACGCGCATATGCGGGGGCAAAGTCTGTAATCGCCGCCGCATGGCCGTACTACTCGCCGGACACCGAGCCCGAACTGGGTGTTCAGATGCATATTGCGAAGTACGCGCGCACAGAGGTCTACGAAGAACTCCGTGGTGCATTACGCGGGGTTCAAAAATGGATCAAAAAAGCGGGTTACAAAGGCGTCGTCTTCGTTGATGACAATTCAATAGTTGACCGCGAAGTTGCTTGGCGCGCTGGCCTTGGTTGGTTCGGAAAAAATGCAAACATCCTCTTGCCGGGCGCAGGTAGCTGGTTTGTGCTTGGGTGCTTGGTCACCACAGCAGAGATCAAGGCTCCAAAAAGACGCATACCTGATGGGTGTGGAACATGTGTGCGTTGCATCGAGGCGTGCCCAACTGGAGCGATTGTGGCGGATGGGGTGATTGATGCGCGGCGCTGTTTGTCTTGGGTGCTTCAAAAGCCGGGGTCGATAGACCCGCAGTTTCGTGATGCATTGGGTACACGCATTTACGGCTGTGATGACTGCCAAGATGCCTGCCCGCCCAATACGCGCTTTGCAGTTCCAGTCCAGATCAAAGCTCCTTCGCGCGAATGGATGCCTGCCCTGCGAGTGCTTGAGATGTCTGATGAGGAACTCCTGAAGGAATTTGATGCGCTATACATTGCAGACCGTGATCCCCGGTGGTTGCGCCGTAACGCTTTGGTTGCGCTTGGTAATGCAGCATCGTTGTCGGATTCGCGCGCACATGAAGCGCTTCAGCGCTATGCGAGCGGGGAAGATGAAATACTCTCAGAGCATGCGCTTTGGGCACTGCAGCGCACCAAACGGAACACTGCATGAAACATCTCCTTGTGACCAATGACTTTCCACCAAAGATCGGTGGAATTCAGTCGCTGTTGTGGGAGTGGTGGCGCCGCCTCCCACCTGATTCATTTGCAGTTCTGACATCACCATACGAAGGCGCAAGCGATTGGGATGCTGAACAGCCATTTCACATCGAACGCATCAAAGAAAAAGTTCTCTTGCCGCGCCCAAAGATGGTGCGTCAGATAAACGAAATGGCAAATCGCATAGGGGCTGATTTCGTGGTGTTGGATCCTGCAGTGCCGCTTGGAATTGTTGGCCCCTACTTAGAACTTCCGTATTACGTGGTGTTGCACGGAGCGGAAGTGACAGTGCCAGGACGCCTGCCCGGAAGCCGTGCTGTGTTGAGTCGTGTACTTCGTAATGCTGAACACGTGATTGCCGCTGGTGGATATCCGGCACGTGAAGCGATTCGTGCAGCACGGCGTGACTTGTCGGTCACGATCGTGCCGCCTGGGGTGGATACGGCACGATTCATTCCACTGACACACGAACAAAAAGATGAGACGCGCAAACGTTGGGGTATCGAGTTAGACGCTGAGATGATTCTTGGTTTGAGTCGGTTGGTGCCGCGAAAAGGTTTTGACACCATCGTCAAAGCGGCGTCTGAGTTGGCAATTGATCGCCCGAATATCAGGTTGGTTATCGCTGGCAAGGGTCGCGACCGTAAACGACTGGAAAAACTGTCGAGCAAACTGGCCGCTCCGGTGCAGTTCTTGGGTCGCGTACCGGATGACGATCTGCCCGCACTTTATGGAAGTGCCGATGTGATGGCGATGATGTGTCGAAACCGCTGGCTTGGGCTGGAGCAAGAGGGCTTCGGGATCGTGTTCCTCGAAGCGGCCGCATGTGGGGTGCCACAAGTGGCCGGTGAAAGTGGCGGTGCCGCTGAAGCCGTTGTCGATGGGGTGACCGGCTGGGTTATATCTGAGCCCAGAGACGCTTCTGCCACGGCGCGCGCCATCAATTCACTTTTGGATTCGCAACATGATCGCCAAGCAATGGGCAAGGCGTCTAGAGATCGAGCAGTTGCAGAGTTTTCATACGATCTTCTGGCCCGCAGACTGGGTGATGCACTGCGAGTGAATTGGAGTTCTGATGAGTGATTGGCAAGTTCGGCTCAACCAAATGGGTACGGGTGTATTCATCGCAGTCACCCTGTTTGGCGCGATCACATTCAGCGATGCCAGTAAGGCGATTGTGGTTGCAGTTGACCTTGGGCTTGCGGCCATTGGCGTGTTTGCATTCTTGCTTGGTTACTGGACCGCCGTGCAGCGCAGTCGCACCGATGAGATTTCAGTAACCGAGCTGTACTTCATGGTGAACAACGTGGCTCCAGCGAATGTTCGTCGCCTCATGGTCTGGTGTTTGACCTCTCAAGTTGTGGTCGGGGTTGTTGGAGCGATTGCTCGACCCAACACAGACGGAAAGCCTGGGAGTGTTCTTGCTTTCGGTGTGCTCGTTCCACTTTTTGGCCTCGGATTGAATGGTCACTGGACTGCAAACAATGGCACTTTTGGTCCACGTCGCCGCAAAAGTCCAGCGGATGACGACGGAGTAGGGCAGGATTAGTACATGGCTGATTCCGCAACCCAGACCGCGATCATTGCAGCACCGTTAGATCGTTGCTTTAGTGCGGCGACCGACTACGAGGCCTACCCAAAGTGGGCACATGACGTAAAAGAAGTGACAGTGCACAAGCGTGATGCACAAGGTCGCGCGATCGAGGTTGAGTACCGCGCATCGGCGTTGGGCCGCAGTACTCACTACACGCTTGCGTATGACTACTCGGCGGCGCCGGCGCGACTCGAGTGGAAAATGGTAAAGGGTGACATCATGCGCTCAATCGGCGGCGCTTACACATTCACGGCACAAGATGCGAACACCACAAAAGTGACTTATGACGTTTCGGTTGATCTCGTGATTCCTCTGCCGGGGTTTATCAAGCGTCGTGCTGAGGTTCGTATCGTCAACACATTGCGCGAACTCAAGGCACTGCTCGAATCGTGACCGCCGCTGTCGGCGTCGATGTGGGTGGCACCAAGTGCCTTGGCGTACTTCTAATTGATGGCTTGGTAGAGAAGGAACTGCGTCGTCAAACAGTGGACGGTGCGGCCCTAATTGACAATGTCGCAGAGATGATGCTTGAGCTCGCTGCTGATGCAACGGATTTAGCGCCCACGTTCGGAATTGGAATAGCTGGCTTAGTTGATCGCAATGGTGTGCTGCGAGATTCACCACACTTGAGTCTCGAGAGTCGTGCAAATGTTGCTGGACTCCTTGCCGCGAAGGTCGGCACGAAAGTTGAAGTTGACAACGATGCGACCACTGCTGCTCTCGCTGAGTGGAAACTCGGAGCTGGTCGAGGGGCGAACAACGTTGCCTGTGTGAGTTTGGGCACTGGCATTGGGATTGGTCTGATAGTTGACGGAATACTTGTCCACGGTGCGAATGGCTATGCAGGCGAACTCGGGCACATGACTGTTGAACGCAATGGCCCCATGTGCGCCTGCGGTGGTCGGGGCTGTTGGGAGTTGTTCGCATCTGGATCAGCATTGAGTGCGGCGGCAAACAGCGCAGGTTTTAGTCCTGAAACTTTTACTGAAGCGGCGACAAGCGGGGATCCATCTGCACTGCTAGTAATTGACAACTTTGCAGACCAAGTGTGTATTGGATTGGCTTCAATTGTTTATGCGCTTGATCCTGAAGTGATTGTGATTGGCGGTGGGGTAGCAACGGTTGCTGAGCCTTTGATCCCGCGCCTCAATAACAAACTTCAGAATCATGTGTATGGCTCAAGCGTGCGGGAATTGCCAAGAGTTGTTGGCGCACAGCTTGGTGAGCGCGCCGCAGCAATCGGCGCGGCACTTTTGGCCTAGTTGCGAACCCGCGCCACTGCTCGGAGCCACTGTTCGTATCCAGGAGCCGCAGGCTGCGGATCAAATTGCCTGTCTAGATGCCAGTTCTGAGTGATCTCATCCAACGAGGACCACACCCCAACGGCAAGGCCCGCCAAATACGCAGCACCAAGTGATGTGGTTTCAAGATCGCGAGGGCGCAGCACGGAAACCCCAAGTTGATCAGATTGCATTTGTAGCATCGTGTTCATTGCTGAGGCACCGCCGTCTACTCGAAGATCAACCAATGTGGGCCTTCCCGAAGACCCAAGGGCAGTGTTCATTGCATCGATGACATCTCGAGTTTGGTAGACCATCGACTCGATTGCAGCACGCGCAAAGTGTGCGCGTGTGGTTCCGCGTGTGATCCCAAAAATGCCCCCGCGCGCATCGGGATCCCACCACGGACTGCCAAGCCCAGTGAGTGCAGGCACAAATACCAGGCCACCCGAGTCGGACACGCTCAACGCGAGTGCTTCTGTCTCGCTTGATTTTTCGATGATCTGGAGTCCGTCACGCAACCATTGAACTGCTGCACCAGTCACAAAGATCGAACCTTCGAGTGCGTAAACGGGACCATCGCCGAGATCCCAAGCAACTGTTGTAAGCATCCCGCTCATTGGGGTTGGTAGATGGTTGCCGATGTTCATCAACACAAAACTTCCTGTGCCGTATGTGTTTTTGGCTTGACCTGGGTTAAAGCATGCTTGCCCAAATAGTGCTGCTTGTTGATCACCCGCGATGCCTGAAATAGGCGTGCCATCGGAAACGCCAGTGACGCCTTTCGTGGTAGCGAAGACCCCACTTGATGGCATCACTTGTGGGAGTGCTTCAATTGGCACGCCGATAAGCGCACACATTTCCTCGCTCCAAGACATCGTGCCGATATCAAACAGCATTGTTCGGCTCGCATTTGATGGATCGGTGGCGTGAACTTGGCCGCCTGAAAGTTTCCACACGAGCCAAGAGTCAATGGTGCCAAATGCAAGATCGTCGCTGACCGGCACGCCGCCTTCATTGATTAGCCATGCACATTTGGTGCCGGAAAAATATGGATCAAGAACAAGACCAGTCGTTGCGCGTACGCGGTCGATGTAGGTGACGAGACTTTCGCAATGATTTGCAGTGCGACGATCTTGCCAAACGATCGCCCTGTGTAATGGCTGGCTCGTTGTACGACTCCAAGCAACAATCGTCTCGCGCTGGTTCGTAATACCTATGGCAACGGGGGAGCCGTGCCGGGTTACTTCTTCAATGACGCCACAGATTGCGTCCCATATCTCGTTGGCGTCGTGCTCAACCCAACCCGGCTGAGGGAAGTACTGGGGAAACTCACGATAAGCACTTGCTGCCGCAGTGCCATCTTTACGAATCAAACGTGCACGCACTCCAGTGGTGCCCGCATCGAGCGCCATCACGAGAGGCTGTGTCATCGCCGTTTGTTCGCCTTACGTGCGCCAGTTCGGCTCGTTGGTGCCGGACGCGAGCGTTGGGGTGTGGGGCGTGGTGTCGGCTGCGTTGCGCGGGGGGTGCGAATGAGCTTTTGGCGTTCGTAACCGAACTTTGCCATCACAGCACCGAAACCAACATAAAGCGGGCCCGACAAGGCGAGCCCCAAAAAAGTTCCCGGATTCACGCTGTCACTAAAGAACAATGCGAACACCACGAGAATGATGACGAGATAGACGAGCCACTCTTTAGCGAGACGCTTCCACGGAACTTTTCGTGTTGAATCCCAAGCCATCAATTCCCTCCAGACTCTCTGATGAGAGTAACCAATTGGGGAAACAGTGTTGGATTGGAAACCAGCACATCGCGGTTATTTATTGGTGCTCCAGTGAGATCGCCCGTCTTGCAACCAGCTTCTCGAGCAATCAGATCAGCCGCAACGTAGTCCCACGGCCAGAGGTACTCCTCGTAGTAGGCATCGAGGCGGCCACAGGCGACATAACACATGTCAATCGCAGCAGCACCAAAGCGACGCACATCACGAACTTTGTCAATGTATTTCAGTATTCGTTGTGCCTGAGCCACACGATTGTTCGAGTCGTAATTAAAACCTGTGCAGAGAAGAGCTTGGGAAAGCTCGGTAATTGAGCCGCAGTGGATTGCCTGACCGTTTAGGCGTGCACCACCTCCACGCGTTGCGGTAAACATCTCATCAAGGGCGGGTATGTACACCGCGCCGCACACGGTCCCGTCGGCATCTTTTGCCCCAATTGAAACGCACCAGTTCGGCAAGTCGTACAGAAAATTTGTGGTCCCATCAATGGGATCCACAAACCATGAGATTCCTGAGGTCCCGTCGCGACTCGTTCCTTCTTCGCCGACAATCGCATCGTGCGGTCGAGATTCAATCAGCCCATCGACGATGAGTCTTTCGCTTGCCCGATCGAATTCAGTGACCATGTCTGTGGCGGTGCTTTTGGTGTCGACTTCGGTGAGGCCATTTTTTCGGCCAGCCAATGCCAGGCTCCCTGCCTCACGCGCGAGTCGCTCGGCAAGGGCCACAAGATTTTTGCCGAGATCAGTCATCAAACGCATCCCGGGCTTCGCGCCATTCGCCAACAGCACGTAGCCCAAGCACTGCAACGATGCTCATTCCAATTGCAAACGAGACGGAGCCGATGAAAACTGCGAGCCCCTTTTGAACATGGCAGTCACCTTCGCATTGCACATTGATTAGCAAGTAACCCATAAGCCCACCGAGTAACCCGCCAAAAAGAATGCTCGTGAAAGCGGTAGCGCGTGCGGCGCGTGACGGTAAAGCTGAGAGTGGTTTGTCTGCCTCTGGCACAAGGTAATCGTAGGCTTTGACCGTGGTAAATACTGATCCGAAGCGCATCTTGCACGTGGATATGGATGCATTCTTCGTGGCGGTAGAGCTCTTGCGGCGCCCCGACCTGCGAGGGCTCCCGGTTGTTGTAGGCGGTACTGGATCGCGCGGTGTAGTGGCAGCTGCTTCTTATGAGGCTCGCAGGTTTGGTGTTTATTCCGCGATGTCATCGGCGCAAGCGCGACGCTTATGCCCGAATGCAGTGTTCTTGCCTGGCGATTTGCATCTCTATTCCGAGTACAGCGAGCGCGTGCATGAAGTTTTCAATTCATTTAGTCCAGAAGTTGAAGGCGTCGCACTCGACGAGGCGTTCATTGATGTAACAGGCTCGGTACAACTCTTCGGTGAAGCCTCATCAATTGGTGTGCAAATTCGTAACCAAGTTCTGGCTGACACGGGTCTCGTGTGCTGTGTCGGTGTGGCGTCCAACAAGTTTCTTGCCAAGTTGGCTTCACGAGCGGCCAAACCAAAAATTGTCAATGGACAGATTGTTGATGGCCCTGGAGTGTTTGAAGTGACGGACGAAGATGCATCTGCATTTCTTGAGCCAATGTCCGTGCGATCATTGTGGGGCGTCGGTGCTGCCACGGTGGAGAAGCTGGAGCGTTTCGGAGTCACAACGGTTGCAGATTTGAAGCAGTTGGAACGCCGGGTCCTCGTTGGCGCGTTGGGTCAAGCAGCGGGGAGTCAACTCTTTGATCTTGCGCGCGGAATTGATCCACGGCCAGTTGTTGCCTCACGCGACGCAAAGTCAATTGGGCACGAGGAAACTTTTACCGAGGACATAATTGACTTAGGTGAACTACGCACTCATCTCGTGCGATTGTCGGATGCTGTAGCTGCACGAGTCCGACGCGCCGATGTTGCGGCGCGAACCGTGAGCCTCAAGATTCGCTATAGCGATTTCAGTAATCTCACGCGGTCGTTAACGCCTGAAGCGGCAGTAACGACGGGGCAGGCAATCATGTCTGCCTTGGATCGGCTCCTGCCTCAATGCGAGATTGAGCGTGGTGTCCGACTCGCAGGTGTTTCGGTGTCGAATTTTGTTGAGAGCCAAGTGCAGTTAACCCTCGACACCGTTGACTCTGAACCAAGTGACGGAGATTGGATGGATGCAGCAGATGCAATCGATGAGATCCGCAAAAGATTCGGCAATAAATCGATTGGTCCGTTGTCGGCAATGGGCCACGGCCGCGACCTCGGCGAGAGTCCATGGGGACCGAGCCATTAGGTGAGGTCCGCATGACGTTGACCGAGCCATTAAATGTGGGGGCTGCGTTGTGAAATCCCCTTGGGCGTGAAACAATGAGTCCGTGGCACTGAACGAAGAAGAAGAGCGCATTCTGCGCCAAATCGAAGATCAACTCCGTGATGATCAGAAATTTGCCGATGTCGTTTCGCCAAAAGGTCTCTATCGTCATTCGATTAAGACCATCCGCTGGGCGGTTCTCGGTATGGTGGCTGGGCTTGTGGTGTTAATCGCCGCACTGCCGGTTCACTTCATGCTCTCGTTCGTAGGGTTTTTGATCATGTTGAGTTGTGGTCTGGTGATTGAGCGCCAAGTGCGTCAGATGAGCAAGGTTGGACTCGCTGATGTGACCGCAAGCCTGCGCAATGCGAGATCGGCTTCCAGTCGCCTCAAAGATCGCTTCACCGGAGACGCCTGAAATAAATGAGCGTTTTGCGGGTGGTCGGAAGAGTTCTGGTGCGCCCGCGATTGTGGCGCACGGCGATTCGACAGGTCTTCAGACTCGCCGAGCCCGGATGGTGGCACCGAGTTCCATTTTTGCCTCTGCCCGCGAGCGACTATCTTGCTTTTCGTATGGTCACTCAATACGGACGCCCCGATGCGGCAATGTCGCCTGATGATGTGATCAGTTACCTGCAATGGTGCAGGGGTTGGGACAGTAGGAGCTGACCCATGAGAAACGCGCTCGTATTGAATGCAACTTACGAGCCGTTGAGCATCGTGTCGGCTAGGCGTGCAGTCTGCCTTGTGCTTTCCGACAAAGCCGACATGATTGAGTCCGGTGACGATGAGGTTCGTGCCGAACGCTTTTCGATGAAGGCGCCACTTGTTATTCGTCTTAGGTATGTAGTGAAGGTGCCGTACCAGCGCCGCACCGCAATGTCGCGTCATGCAATATTCGCCCGCGATTCGCACCGTTGTCAGTACTGCGGTGCGCGCGCCGATTCGATTGACCACGTAATGCCGCGTTCGCGCGGAGGTCTGCATGTTTGGGAAAACGTCACCGCAGCGTGCAGACCCTGCAACTTGAAAAAGCGTGACCGCACCCCTGAAGAAGCAGGAATGCGTCTTGAGACGCGGCCCTTTGCGCCACGCGAACTGGGCTGGATTTTCCTCACCGTGCCACGCGTGCCCGACGAGTGGATGCCTTACCTGGCACAAGCATCCTGAGATCCGTGTCGATTCGTGTCTTGGGATTTTCATGATTGGAGTGGATCGGTAGCTGATTTTCATGCAGCCGAGCTGTTAGAAAAACCCGAGCGCTCGGCATGGGTCTTGAACGTCGCCCGTGACACCGTTGTGCTCGGTTCTCATCAACCCGAGTCGGACTTGAATCAAGGGCTCGCTGCGCAACTCGGTATCGATGTCACGCGTCGCAATTCGGGCGGGGGAGCAGTTTGGTTACCGGCAGGCGATGTCGTTTGGATGGATCTAGTCATACCTGCAGGTGATTCACTTTGGACCGACGATGTCCGTGTTGCTCCTCTATGGGTTGGGGAACTTTGGCGCGATGCGATTGCCGCTGTGGATCCGAGTTTGACCAATCTCGAAGTTGTCGAAGGTGCATTGCGCACGGATGCGTTGGGGCAAAAGATTTGTTTCGTTAGCGAAGGGCCAGGCGAAGTGATGTGCGATGGCGGCAAAGTGGTGGGGATCAGCCAGCGTCGCAATCGCAGTGGCGCCCGATTTCAATGCTGTGCCTACATCGGATCGCGGTTTGATGGATTCGCAGCTGTAATGGGCATCACTGGCGCTGACCACGATCGTCT
Source organism: uncultured Bifidobacterium sp. (assembly GCA_964638795.1). GTDB lineage: Bacteria > Actinomycetota > Acidimicrobiia > Acidimicrobiales > Ilumatobacteraceae > CAIYHK01. Next base: position 11,881 of record CAZXAX010000012.1, on the reverse strand, counting down.
TGTCGCGTCCCATGTGCCGGTGAATACGAGCCGGGTCGCACTGCTCGAATCACTGCGCGGCCTGTTGCAGCGGCTCTAATTCCAGCGCCCCACTTTTCCCCACCGGCGCTAGGAGCGGTATCTGCCTCGGAAATCCATGTGTTTATTGGGTTTTGTCGTTTCCGTATCGAATTTTTGGGGTGTGCGATCCCAGAAAGTGGTGTTAAGTGGGGGGAAATGGTTGACATAGGGGGTAAATGGGGATAAGAATGGGGACCAGTGGGGGGCGGTGGAGCGGTCCAAAGCCCGAGTGGAGCCCACTTGAGCGGAGGAAGTTGTGTTTGTCGGAGCGCACGAGCGGCAGCTCGACCCCAAGGGTCGCCTAGCTGTACCTGCTTCGTTCCGTCCCCGCCTCGAACCCCGGTGCTACGTCGCATTCGGTCAGGACAAGTGCATCGATGTCCTCACTGTTGAAACCTTTGAAAGCGTCGTTGAGGACACGCTGGCGAAAGTTCGCCGCGGCGAACTAGATCGCAGTTTCCAGCGCGCACTCGCAGCCAACACTCTCGAAGTCGCAATTGATGCCCAGGGTCGCATCACCCTTGACGAGCGGATGCGTGAATACGCAGGCCTAGCTCTCAACTCAAAAGTCGTGGTTGCCGGATCATTCGATCGCATCGAAATTTGGGAACCATCGCGCCATGAGCGGATGACCGCTCAAGGCACTGGACAGATCGCAGGAAACGACACCGCCATCAACGGTGGGCAATAGGGCCGTATGAGCAATGTCGATTCTGCGAACACACAGCAAACCAAAGACACATATCAGCATCTATCCAATTGCTGGAGGGCCCGCTGCAATGCAGTCCTTCGGTTGGCAAAACGGACAGCCCATACTCCGCCCGCTTCCGTTTCGCACGTTCAGGGGAGAAATCCTGGCGGCATCAGCCAACCGGGGGGCTGCAGTGCAGCGACCCACGTCTTCGAGTCTGCGTTCGGTGCCGGTTGCATCGCCCAGGACAATGTCAACTGATTCATTCAGTCATCAGCCGGTGATGGTCGATGAGATCATCGAACTTTTCAAAACGGTTCCGGCTGGGTGGATAGTCGATGCAACTCTCGGTGGTGCGGGTCATGCGCGGGCAATTCTCGATGCATGCCCACATCTTTGCGTCGTCGGAATCGATCAGGACGAAGATGCAATCAGAGCGGCTTCTGCTCGGCTTGCAACATATGGTGACCGCGCACGAGTGGTGCGTGCACGATTTGATGAACTCGCTCAGGTGCTGAGCGACCTTGGCATTGAAAGTGTCAGTGGGGTTTTATTTGATCTCGGTGTCTCATCGCATCAGTTCGATACAGCGGAGCGTGGATTCAGCTATCGGACCGAAGCCCCGCTTGATATGCGAATGGATGTTTCGAACGGCCGTTCGGCTGACGCAGTAGTCAATCAATCGGAAGTCGCCGATTTGGAGCGCATCATCCGTGAGAATTCAGATGAACGCTTTGCGGCCCGAATCGCTCGCGCGATTGTGGCAGCGCGCCCGGTGCGAACGACAACAGAACTTGCAGAAATAGTCGCCTCAGCAATTCCAGCACCGGCACGGCGCCGCGGTGGCAACCCGGCGAAAAGGACTTTTCAAGCTCTGCGTATCGAAGTCAATGCAGAACTGGAAATACTCGAGCCCGCACTGGCGCAGGCAGTTAATTCACTTGCTCCGGGTGGTCGTATCGCTGTTCTTTCGTATCACTCAGGTGAAGATCGAATCGCAAAATCCGTTCTTCGTGCGGCGGAGTCGGGTGGTTGCACTTGCCCCGTCGGTTTGCCCTGTGGATGTGGTGCGACGCCGACCCTTAAGCGTGTACGTGTCGCCGCCAAAGCCTCAACGCAAGAGCAGAAGGCAAATCCGCGATCAACATCTGCTCGGCTACGCGCTGCGGAGAAACTCATGAATGCGCAGGGCCACTGATGGCTATGCCCCTGCGTAACGAGTCACTTCAGCCTCTCGATCAAGAGGTTGCATCACCCTCGCGTCGCCCACAACTCACACTTATACGCACCGGCAATGCGATTGCGGCGCGACGAGCTCTTGCCTTAATGGGCGCGCTGTGTCTTGCCTTTATTGGAATCGTGGCATTTGAGGCCAACATCGCCAGTGGGCAAATGGAACTCGACAAATTGAACAAGACCGTGAGTATGGCTCGCGATCATTACGAGGAGTTGCGCCAAGAACGCGCAATGTTGCACGCCCCAGATGTACTACGTACTGCTGCTGAGAAGTCCATGATGCTCCTTGCGCCAGCAATTAAATTCCTCACCGTCGAGAAGTCGGTAGTGGCGGTTGTTGACGAAGCAATAAGTGGAATGGATTCCCGGTTTGCGGATCCGCCGTCGTCAACTCTGGATGAATTTGGCCACATCAAGCTGACGCTGAAGGGCAGGGGCTAAGTGTCCGATCGCAACTCGTCAATGGCAGATCGCAAAGCACGTGCACTACGCAATGCGAAAGTGCCTGCATCGACCCGGTCGGCTACTCGCGCTACGTCACAACGCAAGCGTCGTCCGGTTACGCCAGGTCGCCCGTCGGTACGTAAAGCAACGCAATCTGCTCCGCGAGCAGCAAAAACTGGTCGTGAACTTCTCACTCAGCAACGAATGAAAAAGACCTTCTTTGTTTGTTTTGCCCTGCTGTTTGTTGTCTTCCTTCGTGTCGGCTATTTGCAAGTGGTGAAAGCCGATCACTATCAACAGGCGAGCCTCGATCAGCGGTTGCGCAACAACACAATTAAGGCCGACCGTGGCGTGATTTTTGATCGTGACGGCAATGAGCTCGCTCTGTCTGTGCCGAGCGTGACCGTTTTTGCGGATCCAACGTATGTGGTTGACCCAATCACAACCGCTTCAACACTCGCATCAGTACTTCGCCTAACTCCAAAAGAAGAAAAGGCACTCGCCAAAGATCTCGCTGCAACTGATGACAACTTCGTCTACGTGGCAAGACAGTTAAACGACGACATGGCTGAGGCAGTTACGGCACTCAATCTCGCAGGGATCTACTCGTATTCGGAGCCAACTCGTGTAGTGGCTGGAGAAGTGGCTCGCAACATCATTGGTCGCACCGATCCTGATGGCATAGGAACCTCTGGTCTCGAAGCGCAGTTCGACGAGGTGCTGACGGGCGTAGATGGTCGACAAGTGATCGAGCGCGATAGCGATGGTCGTTCAATTCCGTCCACTAGATCAATCGTGCGCGAGCCCGAAGCTGGACAAGATCTCGTTCTCACAATCAACAGGTCGATGCAGTTTCAGACTGACGCGGCGTTGCTGCAGCGCGTCGCAGAGCTTAAGGCCCGTGGCGGAAACGCAATTGTGATGAATTCGAAGACCGGCGAGATCTATGCGATTTCGAGTATCCGCCGACTGGACTCAGGCACCTACACAACTTCTCCAGGCAACTTGTCGGCAGTTGAAGCGTATGAACCAGGCTCGGTGGCAAAAGTAATCAGTGTTGCGGCAGCAATTAACGAAAATCGTGTAACTGACAAGAGCGTTTTTTCGGTGCCGGGATGGCAGCGCTTTGACGACTTCACCATTCGTGATGCATTTCCTCACGACCTTCAGCAGATGACGGTGCGCGAAATTCTTACTCAATCGTCGAACCTTGGAACGGTTCTGATCAGTCAGGAAATTCCCACTGAGACCCTCTACTCATACATCAAAGCTTTTGGTTTTGGAGCAAAAACTGATCTCAATTTCCCCAACGAAAGCGCGGGCCTATTGCGAGATGTTGAGGACTGGCGAGGCACCGAGAAGCTCACAGTCGCTTATGGTTACGGTTTCGCAACAACTTCACTGCAGTTGGTGGCGGCGGTCAACGTCATTGCCAATGGAGGGGAATACGTGGCACCGAAACTTGTCAAAGCCACAATCGATGGTGATGGGAACGTCAAGGATACGGCGCCTTCTGAAACTCATCGTGTTCTGACTCCCAGCACTTCAAGCATGATGTTGTCGATCATGAAAGACGTGGTGTGCTTGGGTACCGGAACCCGTGCTCAGGTCGAACTTATGAATGTTGCTGGCAAAACCGGTACGGGGTACAAGGTGCAACAGAACGGCACCTACAACACCAATGACGGTGGCCGTAAATACTTCGCATCATTCGTTGGTTTCTTTCCAGCAGAGAATCCAGAAGTAACGATCTTGGTTTCAATTGACGAACCAGATCCGAGTTCTCAGGACCGTTTCGGTGGTACCGCTGCGGCACCGGCATTCGCACGCCTGGCTCAAGTGGCCATTCGTGAATTGCAAATTCAGCCCACCACCAATCACGATGGCTGCCCAGCAAATGTTGAAGTCGTGGGTCACTGATGCCGATTTCTATCGTTGATCTACCGAGCATTGCTGGATTTGAAGCCACTAACTCAGGTGGAGACGTTCGGATTTTGGATGTCAGTCACACCACTAACAACATTCCTGCCGAATCATTATTCTGCTGCGTTCGTGGTGCCTCGGCAGACGGACACGATTTCGCAGCCGAAGCGCTCGGTTCTGGGGCAGTTGCATTAATGGTTGATCGGCTGTTGCCGATAGACGCACCGCAGCTTCGAGTGGCTGATGTCCGCCGTTGCATGGCTCTTTCGGCATCAGCTGTGCACGGCTTTCCATCACATGATCTGCAGGTTGTTGGAATTACGGGAACAAATGGCAAGACCACCACGGCTTACATGCTCGGGGCGATTCTCTCGGCGGCGAACGTGCGTAATCAGTTAGCCGGGACACTAAGCGGATTGCGTACAACACCAGAAGCCACGGATCTACAGCGCGCCCTGAGGTCTTGGCATGAAGACGGTGGCCAGGCATACGTGATGGAGGTTTCGTCCCATGCGCTCCAGCAAGATCGTGTACTTGGTACACGGTTTGCCGTTGGGATCTTTACCAATCTTGGTATCGATCATCTCGATTATCACGGCACCGTTGAGGCGTACTTTGCAGCCAAAGCACGACTGTTCACCACGGGAATGACAGACCGTTCAGTAATTAACCGTGATGATGTTCACGGCCAACAATTGCTCGATGTGGTCGGGTCTTCGGCAGTTTCTTTCGGTTTGAGTGATGCAACAGATGTAATCGTCGGACCAGAGTCTGTGCGGTTCACGTGGTCCGGTGTTGCAATGCAACTACCAATGGGCGGTACCTTCAATCTCGCAAATGCACTCGGTGCCGCAACTGCAGCTCGTGAGCTTGGAATTGAGATTGAAGCGATTGCCGAAGGACTCGGCTCAATGCAGCCTGTCCGCGGGCGTCTTGAGCCGGTGGCAAACGATCGAGGCATTGTTGTACTCGTTGATTACGCGCACACTGCTGATGCGCTAGAGCGAGTATTGACTTCCGTTCGCACCTCGATGGGGAGCCAAGGAAAATTGACCGTGGTATTTGGCTGCGGTGGTGACCGAGACGCAAGCAAGCGTGGCCCAATGGGTGCAATCGCATCAGAGTTAGCTGATCGAGTGATTTTGACTGCAGATAATTCACGCAGTGAGGACACCGCATCAATCATTGATCAAATTATGAATGGCATCGCGACCAAGAAAAGTTCTGTTTCGGTCGCACAAATTTTGGATCGCGAAGAAGCTATCGCCGAAGCCATTTCCGCCTCAGTGCGCGGTGATGTAGTGCTAATTGCGGGCAAGGGCCATGAGACAACACAGGAAATTGCTGGCCGAATCACCGATTTCGATGATGCCGCAGTTGCGCGCAGAATCCTGGGAGCAGCGAAATGATCGCAGTTTTCATTGCTGGAGCCACTGCGATGGTGCTTTCGTTGCTAGGTACCAAAGGCGTGATCACCTTTTTCCGCAACAAGGGGAAAGGTCAGCCAATTCTTGGCAAGGAAGATCTCGGTCCTGAGCACCATATGTCCAAGCAGGGAACACCCACGATGGGTGGCATCGCAATCATCATTGCCGCTTTGATCGGATGGCTCGCAGCGCACGTGCTTCGTGACGGAATCGCATTTTCCGATCAGGCGATGATCATCTGGGTGACGATTCTCATCATGGCAGTGATGGGTTTCCTTGACGACTACATGAAGGTGGTCAAGTCTCACAACCGGGGAATTCTGTGGAAGAAGAAGGGCTACATAACTCTTGGCCTTTCGGTTATCTGTCTCACATGGCTGACCATGTCAACAGGAGTTAGTCGCACACTTTCATTCACGCGAGCTGATTCACCTGGTTGGGAATTGCCCTGGTGGGTGTGGGTGATCTGGACCGCAATCATGGTGTGGAGTACTGCCAATGCAGTGAACGTCACGGATGGTCTAGATGGTCTTGCAGCTGGCTCTGGTGTGTTCGGATTCCTTGCTTTCACCGTGATTTCGTATTGGGCATTTAGAAATCCCGATCTCTATAACCTCGTTAATCCACTTGACCTTGCCGTTCTTTCGGCGGCATTTGCAGGAGCGTGCGGAGGCTTCCTCTGGTACAACGCTGCGCCTGCGAAGGTATTCATGGGTGATGTTGGGGCACTGGGTATTGGTGCGGCACTCGGCATGCTCGGAGTTTCCACAAATACACATCTGCTGTTGCCCTTGATCTGCGGTATAAACGTGATCGAAGCGGGCTCGGTTGCGATCCAGATGGGTGTATTCAAAGCTTCAGGACGTAAGCGCCGTTTGTTCAAGATGTCACCTGTCCATCATCACTTTGAACTTTCCGGATGGCCAGAGACCACCGTGATTATCCGTTTCTGGATCATTCAGGGAATTTGTGTGGCTACGGCACTCGCGTTGTTTATCGGTGACTTCACTAATCAGGTGCGTTGATGTCAAAGGTGTTGGTGTACGGGCTCGCGATCACTGGTTCAAGTGTGATTCGTGCGTTGTCCAAACGTGGATACACGCCTATCTGTTTAGATGACCGTGAAACCACCGAAAACCGATCAACCGCTGAGAACCTTGGTGTTGAAGTTGAGTTTGCGCCAACCGTTGAGCGCATCACTGCTCTTGTAGCGGAGTGCGATTTTGTTGTCCCAGCGCCAGGGCTGCGCGAGTCACATCCCGTACGAGTTCAGGCGGCAGCGCAAGGAAAAAATTGTGTGAGCGAACTCGATCTTGCCTACGAGTGGGAGAGCGCGCGCACAGGCGGCGCGCGCCCAATGATCGCAATCACAGGCACTGATGGCAAGACCACAACGGTTGCCCTCACAGCACAGATCGTTCGCGAATCAGGAAAAACCGTGGTTGAAGCGGGCAACACTGACATTCCGTTGGTCGAAGCCATTGATCGCGAGGATGTGGACGTTTTCGTGGTGGAGTGTTCAAGTTTTCGACTAGCCACAATCAAAAAATTCCGTGCGACCGCAGCGACTTGGCTGAATTTTTCGCCCGACCATCTTGACTGGCACGATTCGCTCTCCTCGTACCGCGCCGCCAAAGAGCAGATCTGGCGCAACAATCTTGCAAGTGATGTTGTGGTCTATCCGGCAAATACGCCAGAGATTGCAAACTTCGCAGCCAGTGTGATGGGCAAAAAGGTTGGATTCGGATTGGGTGGAGAGTATTCGGTCCAATCTGGCGCATTGATGGCTCGCGATGAGACAATCGTGAGTGTTGCCGAAATGTGGCGGGCACTTCCTCACGACATTGACAATTCATTGGCTGCATGCGCACTAGCAATCGAATCTGGGTTGGCAAGTATCGCGGATGCTGAAGTTGCATTGGGTAACTTCACGCCGCCGCACCACAGGATTGAGTTCATCGCGGACGACCATGGTGTGGCGTGGTACGACGATTCAAAAGCAACAACACCTCATGCGGCGCGGGCTGCCATCCGCTCGTTTGCATCGGTCATATTGATCGCAGGGGGCCGCAACAAGGATCTTGATCTCGGGGAGCTTGCACACGAAGCCGACCACATCAAAGCCGTTGTGGCCACGGGTGAAGGCATTGAGGATCTCACTGCGGCATTTGCAGGTATCCGCCAAGTGCATCCGGCACATTCGATGATTGATGCCGTCCGAATAGCCCGCGCGCTGGCCAGCAATGGCGACACGGTTCTTCTTTCGCCTGCATGCACAAGTTTTGACTGGTATCGCAATTACAACGAGCGCGGCGATGATTTCGTTCGTTGCGTACGTGAAGTCTTGAGTCAGCAAAGCAAGGAGAAACAAAAGTGAGCACACCAATCTTTGACGTGACCGGTGAGATCTACCGCCCAGCGGCACCGTACCGCACGGTAGCTGATCGACGTCGCGAGATGCTCGACAAGGTTGGGCTCATCAAGCAACGCAATCTTGCGACAAACGCTCCGAGTATGGCCTTCTATGCAATCCTCATGGCTGCGGGAGTGCTCGTGATGCTTGGGCTAGTGATGGTTCTCTCGGCTTCTTCGGTGACGTCACTCCACGCAGGTGACTCTCCGTGGAGACTCTTCATTCGTCAGTGCATCTGGGCGGGTTTCGGCTTGATCTGTGGATTGGTCGCCTACCGCACGCCGTACACAGCGTGGCGCAAATTTGTAGGGCCGTTGTTGCTTGTTTCGTACCTTCTCATGCTGGCTCCGTTCTCACCGATGGGTATTTCGGTGAACGGTGCGCGGGCTTGGATCGGGATTGGCGCTTTCACAATTCAGCCTTCAGAGATTCTGAAGCTTGCAGTCTTGCTTTACTGCGCAGACATCCTTCAGCGACGACAGAAAGAAATCCATGACATCAAGCGAACGATGTTCCCTTGCTTGGCCATTATGGGTTTCGCGTCATTTCTGAGCTTCATTCAAAAAGATCTCGGTACAGCCATCGTGTTTGCAGCGATCATGATCGGCGTGATGATGATGGCAGGCATTCGGGCACGCAATGTTGCTGGCGTCGCATTGATGTCTGGGCTCGCTGGTGCAGCCCTCGCAATGACCGATGAGCGGCGTCGCATGAGGTTCACCGCATTCTTGAATCTGGAAGACAACAAGGGGCACTACGCCTATCAGGTTTACCAGTCGATCCTTTCGATCTCGAACGGTGGCGTTACTGGCGCAGGCATTGGTCAAGGCACGGGCAAGTGGGGCTATGTCCCGCTCGCGCACAGTGACTTCATTTTTGCGATCATTGCTGAAGAACTCGGTTTGGCGGGTGTGGTTGTGATTCTCGGTGGATTCCTTGCCCTTGCATTTTTCGGGTTCCAAGCTGCGATCAGCGCTCGTGATCACTTCAGCGCTCTTCTTGCCGGAGGAATCACTTTCTGGTTTGTGATTCAAGCAATCATCAACATCGGCGGCGTTTCTGGTTTGATCCCCGTTACTGGACTCACTCTGCCGTTGATTTCCTATGGTGGAAGCTCATTGCTGGTCTCAATGACGGCGATTGGTTTGTTGCTGCAGGTCGCACGAAATATGCGGGTGTCCTGACGCGCGCCGCAATGCGTGTCACGATATTTGCGTGGGTAAGCGCGTGGTCCGCGAAGGCGGTCGTTTGATAGTCGTCACTGGAGGTGGCACATCGGGGCACGTTGTCCCTGCGATTGCGATATTTGAGTCGCTTCAGGACATCGGATTCGACAAGAGCGAGCTCCACTACTTTGGCGCTGAACGAGGCATTGAAACTCGGCTATTGCCATCTACTGGTGTTGCAGCGAGTTTTCTTCCAGTTAGTGGTCTTCAACGCTCGTTAAGCGTGGACGGCATCTTGCGCAACTTGAAGATGATTCCACGCCTGCTTATTTCTCTCAAACGGAGCCTTAATTGGGTAACGGAGAACCAACCGCAGGCGGTTGTTGCAGTCGGTGGATATGCATCGGTGCCACTGAGCTTGGCTGCAGTTCTCAAAGGAATCCCATTGGTCGTTGTGTGTTATGAAGCGACTCCTGGTCTGGCCACACGCATCCTTTCGAGGAGAGCTGTTGCAACGGCAGTCTCAGGTAACGATCTTTCGCTGCCGCACGCGGTTCGTGCCGGTGCTCCCGTGAGACGAGAACTGCGCAAACTTGATCGGCCCGCGGCTGCCAACTCAGCTCGAGAACGACTCGGCGTTGAGCCGCATGAATTCTTTGTTGTCGCTGTGGGTGGATCTCTGGGTTCAAAAGCAATCAATGATGCATTTGTTGACGCTACGGAGATTCTGGATCAAGGTGCCGACACCGCCGGACAGTACGTATTTCGTCATGTTGCTGGTGCACGATTCCTTGAATCCCACCGCATGCCCGAACTCGGCTCCTCGCGCTACACCGTCGTTGGTTACGAAGATTTCATGGTCGATGTCTTGGCGGCAGCCGATGTACTGATCACGCGCGCTGGCGCATCCACTCTTGCAGAAGTTGTAACGGTAGGAGTCCCCGCGATTGTTGTGCCGTGGCCGCAGGCTGCAGAGAACCATCAACTGCACAATGCCAAGTTGTTGGCAGCAGAGAATGCGGTGGTGGTGCTTGAAGAGTCAGATCTGACTGGACGCTCTCTTGCTGTGGAGATTGAAGCACTCCGCAGGGACCACCAACGTCGTGAACAACTAACCCGCAATGCGCGAGAGCTCGGGGCGCAGCATCGTTCTGATTCACTTGCACGACTGATTGCAACCGTTGCCGAGTCAGGTTCTGTGAATGAAAGTGAATCATGAACCCAGTTGATCTTTCACAAAGACGGCGCATCCATGTGATCGGCGTCGCCGGGCCGGGAATGAGTGCACTCGCAACGGTTCTCGCCGAAATGGGTCACCATGTGACGGGAAGTGATCTTCGGGATTTGCCGGTTCTGGATCGTGTGCGTCGAGCAGGTGCCAAAGTTTTGATCGGTCATGATGCGACGGCGGTTGATGGGGCTGATTATGTGGTGGCTTCAAGCATCATCCCCGAGAGCAACATCGAATGGGAAGCCGCTGGTTCAAAGGGCATAACGCGGGTTAGGAGAGCAGAAATGCTCGCTGGCGTGTGCGCTCGCGCCAATGCTGTGGCGGTTGCAGGCACACATGGCAAAACAACTTCGTCGGCAATGCTCGCACTGGTACTGACCGAAGCCGACATGGATCCATCGTTTTTGATTGGCGGGGACATTCCAGGTTTTGTTGGCGGGTCAGATGAATTGACCAGTGCGCGGTGGTCAGGCGGGGAGTATTTCGTAGTCGAAGCCGACGAAAGCGATGGCACTCACTCCCAACTCCCGGTGTACGCATCCGTAGTGACCAACATTGATAAGGACCATCTGGATCACTTTGGAAGTTTTGATGCGATAAAGGAAAGCTTCGCTGCGTTCATTCAGTCGTCAATCAAGGCGGTTGTAAATGTCGACGATCCAAACCTTGGGGATATCGCCAATGGCATGGCAGTTACCACGTGTGGCTTTTCCGAACGTGCCGATTACAGGGGCTCGGAACTTTCCCTCGGCGGTGGCCAAGTGAAGTTTCGCGTTCACAATGCGTTGATCGGCACCCACTTCGTGACCCTGAATGTGATCGGTGCTCACAATGCCTCAAATGCACTCGGCGTATTTGCACTGGCCTGCGAACTCGGAGTGGATCCAAGCATTGTTGTCACAGCATTGAGTAAGTACAAAGGTGCACTGCGACGATGTGAAGCGCGAGGTCAAGCGAATGGAGCCGAGCTTGTAGACGACTACGCGCACTTGCCAGCAGAGATTGCAGCGGTGCTTGGGGCGATGCGTGCTGATCGAAACATAAAAGGCCGACTCGTTGCCGTATTTCAACCCAATCGTTTTAATCGCATGGCGGTCATGTCCCATGAGTATGCCAACGCGTTTAAATCAGCTGACCTGGTCTACATCAACAATGTGTATTCCTCGGGCACTGCTTTCATCGAAGGGGTTACCGGTCAACTTGTTGTCGACGCCGTCCTTGGCGCAAATCCAGACACCAAGATTCAATACATTGAGTCACGTGATGAACTCGTGGATGCTGTTGCGGCCG
>CAZXAX010000011.1:29045-41148 GCA_964638795.1 uncultured Bifidobacterium sp. | reverse complement strand
CGCTCCTGATTACGCACCACATTGCGTGCCACACCAAATAGCCAGAGCTTTGCGGAGTCACCATTAGGAATGGCGTTCAATTTTCGCCATGCGACGGTGAATACTTCAGCCATAACATCAGCTGCGGTGTCAGCATCGCGTAATCGCCGCAACGCATAAGCAAATACTTCCCGTGAGTGAGCAACGTAAAGTGCCTTAAAGCGCTCAGAATCGATGTCACCAGCGGGCATGCGCCAACCGTAGTTGCAATATCAGTTGGCGAAGAGTGCAGCTATGTACTGCTCTGGGTCAAAAGCAATGAGATCACCGATCTTCTCGCCGAGACCAACAAGCTTTACGGGAATACCGAGTTCCGTTTCGATTGCAAAAACAATGCCACCTTTGGCGGATCCATCGAGCTTGGTGAGGATCACCCCGGTCACAGCAGTTGCAAGTGCAAACTCACGTGCTTGCACAAGACCGTTCTGGCCAGTGGTGGCATCAATTACTAGAAGAACTTCGCTCACACGACCCCGACCCTTTTCGGCAACGCGGCGCACCTTGGCGAGTTCTTCCATCAGGTTTGACTTGGTGTGCAAACGACCTGCTGTGTCAGCAAGAACGAGTTCCACGTTTTTTGCTGCTGCACTTTCGACAGCATCAAAAATCACCGACGAAGGGTCGGCTCCTTCAGCTCCACGCACAAACTCCGCGCCGGCGCGATCGGCCCAAGTAGCCAGCTGTTCGGCGGCTGCGGCACGAAACGTGTCGCCAGCGGCAAGTAACACCTTGTTACCGAGCGCAATTCTTTGTGCTGCCACCTTGCCAATTGAAGTTGTCTTGCCGACACCGTTAACCCCCACAAACATCCACACGTTCGGGGAGTTCGCCTCATCAGGAAACATGTTGAGCTCGCGCTCAGATCCGACAATGCGCTCAAGCATTAGCCCACGAAGGCGATTGATCGCTGCCTCTGGTGATTGCAATGCGCCCGACTTTGCTTCCGCCCGCAAGACATTCAGCAACTCGTCACTGATCTTCACCCCAACATCAGCACGCAGCAATGCTTCTTCGAGCTCTTCCCACGTTTCTTCGGAGATCTTTCCAGCGCCTGTGATCTTGCTGATAGCGCCGGCAAACACCGAGCGCACGCGTCCCATTGACGGGGCTGGCTCAACAATGGTTTCCACAGGCGCAATAACTTCAGGAATTGAATCAACAACTGCTTCTGGCACTGATGCACGCGCAATCTCAGCGTCGGTGATGTCCGTCGGTGCCGTACCACCGCGACTGCGGCCTCGCACAATGAAGTAGCCAGCGAACCCAGCGACCAATACTGCGATTACAACAATGGGAATTAGGTTTGGTCCAGACTCAGCCAACATATGGGCCTCCAATTTGGCTTAGTTGTTCGCGCTGGCACTCTGCGGACGCGGCGCCCGCTCGGTGACAACTTTGGACGAGCCACCTGGCTGCATGCTCACGCCAAGCAAACTGTCGCCAGCTTCCATGGTGCGCTTTTGGTGGCTCACGATAATCATCTGTGCTTCTTGACGGAACTCATCCACCAGCTGCAAGAAACGGTGGAGGTTCGGATCATCAAGTGCAGCCTCGACTTCGTCCATCACGTAGAACGGAGAAGGGCGACTACGGAACACTGCGAATAGATATGCAAGTGCGGTTAACGAACGCTCACCGCCCGAGAGCAACGAGAGTTTCTTGACATTCTTTCCAGGCGGTCTTGCTTCAACTTCGATACCGGTATTCAAAAGATCATCCGGGTTGGTAAGCACCAACTTTCCGGTACCACCAGGGAACAACATCGAAAACAGGGCCGTAAAGTTTTGGCTCACATCTGCGTATGCAGAAGCGAACACGGTCTGAATTTCCAGATCAACAGCCTTGATCACGCGGGAAAGTTCGCGTCGAGTCTCACGAACATCTTCGAGTTGTTCTTCAAGAAATTGGTGACGCTGTTGCAACTCGTTGAATTCTTCCAACGCAAGTGGATTGATCGGACCCATAAGACGAAGTTCACGCTCGAGTTCGCGGGTCTTGGCCTGGGGCGTGACACCTTCGGGAAGTTCGGGCAACGGGGATGCGATTGCCACTTCGGGCTCTACTTCCAAATCGCGACGAATCGACTCAACCGCTGCTTCAAGCCGCAGCTTCACCTCGGCTTCATCGATCTCGAGTCGGCGCGAGCGTTCGCGTTGCTCTTCTAATTGACGCTCGGTAGCCGTTCGCGACTTGCGTGACTCATCGAGTGACTGTGCTGCAGCACGCACTTCGTCACTCTGGCGACGTCGCTGCTCCTGAAGGTCTTGCCACTCCACTTCAATTGCAATGCGATGACCATCCACGAGCTCGGCGAGCCGGCTGATCGCATTGATTCCCATCTCGATTTTGGTGCGACGCTCGGCAGCCTCAGCACGGGCCGCGGCATCGGCATTGAGCCGGGTTTCGGTCTCTTCGAGACGACGATGAAGGAACTGTTGGCGCTCAATTAGGCCCGCACTACGCACCTCAAGGTCTTTGCGGCGTGAACCAAGCGATGCGGCTCGCGATTCAATCTCGGTACGAGTGGCAGAAATTGCACGTGCCGCCTCAGCTTCGGCTGCTTCGTCGCGTTCGAGCTTGATCAACAACGATTCGAGCTCGGCAATACGCTGTTCTTGACGCACACTCCCCTGCACCATGTCATTGCGCCGATTGGAAATTGATTCGGTTTCAGCAAGCACTTCGCGCCGCTCACCGTTCAAGCGGGCGAGAGAATCACGCGCTGCGTCACTGCGATGGTCATGGGCATCCAAGCGCCCTTGGAGTTCAGCGAGTTCCCGTTTGCCATCAACGAGCTCTGAGCGCGCCGCAGCGAGGTCAGAATCAGCTCGTGCAAGTTCAGCCGAAGCTGACTGTGCACGCTGAATAGCTTCTTCAAGCGCCGCAGCAGTCGCACCACCACCGGCGGTGCCAATCCTCCAACCCGAAGCCGAGAAGCGGTCACCGTCACGCGTCACCACAACTACTCCTGGATTAGCCGCAACAACATCCAGCGCAGCAGACCAATCCACCGCAACAACGATCTGGCCAAGGAGTGCATCAAGGAGTTGGTTCACGGCATTGGCGTCACCGCCATCACGCGCACCGACGTGCTGTCGCACTGAGTCATTGCGAACAGCACCTGGCTGGACACCAAGTGCCAGCACCGCGCCACTCATAGAACCGGAGCGGAATTTCGATAACGCATTACGGGCCACTGAGCGATCACGCACCACGACGGCTGCGAGTGCTTCGCCGAGTGCTGCTTCAATGGCATCTTCCCAACCGGCATCGATAACCACCACATCGAGAAGTGTGCCGATCACACCATCAACATCTGCGAGCGCCTTCATTCCGGCTTTGGCGCGAGCACCTTCGAGTGCGAGTTGCAGTGCATCAACTCTTGAAGTCCAGCGGGTCTCTGCGCTGTGGGCATCGGATCGTGCAGTGGTAGCAGCTTCCACCTGTGATTCAGCCTGCACAACACGACGCTGAGCGCGATCAAAATCGTCAACAAGTGAAGCTTCAACGGCATCGAATTGCGCGAGTTCGGCTGTCAACCGCGCGATTTCATTTTCAATACTGCTGAGTCGATCCCCGAGTTGCGTTGCGCGCACATCGAGTCGGCGGTTCTCCTCGGTGTCGCGCTCACGTGATGAATGCAACGTCCGCAATTCGCCGCGCACTTCTGCGGCCGCACTCGCAGCACTTGTGGACGGCCCTGCGGCAATCGTGCCCGACTCCAGCGAAGCACGCTCGCGTTCAAATGCAGTCTCGTCGGCAACCAACTGATCGGTGTCAGGCTGAATTGTCGCCAACTCAGCTTCAACAGCATCAATCTCACTACGCAGTCGGGCACTATCGGCCTCAAGTGTTGCGACCAAACCCGTGTCCATGAGTTGACCACGATCACGCTCCATGGAACGCCGGCGTTCAGCGATGATCGCATTGAGGCCACGGGCGCGTTCGCGCAATTGTTCGATGCGTACCAATTTGTCGGACAATCCAGAATCACCGCGCGCAGTGAGCTCTGCTTCGGCGGCCAACACCTCGGTATCCAACTGTGCGAGCCGGGCACGAAGGTTCTTGTCGTTCTCTTCGGCCTGCGCGCGATCCTGAGCAAGTGTTGTTAAGCGAGTGCGGTGACTGCTCACTTCACGACCCGCAAGGTACAACTGGAGCGCACGGAGTTCTTGTACAAGATCACCGTGACGTCGAGCTGCTTCTGCCTGACGTTCAAGTGGACGCAGTTGCCGGCGAACTTCACGCAACAAGTCCTGTACTCGCAGAAGATTTGCTTCGGTTCCCTCTAAGCGGCGTTCGGCTTTCTCTTTTCGCTTGCGGTACTTGAGAACACCAGCGGCTTCTTCAATGATCGCGCGCCGGTCTTCAGGACGAGCGTTTAATACGGCATCAATCTGACCCTGACTCACGATCACGTGTTGTTGGCGACCCACACCGGCATCGGACAGGAGTTCTTGAACATCAAGCAGTCGGCAAGGAGATCCATTGATGGCATATTCGCTGTCACCATTTCGGAACAATGTTCGAGTGATTGACACTTCGGTGAACTCCACCGGCAACAACCCAGAGGAGTTGTCAAAGGTGAGGGTTACTTCAGCGCGGCCAAGCGCAGGTCGCTTGTCGGTGCCGTTGAAGATCACGTCTTCCATCTTGTTGCTGCGCACGGCCGATGGAGCCTGGGCTCCAAGCACCCAAGCAAGTGCGTCGACAACGTTGGACTTTCCAGAGCCGTTGGGCCCAACCACGACGGTCACCCCAGGCTCGAACTCCATCGTGGTCGAATCAGCGAAGGACTTGAACCCTTTGAGTATGAGTGACTTCAAAAACACAGCGAACAGAGGTTACAAGACCCACAGCCAGCCGTTCTGAGATTGCGGCTCGGTATTTTCAGCGCTGGCAGAACGGGCAGAAAAAGGTAGATCGACCCGCGACTTGGATGCGTTTGATGAGCTTTTCTCGCCCCAGCGCAGCACAGGTCAAGCACGGTTCGTCCTCTCGCCCGTATGCAAGGTGCTCATCTTGGTACCCGCCATATGAGCCATCAAGCCCCACATATTGGGTATCGACCAAGGTTGAGCCACCAAGAGCTACAGCTTCGGACAACACCGCCACGGTTTGGCTGCAAATCTCGCCAACGTTGGCAGCGGACAATCGGTTGGCGGCGCGCCGTGGATGAACATGGCTTCGATGCAGAATCTCGTCAGCGTAAATATTGCCAATTCCCGAAATTGGTCGCTGGGACAAAAGTACCGCCTTGATCGGCGCGCGTTTGGTCCGTAGCAGCGCATGCATTGCTGATGGATCAAGCGTGGAATTGATCGGATCTACTCCCAAAGCCGAGATCTCAGGAACTATCTCAGGCTCGAGTTCAGTTGGATACACCACCACTTCACCGAATGTGCGCGGATCCACAAACCTCAGTTCCTCGTTCGCCTTGCGACCGCGAGCAGGGGCCAGCTGCATCACCACGTGCGTGTGCGGGAGTCTTGGATCAAGTGTGCTGTTCAGAATCAGCCGGCCACTCATACGCAAGTGGATCATCATTGAGTGGTCGTTGTCGAGATCAACCATTAAGTACTTCGCATGGCGTCTCGTTCGGATTACTTTGCCGCCACGCAGCCCATTGATCACAGCCTCTTTACCAACGCGGCGCACACTACGTTCGCGCCCAACTTCCACATCGGTGATGACCTTGCCAACAACTGAAGAATCAACACCGCGACGGACGGTCTCAACTTCTGGCAATTCAGGCATTGAGTTTCTTGAATGCCATCTCAGCGGCGTTTTGTTCGGCCGCCTTCTTGCTGCCTCCTCTTGCTTCGCTTACGACCAAACCATCAATTGCAAGCGTCACAACGAATGTCGGCTCGTGGGCCGGACCAAATTCTCGGTGCTCGTACCTAGGGCGCCCCTGATCGTTCTGGGCGAGCCACTCCTGGAGCAGAGTTTTGTAGTCAAACTGAGCCCTACCTGCAATCGCATCTGCAATCTCGTCGGTCAAGAGATGCAGCACAACTTGCTTTGCGCATTCGGTGCCACCATCTAAGTACACGGCGCCAAACACCGCCTCAAGTGCATCGGACAAGATCGATGTTTTGTCGCGACCACCATTGGCTGCTTCTGCTTCACCAAGCGTGAGATGCGCACCAAGCCCGATTCGGCGCGCCACTGCAGCGAGTGCATTGGTATTGACCACCGTCTTGCGGATGTCTGTGAGTCTTCCCTCGGGAAATCTTTCAGGATCTCGATAAGTGAAATCAGCAACTACCCAGCCAAGTACGGCATCGCCGAGATACTCAAGGCGCTCGTTTGATTCGGCCTCAGGAAAATCTTTCGAATAAGAGCGATGAACAAGGGCATGAGCAAGCAACGATGAATCTACAAAGCGATAACCGAGAGCATGCTCGAGCTCGGTAGCGCCGAGAGCCATAAATCAGCCGAGTTGGCCGACAACGAAGTCGACCGCATCACGAACGGTCTTTAGATCTGCCAGGTCTTCGTCCTCAATACGAAATTGCTTGCCAGTTTGTTCAGCAACATCGGTTTCCAAAGCATCAACGAGTTCAATCAGCGCCAAAGAGTCAGCGCCCAGATCGTCGACAAACGACTGACCTTCACCGATTGCTGCCGCATCCATCTCGAGAATCTCCGCAAGGTTGTTACGCACAATCGCTAACACTCCAGCACGATCAAGACTTGCCATTTCTACTCCCCCGCTTTTGGAAACAACGAGAACTTTAGTCAGCCAGCGACACGAGTGCGGTGCGGATGCTGCCAACCATGTCGCAGTCCACCATTTCTTTGGCAACTTTGATGCCATTCAACATTGCGCGTGGGCTAGACGAACCATGCGAGATGATGCAGACGCCATCGATTCCAAGCAGGATCGCACCGCCGTAAGTGTCGGGGTCGAACTGTTCGTACATCGGCATCAACGCTGGCATTAAGGCGTCGGCATGGGCCTGCATCTCAGGGGTCGATGCAAAAGCTGCGAAAAGAGACTTGATCACGGTCTTCAACGAACCCTCAAGGGTTTTAAGCACCACGTTGCCGGTGAATCCGTCGGTAACAGCAACATCCACTTCAGTGGTCATGAGATCGCGGCCCTCGATGTTGCCAATGAAATTGATCCCCTTGGTGCGAGAAAGCAGCTCAAATCCTTCTTTGCGCAGCGTGTCTCCCTTGCCGGGCTCTTCACCAATTGACAACAAACCAACTCTGGGATTTTCGATTCCGAAACGTTGACGCGAATAAACCGAGCCCATGATTGCGAACTGTGCAAGCCAGTCGACGGACACTTCGGCATTTGCCCCCGAATCAAGCAGCACAGTCGGAGTGCTACCTGGCACTGGAACCGCAGTTGCAATCGCCGGACGCGCCACACCCTTAATGCGGCCCATTCGCAAGAGGGCACTTGCCATGGTGGCACCAGTGTTGCCTGCGGAAATCATGGCTGATGCTTTGCCGTCGCGAACGGCCTCGGCGCATCGCACGAGCGTTGAATCTTTCTTGCGGCGAACAGAACCCGCAGGGTCTTCATCCATTGCAATCACTTCGCTCGCGTGAAGCAAAGGAATGTCGCCCACTCCGTCAAGACCTTCGGGCCCAACTAGGAGTACGGGAATGCCCGCAGCAACGGCGTCGTGGGCACCAGCAAGAATTGCCGTCGGGGCGTTGTCGCCGCCCATTGCATCGACGGCGACGGGGAGCATCAGGCGACGTCTACAGCGACGCGGTCCTTGTACCAACCGCAGTTGGGGCACACAGTGTGTGGCACTTTGGCCGAACCACAGCGTGGGCAATTTGAACGCGACGGTGCAGACAGCTTCCAGTTGCTGGCGCGACGCATACGGGTCTTTGACTTGGACTTTTTCTTCTTGGGAACGGCCATGGCGCTCTCCCTAAATTGCGGATTCTCGCGAACCCTCGGACAACAAGGCTTGATAACGATAGCGGGGGCGGTGGTCCGACTGCTAGTTCGTGGGTTTTTCGCCCTCAGTCGTTGGAAAGGCGACCCTTTAGGGCATCCAGGGCGTCCCACGGGCTGGACTTCTCAACTGGGGCGCAATTGCAGGGCGACACGGCGAGATCGGCTCCGCAAACGGTGCACAATCCTGGACACTCGGGGGCGCAGATCGGCAGGGTCGGCAGCTCTAACAACAGCACTTCACGAACCATTGGGCTCAAGTCGAGTTGCTCGCCAACAATCTCGTAGGCGTCTGGATCAGTGACTAACTGCTGATACAACTCATTGACCGTTGCAGTGACAACTCCATGCACTGGCTTCAGACAACGACTGCATTGGTCGCTCCACTCCAGACTCAATTCGCCACGTACGGCTATCCCGCCGTTCACACTTTCTAATTGCAAGCGAATCGGAACTTCGGTTGCGACAACGCGTTGGTCATCAAAATCGAAGTGCGCCACATCAACGGCAACATCAATCAGTTTTTCCGAACCCGCGCGGCGAGTTAGCTCGGCAACATTGACTAGCAATGGATTAGCCATGGAGGATCCGTTCAGGAATCGTCTTGGTCAAAGAAACCACTGCGGTCGATTTCACCGCTTGGGTCCTTATCGTCGTGCAGTGCTTGCTCGCCGATTGACAAACGCTGACGACCTGCGGCCACGGTTTTACCGAGTCGATCCAAAAGGATTTCAAAACTGGCAAGACGCTGGTCAAGAAAATCCTCAGTCTCAAGCTTGAGCCTGCGTGCCAGATCTTCAGCTGCCTCACGAACGTGCTGGGCGTGTGCCTCAGCCGCACGCACCACATCGGTGCGTTGCACCATCCGCTCAGCGCGCACGCGTGCGGCGCCGATAATTTCATCTGCTTCGCGACGTGTTTTGTTGATGAAGTCTTCACGCTCTTTAAGCATCCAGCGAGCTTGGCGAATCTCATCAGGCAATCTCGCAACTGCCTCATCAAGTAACGCCAAAACTTGTTCGCGGTCAATTCTTGGAGTGCTGGACAACGGGACATTTGGTGCGGTTGCGATCAGATCAATGACATCGCGCAGCAGCACTTCGGCCTCGCCGAGTTGGGGTTGCACCGGCTGATCTACAGGGCCGAGGTCATCGTCGTATGACGGGTTCATCCACGATCTCCTTTTTGTGGGAAACGCAGTTTGAGTTCTTTGGCCACAACGACTGGCACCATCGATGAGACATCGCCTCCGTACTGGGCTATCTCACGAACAAATCGACTGCTGATGAATGACATTGACGGATCACTCGGTAGGTAGACCGTGCGAATCCCTGAAACGGCGAAGTTGGTTTGCGCCATCTGCTGTTCGACGTCAAAGTCGCCCGCGTTGCGCACACCCTTCACAATTGCTGTGGCGCCAACGGAGGCTGCGGCATCAATTGCGAGACCCGGGAATGCAACCACACGCACATGCTTGACCTTGCCGAAAACTTCCTCGAGTAAGCCAAGCCTTTCATCGAGTGTGAACATCCCCGTGTGTTTCTCGGGGTTGTACATCGCAGCGACTACGACTTCGCCAAAAATCTGCACCGCCTGATTGACGATGTCAATGTGGCCGTTGTGGGGCGGATCAAAACTGCCCGGATAAAGCACTGCCATGACTAATTACGGTATCCGTTGCAGGAAGGTCACCCACGTCCCGCCGTAACGCTTGCTACGAATTGCTTCCCATCCTTCAATAATTGCAAGGGGTTTATCGCTTTCGACCACGACCGTTGTCGCACGCTCTTGCCTTGCTTCGGCCACTTGCGCGAGGAGTTTTTGCCAGTCAGTGAATTCATATGGTGGGTCTGCAAGAACAATGTCAGAGGCTGCGAGCGCGTCTCGGCGCGACATCGCGTCAGCGTGAACAACAGTTGATCTCGATTCCAACCCAAGGTGCTCGATGTTGGATTTGATCACTGCAATAGCTCGACGATCAGACTCCACGAACGTGCAATGTGAAGCACCCCTTGACAGTGCTTCGAATCCAAGCGCGCCAGACCCTGCGAACATGTCAGTGACTCGTGCTTCGTCGAGTACATCCATACTCCAAAGTGCATTGAATACAGCTTCACGGACTTTGTCGGTTGTCGGGCGAGTCAGCTTGCCCTCGGGTGCTTCAAATCTGCGCCCCCTCAGGCTTCCCGCGACAATTCTCACGTGGCGATACTAGAGGTGAGAGAGTTGAGCGATGCAGGACGACAACAAAATCAAGCCCGCCACAACGATCGTCTGCGTCGACTGTGGCGGCCCTGCGACTCTGATCACATTTGAGCCAGAACTCGGCTGGGAAATTGGGGATGTTGTCGCGTACCGCTGTCGTGATTGTCTTGATCGCTGGGACCTCGTACTGGAAGCCGACGACAACTAGCTCTTGAACAAATACTCAAGATCATCTGGAGATAGAAGCAGGTTGATCTCATCGCGCAACTGAGAGTTCTGCTTCAGCAATGGATCAGCATCAACCATGCGTTGAGCGATGTGACGTGCACGCTCGATCAACTCACGATCCGTGCGGAGCGAGGCAAGGCGCAGGTCGTTCTCACCTTTTTGAGCGGTCGACATCAATGTGCCCTCACCGCGAATTTCAAGATCAACTTCCGCCAAGATAAATCCATCAGTGCTGGCCACTAATGATTCGATGCGCGGACTCGAGTCGAGTTCTTCGGTGGTTACCAACCAACAAGTCGATGCGACAGATCCACGACCAACGCGTCCACGCAATTGGTGCAACTGCGCAATGCCAAATCGGTCGGCATCAAGAATCACCATCACCGTGGCATTTGGTACATCCACGCCGACCTCGATCACCGTTGTTGCTATGAGCACATCGGTTTCCCCGCGACGAAATGCCGACATCACAGCATCTTTCTCCGCTGAGGGCATGCGACCGTGCAACAGCGCCAAGCGCAACCCCTTCAACTCGCCTGCCTGCAGAGTCGCCAGGGTTTGTTCGGCCGATGCCGCCTGCAGCTTTTCACTTTCTTCGATCAATGGACAGACGACATAAGCCTGCTGGCCATTACTCACCGCATCACGGACATTTTCCCAAGGAAGCGCTTGGTCGTTAGCGCCGTTTGCCCATTTCGTGACGATTGGTGTTCTGCCCGGCGGGAGTTGGTCAAGGATGCTTACATCAAGATCTCCATAGACAGTCATTGCTGCCGTGCGTGGAATCGGCGTCGCGGTCATAACGAGCACATCTGGCGTTGAGCGACGCCCGTCGATTTCAGCGCCCTTGTCACGCAAAGCAGCGCGTTGCTCAACACCGAATCGATGCTGTTCATCAACCACAACTACACCAAGCCTCTTGAACCCAACTGCGTCTTGAATCAACGCATGGGTGCCGATTGCGATGTCAACCGATCCATCGGCAATGCCCGCAACTATGCGTCGCTTCTCCCCCGCTGCGAGACTCCCTGTCAAGAGTTCAACCGTGAGATTTCGTTCACCAGTCAATGTTGATGAATCTGGAACCGTGAAACCTGCAAGCAGATTTTTGATTCCCAGAGAGTGCTGTTCGGCTAGCACCTCCGTTGGCGCCATGATCGCTGCTTGATATCCGCCCTGCACAGCGGTGAGCATTGCGGCCACCGCAACCACTGTCTTTCCGCTGCCGACATCACCCTGTAGAAGTCTGTGCATTGGTTGTGGATTGGTTAGGTCGCTGCCAATCTCTCTGATCACACGATCCTGCGCGGCAGTGGGCTCAAACGGCAGAGACTTGACAAAGCGCGCGACCAGATCTCCGGCTGCATCGTTACCTCTTGAGTGCTGTATGCCAATGCTTTGCAACGCAAGCGCGCGTTTGCGAGCAATCAAAACTGTTTGCACTCGGAACACTTCATCAAATGCAAGGCGCTCACGGGCACGGGAGCGCATCTCAAGAGTTTGCGGGGTGTGAATGTTCTCCATCGCTTCAAACCTTGCGATCACTCCGGCAGCTTCACGAAGATCATCGCTCAATGAATCAGCAATGCCGCGTGGGCGACACCGCTCGAGTGCACTCTGCACGAACGATGCAATTTCCCAAGTATGGAGATCGACTTTCTCACTCTGTGGATAGATCGGAACTATCCGACCCGTTCGATC
>CAZXAX010000011.1:23391-28945 GCA_964638795.1 uncultured Bifidobacterium sp. | reverse complement strand
CGGTCGACCCAACGTCGCGGGTAGAACATGAGCAGATCGAGAATGCTCTCAATTTCAAGTTTGCCGAGTGCCGCTTCACGTTTGTCACCGACTCCTTTGAGCCGAGTGACGGGTATCTCTGCGAGTTCGCGCAGAGTCAATGGCGTTTCAGCCAACTATTCCACCCCGAACAGATACGGATAGAGGGGCTGGCCACCACGGTGGATTTCAAACTCAACATCCGGGTGATTTTCAGCGACCCATGCACGAATCTGATCCGTCAATGCTGGAGTTGCATCGGTTCCCTCTAGCACTGTGATGAGTTCGCGACCCGGCTCAATCAGATGGTCCAACAGCGCGGTTGCTGCGGCCACCACACCACCAGCGATGCTGACAATTCCGTCGCCACGCACGATTCCGATCCAGTCACCAGCCGTTATTGGACCTGCGTCAGAGTTGGTGTCGCGAACCGCTTGTGTAACTTCTCCAGTCGAAACGGTCTCCAATGCAGCGGTCATTTGTTCCATGTTGTGTTCCGCTGACTCTTCAGGGTCGTAGACCACGAGCGCTGCCAAAGCTTCTGGCATGGAAGTGGTTGGCACAACACGAACAGTCTTTCCACAAAGCGCATCTACCTGGTTCGCAACCGGAATGATGTTTTTGTTGTTCGGCAAAAGAATCACTTGTTGGGCATTCACGTGTTCAACGGCGTCAATCAACTCAGCCGTTGATGGGTTGAGAGTTTGACCACCAGTGACAACGCCTTGCACACCCATCTGGCCAAACAACTCTGCGAGACCATCGCCACTGCAAACTGCAACAACTGCACATGTGACCGGTGGCAAGCCAGCAGCAGAGCCATCAAAACCACGGGGGTTGCCCTGATGATGATCCATCATCTCTGTGTGTTCATCGACCTCTTCAAACAGGTCGGTCACGCGGATCTTGCTTGGAATACCGCCGAGTGTGAGCGGCACTTCGATAGCGGCACCTATGTCATTGGTATGGACGTGACAATTCCAGACACCTTCACCACCGACCACAACGATGGAGTCACCGATCTCGCCCCAACCACGCTTGAAGTCACCGATCTTGGCGTCATCGATAGCAAGGAAGTACATAACTTCGTAACGAAGCTCTGAAACATCAACCTCGCCGCTTTCAGAAATGCGATGTGCAACTGCTTCTAACTGTGCAGCAGTGGGCCCTTCGGATTCATCTGGCTCTGGCAATGGCTCGCCGTCAACGACGTGCAATGCGGAATCAAGGAACAAAAGGAAGCCCGCGCCACCTGCATCCACTACTCCTGCGTCTTTCAATACGGGAAGCATCTCTGGCGTGCGATCAAGCGCTGACTTTCCAGCTGCTCGCGCTGCACGCAAGACTCCTGCCAGCGAGGCGCCATCAGCGGCGGCTTGCGCGGCACCATCAGCAGACTCGCGCACCACTGTGAGGATTGTGCCTTCAATTGGCTTCAACACTGCTTCATATGCGGCTGCCGAAGCGGCCTTAAGCGCCTCTGCAACTTTTGTTCCACCAACATCTTTGGCAGTGGCGAGAGTGCCTGAGAGGCCACGGAGAATCTGGGAAAGAATTACTCCGCTGTTTCCACGAGCACCCATCAATGAGCCGTGGCTAATCGCTTTGCAAGTGTCTTCGAGGATCGGAGCGGACTTTTCCATCTCCTCGACCACGGCGTCAAGCGTGCGAGCCATGTTGGTGCCGGTGTCACCATCGGGAACGGGATACACATTGAGACGGTTGATTCCGGCTTGATGCCGTTTCAACGTGTCACGAAAAGTTGTGACGGTCCTTCGCAGGTCCTCGGGGCTGAGTAGTTCCATTGCCGTCACAGCCTATGAGCGTACTCAGGCCGCGCTAGTTGTGCTGTTCGGCGGCGAGACGGTGCTGTTCAACGCTCTTTGAGGTATCGCCGACCCCATAAGCGCGGGCATGAACCACATTCAGGATCTGGCCCTCAGGACGGGTGGCGATGTAGACCACCACATCGGCTACATCGTCTGGGTCTTGCTGCTTGTCCACACCAGACTGGGCGAGTTCACCGCTTGCTGCAGCTTCGGTAATGAACCTAAGTGCCTCGTTCGGATCCCAGCTAGTTGCGAATTCAGTAGCAGTTGCACCACAAATCAGGCTTGTCACGCGAATTCCGTGCTGACGGAGTTCTTTGGTCGAGCAAAGTGAGAACATCTCAACAGCAGCTTTGCTCGTGGCGTACATGCCGAGGAATGGATACGGGAAGAGAGTGCTCTCAGACGAAAAGTTGATGATGTCACCAGAACCAACTGCTTTCATCCGCGGAATCGCTTCGCGCGTTGTGTAGATCATTCCAAAGAGATTGGTCGCAAATGAATCAATCACGTCTTGATCACTGAGTTCATCAATTTTGCGCAGGATCGCCATTCCACAAACGTTGGCGAGCACATCCACGCGCCCAAACTTTTTGTCGACTTCAGCAAACGCGGCACGTACGTCATCTGGATTTGAGATATCGCAGACAATTGGGTTCGCCCCAGCGCCGATTTCTGCTGCCGCTTCCATCAGGCGATCTTTGCCGCGCGCGAGCATCACAACGTTTGCACCGCGGGCCGCGAATGCCTTGGCGGTTGAAAATCCAATTCCTTTGGATGCGCCCGTAACGATGACGGTCTTGCCCTTTAGTTCTTTGGGAGCCATTTCTTTTCCTTATTCCTTTACTAGGAGTTCTTGTGTGGGGGAAGTTTCACGCTACCGACATCGGCAAGTTGCAGAAACCTGCAACGTTGCTCATACGAACGCGCTTGGAATTGTCGTGGTCGATTGCAAAATTCGGCCAACGATCAATAAGTGTTTCAATTGCAATTCGGCTTTCCATCTTGGCGAGATACACGCCGAGGCAGTAATGAATTCCATGACCGAAGGAAATCTGCACTGGTACATCGCGCTCGATATCAAACTTGTCGGGCTCCGGGAACTGGCGCTCATCACGCGTGGCCGCTGCGGTTATTAGAACCACACCCGAGCCTGCTGGAATGTCCACACCATGGAGCGAAACATCCTTCATTGCGTGGCGTCCCTGGTACTGCGATGGAGCGAAGTAGCGGTTTGCCTCATCGACAGTTTTAGAAATCAGGCCGGGATTTGCTTTGAGTTTCGCCCACTGGTCGGGGTTCTTGTCCAACAGATATGCGGTACTACCAAGCAATTTGGTCACAGTCTCAGCACCAGCCGACGCAATCAACAACGAAAAGCCCGCAATCTCATCGTCGCTGAGTGGACGAGTTTCGTCACCTTCGTCCACCTGAGTTTCAATCAGCTGAGAAAGCATGTCATCGGTCGGGTTCTGGCGCTTCTCCTTGATGTAATCGAGGATGTACATGTAAAGCGTGCCAGTGCGCTGCAGGAAGTTTTGATCCGGCGGATTGAGTGGATCGATCGTGAGTGATGCGTCCACCCAATGGCGAATTGTCTGGTGGTCCTGTTGGGGAATGCCCAAGATTGAACAAATAACCTCAACTGGGAACAGCGCCACAAAATCGGCAACCCAGTCAAAGTTCTTCGAATCACCAATCGCATCAGCCTTCTCTTTGATCACACGGTGCACGATGTGCTCAAAATTCTGCGCCGCACGTGGAGTGAACGCGCGGTTGACGAGTTTGCGCATGCGCTCATGGTTTGGTGGATCCATGAACAGCATGTTGCCCGGGCCTTCAGCAACAGACTCCGCGTTTCCAAGGAACGGCGGCGCTGCACCCCAGCGATTGGAATATGTGTCGTGGTCTTTTGACGCCTCGACAACATCGGCATAACGCACAAGTGAATAGAAGTTGTACTGCGGGTTGTAACTCACCGGTGCTTCATCACGAAGCTGCTTGTAGAGATCGTACGGACGGTCGTAGAAGACGTCTGAATATGGATCAAAGTAAAGGTCAGTTCTCATTTATCCCCCATTAACTCGAAGTTTCTCAGACTGCCATTGGCAGATTGCAGAAGCCAGACACATTGCTCATCTTCACGCGTTGTGAATTCTCATGATCCACCTGGAAGTTTGGCCAACGATCAAGCAAAGTCTCAATTGCAATCTTGCTTTCCATTTTCGCTAGGTATACGCCTAGGCAGTAGTGAATGCCGTGACCAAAAGAAATCTGTACCGGAATATCACGATCGATGTCGTATTTGTCTGGGTTGGCAAACTGGCGCTCATCACGTGTGGCTGCACCAGTGATCAAGATCACGCCTGAGCCGGCTGGGATATCGACTCCATGCAGATTCACATCTTTCATGGTGTGGCGTCCCTGATATTGCGATGGTGCGAAGTAACGATTTGCTTCATCCACGGCTTTTGGAATCAGGTTGCGGTTTTCCTGCAGTTTCTTGTACTGATCACGATTCTTATCAAGCAGGAACACGGTTGAGCCAAGAAGTTTGGTAACTGTTTCTGCGCCAGCAGCCGCAATAAGCGAACTGAAGCCTGCGACCTCTTCATCGCTTAACGGACGCGACACTTCGCCGTCTTCCTCAACCTCGGCAGTGATGAGTTCTGACATCATGTCGTCGCCTGGGTTCTTGCGCTTCTCCTTTGCGAGTTCAAGGAAGTAGTTGAAACTACGCATCGCTCGTTGAATATCACCAGTGTCCATTGGCTTCAACGGATTGATGGTCAATTGCTCGTCCACCCAATGACGCAGCATCTGGTGGTCAGCCTTTGGTGCACCGAGAATTGAGCAGATCACTTCAACGGGGAAGAGTGCAGCAAATTCCGCTACCCAGTCGACAACCTTTTGCCCCTGGACCGCATCGGCCTTCTCGGCGATAACACCACGAACGATGTGTTCGAACTTTGCAGCGGCGCGTGGCGTGAAAGAGCGATTGACGAGTTTGCGCAAGCGTTCGTGCATTGGTGGGTCGATTGTGAGAATTGAACCTGGTGCCTGTGGTGGGCGCTCGGGAAGATGGACCATCGTTGCTGCGTGACCCCACTCGTTTGAGTAAGTAGCCCAATCCTTGGAAGCGTCAACAACATCGCTATACCGCGAGTACGCATAAAACTTGTACGTCGGGTTGTAGCTAACTGGCGCTTCATCACGCAGCTTCTTGTACAAGTCGTAAGGATCGTCGAAGTAGACGTCGCTGTACGGATCGAACACAACATCCGAAGCCATTGGTACCCCCTAATTTTCCCCCGGCAGTCGGCAACGACTGCATGAGTGAGACATTAGTGTCAGAGGAATGAAAGTCATAGTGGACTACGAAAACTGCGATAGCCACGGGGTGTGCGCCAGCGTTTGCCCCGAGGTATTCGAACTACGTGATGACGACTTCATGTATGTCATCAACGAAGACCCGGATGAGTCCCTGCGGCCAAAGATTGAGTTGGCCGTGAAGTCCTGCCCCAAGCAGGCCCTGAAACTGGAAGGCTGAGCCAGCGCCCGAGATTGGGTACGCAGGGGTGCCGTTGGTAGGCTTTTCCCCCTAGTGGCTGTGGGAAATGGACCCATTTCGGCCCCCAAAAGTTAGATCGCAGGTGTGAGATGGCAGCGAAATGTGAAGTTTGCGGCAAGGGGCCCTCGTGGGGCAT
>CAZXAX010000011.1:10954-23381 GCA_964638795.1 uncultured Bifidobacterium sp. | reverse complement strand
TCCCACTCGCATCGCCGTACAAAGCGTCGTTGGAATCCAAACATTCAACGGATTCGTGCGATCGTCAGTGGCTCACCCAAGCGAGTGAATGTGTGCACCAGCTGCATCAAGGCTGGCAAAGTCACAAAAGCCGGTCGCTGATGCAAGGCGTAATCAAAGCCTTTGATCCGGATTCCGGGTTGGGCCTTGTGATTACAGATACCGATCTCACCGAGTACGAACTCGCCGACAACGCCCTTGAAGGCTCGATCTTTCGCATGCTTCGCCAAGGTCAGCGCGTAGTTTTCTCACTCGATGCCGACGGCCGCGCGACCTCGCTGCGCCTCGGTTCAGAATCAGACATGGGCACCCCGGGTTACGACTCGGCATCCAACTGAACGAGCACCACCCCACCACAAATAAAAAGTTCCCCCAAGGAGATTGACCGCGATGAGTGGCACCAGCAACAACCAAGCACTCCAAAACTGGGTTAAGGAGTGGGCGGCAATTCTGCAACCAAAGGACATTTATTGGTGCGATGGTTCCGCTGAAGAGTACGACCGCTTGTGCCAAGAGCTCGTTGATGCGGGCACCTTCACCAAACTCGACGAAGCCAAGCGCCCAAACAGTTACTGGGCACATTCCGATCCAGGCGACGTAGCCCGAGTTGAGGACCGCACTTTCATCTGCTCGGCCAAGCAAGAAGACGCAGGCCCGAATAACAACTGGCGCGAGCCCAGCGAGATGCGCACCGAGATGAAGCATCTCTACCTCGGGGCGATGAAGGGCCGCACGATGTACGTGGTGCCTTTTTCAATGGGCCCACTTGGCTCACCAATCGCACACATTGGCGTCCAACTAACTGACTCGGCATACGTTGCTGTATCCATGCGCATTATGACCCGAATGGGACAGGGCGCCCTTGATGTGCTCGGTAACAACAAGTGGGTTCCATGTGTGCACTCCGTTGGCGCACCGCTCGAGCCGGGTCAGAGCGATTCAAGTTGGCCGTGCAACCCGGACAACAAGTACATCGTCCACTTCCCCGAGACCCGTGAGATCTGGTCATTCGGTTCTGGATATGGCGGAAATGCATTGCTTGGCAAGAAGTGTTTTGCGCTGCGCATCGCATCGGTGATGGCACGCGATGATGGCTGGCTCGCAGAGCACATGCTGATTTTGAAACTCACCAACCCCGAAGGCAACTCCAAGTACATCGCTGCTGCATTCCCATCGGCCTGTGGCAAGACCAACCTTGCGATGCTGCAGCCCACGATCCCGGGCTGGAAGGCCGAGACCATTGGTGACGACATCTGCTGGATGAAGTTCGGCAAAGACGGTCAGTTGTACGCAATCAATCCTGAGGCTGGATTCTTTGGTGTTGCTCCTGGCACCGGGTACGACACAAATGCCAACGCAATGGAAACACTGTGGGGCAACTGCTTGTTCACGAATACGGCGCTCACGCCAGATGGTGATGTTTGGTGGGAAGGCATGAGCGAAGATGCTCCAGCGCGGGCAACCGATTGGCGTGGCAATGCGTGGACTCCTGAGTCGGACTCCCCTGCCGCGCATCCAAATGCCCGCTTCACCGCGCCAGCATCACAGTGCCCGTCAATTGGATCCGAATGGCAGGATCCAGCTGGCGTTCCAATCTCAGCTGTTCTCTTTGGTGGTCGCCGTCGCACAACTGTGCCGCTTGTGACTGAAGCATTCAACTGGCAACACGGCGTGTTCCTTGGTTCAATCATGGCGTCTGAAACCACAGCAGCACAGGCCGGTGCAGTTGGCAACTTGCGCTTTGATCCAATGGCGATGCTTCCATTTTGTGGCTACAACATGGCCGACTACTTCGCTCACTGGCTGAAGATCGGCAATTCCACCGATGCCAGCAAGTTGCCGAAGATCTTTTTCGTCAACTGGTTCCGCCGCGATGAGGATGGGCGTTTTCTATGGCCCGGATACGGCGAAAACAGTCGCGTTCTCAAGTGGATCTTTGACCGCGTAGAAGGCAAAGCAAATGCTGCCAAAACTCCAATCGGCTTCCTTCCAGCGCCGCAAGACATCGACACCACGGGTCTTGATGTCCTCGCCGAAGATATGAATGCAATTCTCTCGGTGGACAAAGACGGCTGGAAAGCTGCGATCCCACAAATTCGTGACCATTACGCAGCATTCGGTGCAAAGTTGCCGGGTGAACTCGTGAAGGCGCTCGATGCTCTCGACGCCGAACTCGCAAACGCCTGAGTCAAGACTTTTTTAATTCAACGGAATTTGCTCGATCAGTTCACCCTGCGCGCTAATTAGTGCAGCGGTCGGTATCGACCAATCGTCTCCATAGTCCTCGCGGTAGACGAGCGTTGCATACATGGTTTTGCCGTCACGGGTGAATACCTGCGACAGCCCGCTGATTCGACCATGCACCAAAAATGCCACCCAATCACCGTCGGATAATCCTGGAGCATCACCTCGGATGTAGAGCAGTGGGTTGTCCTTGTGCGCAAGATCGCTATCGATCTTCAACTCGCACTCGCACATCGGCAAACCCGAGATATCGAGTTCTTCACCGATTAGATCGTGGTGTGGGGTGTCGCTGTAGAGCATGTCCAAGTAGTTGGTTGCATCGGCTCCGTCGGGGATACGCGCGAACATCGCCTGCTGAATCTGCTTCGCGTCATAGGTGAGAAGTTTCTCTGGCCGAGGCGCAATGTCATATGGCTTCGGGTTCAAGATGACGGTCTTGGTCTGCGCCCGTTTGCCCTTTTTGGATTCGGGCAGCATTCCATCCATCTCCCATGGCACTTCGGTATCTAGAAGGTCCGCCATGATTGGAAGAACGTCAATATTTTCAACGTTGACATCAGAGATCACTCCTTCGGTTTGTCCCGGGGCGTGAATAAAAAGTGGTGCGTAAATGATGTCGGGGGCATTTGCATAATCACCGGATATGAATCGGTGCGAATATCCCGGATCAAGGGACACACCGTGGTCAGCTTGAATCACGACAAGTGAACTCTTATAGGCATCGTTGCTCTCGAGTTTGTCTAACAACATGCCGACCAACTTGTCCACGAACTGGGTCTGCAAGATCATGCGTTGTTCACGCACTTTGGTTTCCCAATCGGTCTCGCCTTCAAATTGCTCCTGGCCAACGAGCTGGTAGGGCGATCCATCTGGATAGAAAACCCATGACTGGTGCGGCAGCAACGAATGGATGAAATTCAACGTGCCAGTTGGATCTTCAGGGATCGCATCAAGCCATTGCCGCCAACGACCCGGCTGAATCTGAGCAAGAAATGGAATGTTCACAACTTTCACAGGCTCTTCGCCGGTGGTGGTCGTGGAAGTGGAATCGATTGTGGTGGTAGTTGAGGTGCTGGAAGTGGGCACAACTGGTGCAGTGTCAGTCTGGGCGGCTGCTGCGTTTACAGCGTCGTACTCATTTTCTTTAGTTAGGTCTATGCGCTGCCCAAAGACATCGCGCATCTCGCTCGCAAAGCCCCTCCACTGTGCCTCTTCGTTGACTTTGGTATCGGCATTGATGGCATTTGATGAACTACAGATATTGGGCGGGCACATCTCGGACAAAAACTCAAACGAGTTCATTTTGTAGCTGCCACCCAGCCATGTGAAGAGATTGTCAGGATGATCAACATAGGTGAAGCTCTGCTTGACCTTCGGATAGGTGCCAGACATCGCGGCGGGCACGGCGAGATCAGTGGTTTCCGCGGTGGTTGTGAAGTTGCGGTACCAGGTTGAAGTTGATGCCAGGCGCGCAAAGTTAGGGAATCGATCGGCATCGATGGTGCCGTCTTTGTTCAGAAGTGCAGCGACTGGAAACTCGTCGAACATCACATAAAAGATCGGCGTGTTTCCCGTCTTCACTTCGTATGCCTCAACTTTTGCTCCCCGCGCATAGCGACCGGCTGGGGAGTTAAAAACGAACATTGACACTGCAATGACTGGCACGACCGCGAGGATCCGTAACCAATCCCCAACGCCCCGCACGGAGGCAGCAGCCAAAACAAGGACAGCTGCAAGTAGTACCGCCACCACCACCTGAATTG
Organism: uncultured Bifidobacterium sp.; assembly: GCA_964638795.1. Lineage (GTDB taxonomy): Bacteria > Actinomycetota > Acidimicrobiia > Acidimicrobiales > Ilumatobacteraceae > CAIYHK01. The sequence goes on along the minus strand of CAZXAX010000011.1, from coordinate 19,335 downwards.
ACCCTTCAAGCTTCAAATAGAACTTCGCTACTTGCAGTGTGGTGACTAGGCCAAGTGCGCCGATGGCACCAAGGTGCACCACATGCAGGGCCTTACGGACTCGCAACAATGCGGCCTCCACAATGAGAGCCAGAAATGGTGGCACGAAGGTAAACAGCAATGCCAGCAGCAGGACCGAACGGCCCGTAATACGAAATTTGAGAAAAGTTTCGGTGTTCTCACCGAGAATCCCAAGGATCGGCTGCACAACTGCGATGCCCCACATTGCAGCAACCTGCAAGGTGTTTCGTACCAGAAGTTTGCGAGCTGGCGCTTTCTCGGTGCGCCTCATGCCACGACGCAGCAGGCGCTTCAAATTAGCGACATCAAATTTGGGCACAATTTGAGAGTACTACCGGTGTCGTTTTGGTTTGCGGTCGCTATCGTTCCCGAGTTCTCAATGAGGGGTCAGGCAAAACCGCGACAGGGTACTTCAACTCTGTGACACCCATTTGAGATAAATGAATGCTCACGAGCAATCGTCCATCACCTATCGCCCACCACAAGGAGGCCTATCAAATTGGACCGTCATCAGGCAGAACGCAAGGCGTACGAGTACATCGGGTCACTTGGCACCATCGTGGATGAAGGAATGCTGAGTTCCTCATATCCAACCCAGCTGGTTGTCGATGAGCACCCGGAGCACACCGTCGGATTTGTTCTCTATCAGCGGTTCAATGGCAGTTGGATTCTCCGCATCGAGCTTCCATTAGGCAAGTTGCCATTGGCAGCGATTGACCGCAATGAGGCTCTCGATTATTTCCGCCTTGTTCCCTACGCCACGATCACGATGACCGACATCTCGAGCACACGCCTTGGCGCCAACGATCCACACCACACCCAGATCACTTTGCACCACAGCATTGGTCTGCGTTCGACCAGCAAGAGCCATCTAGAAGAAGTGGTTGGCACACTTCTGTACCACGCAGATGCGTTCCCTGAGTTCCTTGCTGATCTCGGTTATCGAGAGGAAGAGGCCAGCGATGGCAGTGCTCTTGCCCCCAATTCGGCATCGGGTGCTGTTGAGATGGTCTATTCGGTCAAGGCCAAACTGCGCAAGGCCGATGGTGATCTTGAAACAGCATTACGCGAGCTCGAAGACCTCATTGGCCTGGCCAGTGTCAAAGGGTTCGTGGCCGCCTTGGTCGCCCAGCAGCGCCTTGCGGCACGCCGCGCAGCAAAAGGTCTGCCGCAAGTGATGCCATCACCACATCTCATCTTCACGGGCAATCCAGGTACCGGCAAGACCACGGTGGCGCGCCTGATCGGGCGCATCTACAAGCACTTCGGAATGTTGAAGAGCGGGCATGTAATCGAAGCGACCCGTTCTGATCTTTGTGGGCTCTATGTCGGTCAAACCGGTCCGAAGACTCGGGCGTTATGTGAAACCGCAGCAGGTGGAGTTCTTTTCATCGATGAGGCCTACACATTGAACGGTGGCGGCGCTAACGACTACGGCAGCGAAGCGATCGCTGAACTCATCACCTACATGGAGATGAATCGCGGCAACATCGCAATCGTGGTTGCGGGTTACACCGACGAGATGGAGAAGTTCATCGACATGAACCCTGGCTTGAAGAGCCGCTTTGATCTCACGGTGGAGTTTCCAGACTTCAGCAATGCCGAGCTGGTAACAATCTTTGAAGGCATAGCGAAGTCAAATGGCTATCGCCTTGATGATTCCGCACGTAACGCACTCACGCACACAATTAATTCACTTCCACGTAGTGCCAACTTCGGTAATGCACGCGATATCCGCAAGCTCTTTAACGAAGTTGTGGTAGCTCACGCCCAGCACGCTGAATCTGACTCGTTGGTGGAACTCGACTTGTTCACCGCACATCACTTCGCAGGATTCGTAGAGCCTTCACTCACCGGCGTTGGCGGTGACCAGTGTTGGCCTGGTTACCTCTAATTGAGGTGCTGTGGAAAATTTCTTAGTACGTAGTACTAAGTGGTTTTGGGTGCTTGACACAGTTCATGGTGGGGTGCGTATTGTGCCCCACCATGAAATCCAAACAACACACCTATCGAATATTGGTCATTGAACTCGATGACGTTGTCACTCGGCGCAACCCGGCAAAACCAAACTTGCTGGTCACACTCACTGTTGACACGCCAGAGAGGCGGTTTACTTCACTCGCCAAGGGGAAGTCGTGGTATTCAAACCATTTGCGTGAGCTGCGTCTCGATCTTGCGCCACAAATAACTTTCCGCAGCAGGGAGACCGCAGCCGAAGCGTCATCAAAGCTGATCCGCAAACTTAAGTCTCAAGGCTTTACGGTCAACCGTGACACCACTGTATGGTCGCTTTACGTGATCGAACTGGATCCCTCAGCGGTATCCAAACCGGGCAAAGGACACGTCTACGTCGGCCAAACTTCACTGACACCAGAGGCGCGTTTCCAACAGCACATGAAAGGTGTGCGTAATGACCATGGACCACTTTTTGCCCGCGTGGTACATGCTCACGGACTACGGCTTATGCCCAAACTGATGCCAACGGCGAAGTACTACGACCAAGAATCAGCCAAGGCGGCAGAAAAACGGCTGGCGGAGAGACTCAAAGAACGCGGCTACCGAGTGCGTGGCGGCCACTAATTGTGCGTGCGTTATGCGCTGCCCTTAAGCATCGCGCGAATCCCAAGACCCATGAGGAACAAGCCACCGAATCCATAGAGAAGATAGAGCTTGCCCTTTAGTTGCGAACGATATGAATAGATAATCGCTACCGCCATGATTCCTACGAATCCATAAAAGGCGTGGAACGCTGGAAACTCGAGCTTGTATTTGTTGACTAGAGCGACGCCAAGGATCACCTGAACGAAGATGGCGAGTTCGGCAAGACCCGTGAACCACCACAAAGCGCGACTGCGCAGGCTGGTCCATTTATGTGCCGCCAAAGCCCAAAGCCCAGCGAGCGCATTAGAGATCACAACGAACCACGACCAGTTCTGGTGGACATCAAGCAACATGAGTGAGTTCACGACTCAAACCTAACGGATCAGGGTGTCGGCTTGACGACCGCGCTCAACGACATGCAGGTTTCCGGCACCATCAGCCGTGAACTGGGTCACCGAACAGTTGTCCAAAGAGTCGATCAACACTCGATCATCACCAAGTGCCTTGCCGAGGATCGCGTTGATGGCCACGAAATGAGAAAAGATCACGGTGTCAGATTTCAGACTGGCGACGAAATCGAAAGCGGCATTTCGGTACTCGCTGTACAGCGGATCTAGATCGGACCACTTCCCTTGCATCGCCGCCCGCAACCAGCCGACTCTTGATTCCATTGTGTAACCAACTGGTGAAGGAATCTCGCTGACCCTTGGCTCAATTACAACTTCCACATTCCACAATGACGCGAGCGGTGCTGCTGTTTCACGACACCGCGCCAGTGGGCTTGACACAATCTGCATACTGCCCAGTGTTGACAGAGAAGCACCGACTTGCTGCGCCTGCTTCGCGCCGAGTTGGTCAAGCGAGGGATCAACGGCTGTGTCCCACCCGGCGGCAGCACGACCGTGTCGCACCATAAAAATTCGGGTCACTCGAACAGCCAACCTTCGCGCACTGGGCCATTGGTTCCACGTTCGCGGTACCACTCGGTGCCAAAGGCAATCAGAAAATATTCATCAGGTATTGCGCTGAACATTGCTGTGTCGGTGATTTGACTGCGATGGCATCGCAGCGAAGCACGCTTTTGTTCAACAAAGGCTGACACATCAACACCGTGGGTGAGCTCTGCCTCTGTGAGCCCCATTGGGTTGCCATCATCGGCAGGACCATCGGGATCAAAATCATCGTCGCCAAAATCAACGCCTAGCTCGCGGGCCATTTCGACACCACGGCGCATCGCGTCGCGATTCATCGTGGCTTCAAAAACCTTGGATGTTCCCGCAAGTTCGGCAGCACGTATTCCAACATGATGCACCTTGATGTGATCTGGATGGCCGTACCCACCGTGCCAGTCATAAATTGTGAGCACATCGGCTCGCTCACGCCGCAACACATCAGCAAGCAGTAACGCCGCCGATTCAGTCTCCGCCTGCAGGAATGATTCGGGATCGTGATTCTGCTCCCAGCCGGTCATCCCCGAATCCTTGTAACCGAGCCATACGACCTCACTGATACCGAGAACTTCAGCGGATTCAGCAGTTTCTCGCCTGCGTCGATCGGCCAATGATTCTCCGGGTCCGAGATCGGCTGGAACTTCACCATGGTCACCATCAGTGGCCACGACAAGAACCACGCGATGACCTTCGCTCACAGCACGAGCGATCGTGCCACCAGTTGCAATCGATTCATCGTCGGGATGGGCGTGAAAACAAACAAGAGTCCCCATCAGCTGAGCCGCACCTATTGAGCCTGTTTGATGGCGCCAGATGACAAGAGCGACTCAATCTCAGATGATGAAAATCCAAGATCATCCAGCACTTCCTTGCTGTTTTGACCCGGATGAGCGGCTGGGCGCTGAATCGCACCTGGAGTACGTGAATAGCGAGGTGCTGGTGCAGGCTGCAAGTGGCCCTCATACTCAACGTAAGTGCCACGCTCAACGTTGTGTGGGTGCGCAGCGGCTTCAAGCATCGGTAATACGGGTGCGTAACAGATGTCGGTCATCTCTAGTAGAGCGTTCCACTCAGCCTGGGTCTTTGTGCGGAAAAGCTCCCAAAGCTTTTTGTGCATCACTGGCCACTTTGAGCGATCGTTTTGTTGGGCAAAGTCTGGGTCATCTTGCAGCCCGAGGCGTTGCAACATCTCTTGATAGAACTGTGACTCGATCGCACCCACAGAGATGTACTTGCCGTCTTTGGTTTCATATACGTCGTAATAGGCAGCACCTGTATCGAGCATCGTGGTACCCGGATTGTCCGGGTCAAACATGTTCATGTCTTTGAAGCCCCAGAACATGGTCATAAGTGATGCGACTCCATCAACCATTGCTGCGTCGACTACTTGACCCTTACCCGAGCGTTGAGCCTCAAGCAGTGCACACGCAATCCCAAAGACGAGGAACATTCCGCCGCCACCAAAATCACCGACGAGATTCATCGGTGGCGTTGGAATGGTGTCTTTGCGACGAAAGTGAGCGAGTGCGCCTGCAAGTGCGATGTAGTTGATGTCGTGCCCGGCAGCCATTGCATACGGGCCGTCTTGGCCCCAACCGGTCATGCGACCAAAAACAAGTTTGGGATTTCGAGCCGCGCAATCTTCTGGTCCAAGACCGAGGCGTTCCATCACCCCGGGTCGGAATCCCTCGATGATTGCGTCAGATTTCTCGACAAGCTTCATCACGGTTTCTTTGCCTTCGGGGTTTTTTAAGTCAACGGCAATGTTGCGGCGACCACGAAGCAAGAACTCAGGATGCGGCTTCCCAGGCAACGGATACACCTTGTCTGCTCGCTCAATACGAATTACATCGGCACCCATGTCCGCAAGCAACATCGCTGCATAAGGCCCAGGGCCAAGACCAGCGAACTCCAACACGCGAATACCACTCAAAGGACCAGACATGATTTGCCTTTCTTAACTAGCGAGTTGCTACAGATTTGTGTGGCCGAGGATGGAACCAACAACCAGTGGCCACAATGGCTCAGGAAGGTCGTGACCCATGTCCTTTAGCAACATGAGGTGAGCGCCGGGTACGAGTTCAGCAACGCGTTGACCACCGTCGGCTGGCAACAGAATGTCCTCAAGGCCGTGAATCACAAGAGTTGGCACTTGTAGTTGACGCAATGCTTCAGTGCGATCACCACTTGCATAAATCGCAGCCAACTGGCGCGGACTGCCCTCTGGGTAGAACGACCGATCGTAGTCACGAGCGGCGTTGGCGCGGGTGCGCTCTTCGTCGCGATAACGCTTTGAGTGCCAGATCATCCAGTTCGGCGAAAAGTCGATATACGCCTGGCGCTCTGATGGCGGAGTGGCCAACAGCGCTTCAGCAGCTTCCGGGGTTGGTTGGCCGTACGCGAGATCACCTGGGATGGACATGATGGAAACCAAGGAGTGGACACGGTGTGGATGCTCAATAGCAATGGTTTGAGCAATCATCCCGCCCATTGATGCTCCAACCATGTGTGCCTTTTCGATTGCTAGGTGATCGAGTAGGCCAACTGTGTCGGCAGCCATGTCCGAAAGCGTGTACGCGACTTCTGGCATCGGATCGCCAAGCATTACGGACTTCACAACTTCGTCGGAATTGGCAGGAACACCGTGCAATTTGGTTGACAAACCACAATCGCGATTATCAAACCGAATGACATAGCGACCACCGTCAGCCAGCAGTTTGACGAAGGAGTCCTCCCACTGGGTCATCTGAGCAGAGAAGCCCATGATGAGAACTAGAGCGGGATCGCGGGGATCTCCGGTGGTGTCGTATTCGAGTTCAATCTCACCGTTTACTTTTGCTTTTGGCATGGTTTCAGTCTCGCTGTCGGCGCCCTCGTTGGTCAATCTCGCAAGGAAACGCCATTAACGGCGATTCTCGGCCTTTAGAGCCGGCGATTCCCACTTTGACTCGTCTGGAAGCACACAAGACCCGGGTCGCACTACCGCATCGATTGCATCAAGGACATCAGCTGTCAGCACATGCTCGTCGGCGCCGATAATTGTGGTGAGATGCGACATGATGCGCGGGCCGATGATCGCACTCGTCACGGCTGGATGCTGGAGGGTCCACGCGACCGCTAGGTGCGGCAGCGTTAGCCCCGCTTCAGCAGCGATCACCTCAAGCTTTTCGAGCGCATCAAGCTTGCGTTGATTTACTGACTTCTCAGGATCAAAGTTCGCAGGGTTACGTTTGGCACGACCCTCTTCACGCTTGGGTGCGCCTTTTTTGTAGGAGCCCGATAGCCATCCACCATTCAACGGGCTCCAAACCAGGGTGCCCATATCCAACTTTGCACATGTGGGCAGCAGATCGCGTTCGATCCAGCGCACAAAAATGCTGTACGGCGGCTGCTCTGTACTGAAAGGAATCAAGTTGCGTTTATCGGCGACCCATGCTGATTCCATCGTGTGTTCCGCTGGAAAAGTTGAGCAGCCAAATGCACGGATCTTGCCTTGCTTTACTAGATCATTCATTGCGTCCAACTGTTCATCGAGTGCAACAGTCGGATCGGGCCGATGCAATTGATACAGATCAATCCAATCGGTGTTTAAACGGCGCAAGCTGTCTTCGCAAGCGCGGATGATGTGTCGGCGACTGTTGCCAAAAGTATTCGGCTCTGGCTTGGCATCGGCCATTAGGCCAGTGATCGGAAAGTGACACTTGGTTGCAAGAATCACGCTGTCGCGACGCACACCAGCAAGTGCTTTTCCAGTGATGACCTCGCTCTCACCGGCTGAATAGACATCAGCTGTATCGATGAAATTGATGCCAGAATCCAACGCGTGATGGATGATTTTTACGCAATCATCATGATCAGGATTGCCGATTGAACCAAACATCATGTTGCCAAGGCAGAGTCGCGACACCTTCATGCCGGTGCGCCCAAGTGTCTTCATTGCCATTTCTGCCCCTATCTTCAGTCGCCGAGAATTCGGCGCTTTTGATTTTCGAATTCCGTGTCGCTCAACACTCCCCTGTCGCGAAGGTCGGCAAGTTTGGCGATTTCGTCTGCGGCATTCATGTGATTGTTGATGCTTGGCGCCATGCGGCCATTGCGTGATTGCTCGAGGTACTGCTGCAGTGCACCTTGGATGATCTTTTGCACCTGTTCTGGGCTGCGGATGTCTGTAAATGTCTCTTGGCCGGTTTCTCCACCAGACTCAATCAGGAGATCCCCGGCACCGAGCAGACGCTCGATGAGGCTTTGGTGAAACGCAAGATTGTTCACCTTTTCCAAGGTGATCTCGGTACCACGGCGACTAAGGACACCTTCGCGAAAGATGATTCGGTGCGATGTAACTACAAAGTTGGTAGTAGCCCACTTTGTGAAGGTAACGACCAGATATGCAACTGCGATCAAAATCGCAACAAGGAACAAGTAGCTGAATGCTGTTTCTGCACCCCCGTCGAGTTTGGAGCGAACAATCCCAGCGAGCACCACTAAAACAAGGAGAATCGACACCGGCCCAGCGAAATACCACCAATGTGGATGGATATCGAGCGTGATGGTTTCGTTGTCATTTAAGAGTCGACGCGGATACGGCATAGCGCGAGCGTAGTCGGCACACCGATGACCTATCTTTGTGACCGTGTTTCCACCCCAAACAGCTCCCTCTGACACACTCTCTGGGCTGGATTCTGATCAGATTCGCGCAGTAACGGCTCCTGTTGGTTTGGTCGTGGTCAAGGCTGGTGCGGGTTCGGGAAAGACCACAGTTTTGGCGCGCCG
>CAZXAX010000011.1:0-10854 GCA_964638795.1 uncultured Bifidobacterium sp. | reverse complement strand
CCGATGGTCGTGACGACCTTTTCGTTGTTGGTGATCCATGCCAAGCGATCTATGGGTGGAACGGCGCGGATCCATCACTATTTGATGCGCTAAGCACTGCTGGCGTACACGTGGTCAGCCTTCCGAACAACTATCGGTGCTCGCCGGCAATTGTCGCTGCCGCACGTCATGTGCTGATGACTAACGGCATGGACGCCGATACTGTTGCCACAGCGCCGGAAGGCCCGCCGGTGCAGGCCCATCAGGCCAACACCGCAGACGAAGAAGCCTCGCTCATTGTTGAGCTTCTGCGAACGCCACCACCTGCAGGAATGGACCCTCGCGCTGCGGTGCTAGTGCGAACCAACGCCCAAGTTGAGCCAATTCGCAAAGCGTTAATTGATGCGGGCATGAAGGTGCGCACTTCCGCACTTGGCGGAGCTGTAGTGAATGAGGCGATGCGCGCTGTTCAGTCGCTCAAGTCATTCGAAGAGTTGCTTGAATGGGCCGAGGATCTCCGCACCGTTCCCGCGACCACACCGCTTGCTGAACTCGTGTCTGAATACGTAGTGCAATCGCTTTCTTCAGATTTGAACGGTGCGGGATTCCAGGCCTGGATTTATGCCACAGGTGCGCTGCGGGAATCATTTGCCGGCACCACCTCAGATGAAATTGAAGTGATGACCTTTCACGCAGCCAAAGGAAGACAGTGGCGACGCGTGGTTGTAGCGGGCTTTGAAAAGGGCTACTCACCTCACGCTTCAGCAATTACCTCCGAGCAGATTGCCGAAGAGGCGAGACTCATCTATGTGGCGCTTACACGCGCCGAGCACGAGTTACACATCACAAGATGCTTGTCGCGCAACAACCGCAATTGTCAACCCAGCCCATGGCTGAAAGACATGCCAGTCGGAGTGCAGGCCCGACCAACTCCTGCTCCCCCAGAAATACGCGCAGCATCGGCCTTGTTGCGTGACCTCCAATCCGAAGTTATGAATGAGTTACGCAGCTGGCGACGCAATGTGGCCAGAATCGCTTGCTCCACAGAGCTCGCAATCTGTTCTGATCACGAGCTGCGCAGAATTGCTGAGGCGCTGCCAGCCACCGAAGATGCACTGGCGGAGCTAATTGGACCGATTCAGGCACGTCGCCATGCGGCGAAGATCCTGGCAATTACTTCTACGCGTCCTTAAATCCGATTATCACGGGAGCATGATCACTGGGCGACTCGCCCTTACGTGCATTTCGATCAACAAGTGTGAAGTCGACCCGTTTAGCCACATCTGGCGAGCACAACAGATAATCAATCCGCATTCCCTTGCCTTTGTGGAAGTCACCGCCACGGAAATCCCAGAATGTGTACAACTTGTCCTGTGCGGGATGTGCATCGCGGAACACGTCCGTGAGACCAGTTGCTTTGATCGCATCGAGGGCGGATCGCTCGGCATCACTCACGTGGGTCGCACCGGCAAATTCGTTGATGTCCCAAACGTCGCGGTCTTCAGGGGCAATATTGAAATCACCTGCAACGATGGTTGGGGTTCCTTTTGGATTTTTTTGCAGAGTCTCGGTAAGGCGATTGAGCCACCAGAGCTTGTACTTGTAGTGATCGTGTCCCACTTCGCGTCCGTTGGGCACGTAAACAGAACTAATTCGAACACCACCGCAAACAGCGGTGATGATTCGGGCTTCATGGTCGGGTTCGCCCGAAGATTCAAAATTGTTGGTTACTGCGTCAAGACCGACACGCGAGATGATTGCCACGCCGTTCCACTGCCCTTGCCCAAAGTGCGCAGCTTCATAACCGAGTTCCACAAATGCCATCGCGGGAAAATTGGCGTCGGTCATCTTGGTCTCTTGCAGACACAGGACATCGGGCCTTACGTCTTCAAGCCATTGAGTGACACGTGGAAGTCGTGCTTTTAACGAAGCCACGTTCCAAGTGGCGACGATCACTTTTTCGCAGCCTTCTTGGCCGGTGCTTTCTTAGCAATCTTCTTGGCCGGCGCTTTTTTAGCGAGCGCCTTTGCCGGTGCCGATTTTTTGACAGCCTTGACGACTGCTTTCTTCGCAACAGCAGCTTTTTTCGCAGTTGTCCTCTTGGCAGATTTCGCTGCCACGGGCTTTGACTCTGGCTTGAGTTCAGCCTTCACCTTCACAAGCTCTGCCACCCCAATATCAATTCCGCGACGCGAAGGTGTGAACCCGGCAACCACGAGTTCAACTTTGTCACCTATTGACGCCGCGTCACGCGGACGACGAGGTTGTGGTGACGCCATTAAACGCATCGGCCAATAACCGATTACTTCACCGATACGAACGAAGGCACCGTGGGATGAGTAGGACTCAACAACACCTTTTACCCGGGACCCAACTTTGTGCTTCTCCACAAATGACAAGAACGGCAAGAGATCGTTTTTCTCTTTTCCGGGCTTGGTCGTGTCCACCTTTGGTTTGGCGCTTACTTTCGGAGTTGCTGCTTTTGGCGGTGGAGATTTTGGAACCGGCATCGGCTGACTCGCCGCCTTGCTGGGCTTGCGCACAACTGCAACGGGTCCGTTCTTGCCGTCGCGCTGCGCTCGGCGACTCACTGCGCCACGCACTGGCACGCGGTTGACGAAAACCCAGCCCACGTTTGGTACTGGTTTTCCACCAATCAACCGACCCTCATCAAAGAGCCATTCGTGTTGGCCATGGAATTCTTGGTAGGAATCGTTGGAGAGGACAGATGCGCCAACCTTTTTAGCAATCGATAAAACGAAGGCGTCACCGCGGCCAACTGCTCCCGCGGGCGGCGCCACCAACTCGTTGTTGTCAATTGCTGCTTCAAACTCCTTCACTTCTTTTTTGTGAATCCGATGACCAAAGGTCGCATCGACAACCACGGTGATTTTCACCCCTGGGTATTCCTCCATGAATGAGTCGATGGCTTCGCTCAATTGAGCAAGGCTTGGGGCGTTGCGTCCCTCGGTTGCGATGTTTGAACCATCGACTACGACGTGCCTTCCCATAGACCTCTAGTCAACCATCGACTCCCTGTGGATAAGTTCATTAAGGGGCGATTATTCGTGGGTTTGGGCTTATTATTTGCCGATGATCACGACGGTTCTATGGGATTTTGGGGGCGTGATTCTGTCGAGTCCATTTGAGGCGTTTCATGCACTCGAAGCAGACCGTGGAATACCAAAGGGAACCATTCGAGGCGTCATTGCCAGTGATGCTGGCGATCACCTCTGGGGGCAAATGGAGCGCAGCGAAATCGCAGCTCTCGATTTCAGCTCGCGCTTTGGTGAACTCATGGCCAGTGCCGGCTACTCGCTCAGTGGGCTTGATGTGCTTGGCGTGCTTCATGGCACTGTGCGTCCAGAAATGGTTCAGGTACTCGACCGAGTGATCGAGCTTGGTTACAGGACCGCATGCCTGACAAACAACTTCAATCGCCCCACCGAACACACCGTTGAATCCGCGCATGAGCGCGATGTTGCAGCAATCATGGCCCGATTTGATTTAGTTGTTGAGAGTCGTGTCGTTGGTTTCCGTAAACCAGAGCCGAAGTTCTACAACTATGCATGCGAGCAACTCGGAGTAGAGCCTTCGGAATGTGTGTTCCTAGATGACATTGGATCAAATCTCAAACCAGCAGCCGCGATGGGCATGTCCACCATCAAGGTGTTGAATGCTGATCAAGCTATTGATGACCTTGAAAAAGTTCTCGGCACGAAACTGCGGGGTTAAAAAACCTAAAGACCTTCGTGAATCTCATCCATGAGGTCAGCGAGTTCCTGATCGTGGATTGCCTTTGATCCCGTTGCGGGGCTTCCACTTGCCACTCGAGCTACGTGCCGCAGATCGTAACCACGTTCCTTGAGACGCCAGATCAGGTGTTCCACGAAGTGCCATGGGCCCATGTTTTCTGGTTCTTCTTGCAACCAGAAAACTTCCTTTGCATTTGGATAGCCAGCGAGAATCGCGTTGATCTGATCAATTGGGAATGGATACAACTGTTCGATTCGAATCACTGCAACTGGTGACTTGCGCTTGTCGCGCTCTGCGATCGCATCCCAAGCAACCTTGCCACTGCAAAGTATGACTCGCTTAACCGATCCGGGATCGGAAATAAACGGATCGTCCAGGACTTCTTGGAAACTGCCCTTGGTGAAATCCTCAATCTTGGATCGACTCTGAGCCATCCGCAATGGTGCCTTTGGCGTGAACAAAACAAGTGGTTTGCGAATGTTGCGACGAACTTGGCGACGCAGCAAATGGAAGTACTGCGCCGCAGTCGTGGCATTGCAGACTTGAATGTTGTCCTCAGCACAGAGCTGCAAAAACCGCTCAATACGCGCTGATGAGTGTTCGGGCCCTTGCCCTTCCATGCCGTGGGGAAGTAACAAGACCAGACCGTTTTGCTGACCCCATTTATCTTCAGCGGCAACCAGATACTGGTCAATGATGATCTGTGCACCGTTCACAAAGTCACCAAACTGGGCTTCCCACAACACCAAAGCATTTGAATTGCTGTGGGCGTAGCCATATTCGTAACCAACCGCTGCGTATTCCGAAAGTAGTGAGTCGTAAACCCAGAAGTTGGCTTTCGCGCCAGGCAAATCAGCGATCGGAATCCAGACGCGTTCGTTTTCGTAATCAACAAGTGCTGCGTGGCGTTGGCTGAAAGTGCCACGGCGCGTGTCTTCACCAGATAGACGCACCGCCGTGCCCTCAAGAACCAATGAGCCAATGGCGAGTGCTTCACCGGTGGCCCATTCCACTTCGCCCTGCTCGTGATAAAGCTTGGCCCGCTGCTCGAACTGGCGAATCAGTTTCGGGTGGGCAACGAAATCGACCGGGTAGTTGGTTAGTTGATTAAAGATTGCATCAATCGTGCCGCGCTCAACACCTGTTTCGATATGTGGCAACACGCCGATTGGTTCTGGTGGTCGTGCGGCTTTAACAGGTGCTGGCGCTTTGGAGCGCGCATCATCAAGTGACACCTGCAGGCGGTCGACGTAATCCTGAAGCGCCTGCTCGGCTTCTTCCAATGTGATGTCGCCGCGCTTTACCAGCGACTCGACATAAATCTTGCGCACACTGCGACGCTCAGCGATCGCCTTGTACATGAGTGGCTGGGTGTATGACGGATCATCACCTTCGTTGTGACCATGACGGCGATAGCAGATCATGTCAATGACAACGTCTTTGTGGAACTTCTGGCGGTATTCGAATGCCAAACGCCCAACACGCACGCATGCCTCGGGGTCGTCGCCGTTGACATGGAAAATTGGGGCCTGAATCGACTTTGCAATATCTGAGCAGTACAGAGACGACCGCGATTCTTTGGGTGCGGTTGTGAAGCCGATTTGGTTGTTGATCACGATGTGCACGGTTCCACCAACGCGGTAGCCATTGATGTCACTCATGCCGAGGGTTTCCATCACAACGCCTTGGCCGGCGAACGCTGCGTCTCCATGTATCAAAACCGGCAATACCGAGAATGCCAACGGCGGATGAATCTGATCCTGTTGTGCACGCGCCATGCCCAACACAAGAGGATTCACGGTCTCGAGATGACTCGGGTTAGCAGCAAGCTCAAGGTTCAACTGGCTGCCTGTAGCGCTTTCGTACTTGCCGTGCGCTCCAAGGTGGTACTTAACATCACCGCTTCCCTGTACCGATGACGGGTCGACATGCCCTTCAAACTCTTTGAAGATCTGGTCATACGACTTACCCATCACATTGGCCAAAACATTGAGGCGACCACGGTGAGCCATGCCCAATATGGCCCCATCAAAAACTTCATCAGCAGCCGACGAAAGTACGGCGTCGAGCATCGGAATCAATGATTCAGCACCTTCAAGACCGAAGCGCTTTGTGCCGACATATTTTGTGGCGAGGAACTTTTCAAAAGCCTCAGCAGCGTTCAACCGCTCGAGGATTCGCTTTTTCTCAGGCGCGGTGAACGAATAGCGCACCCCTTCAAAACGTGATTGCACCCAGCGCTGCTCCTCAGTGTTCTGGATGTGCATGTACTCAACACCGATGGTGCCGCAATATGCGCCACGCAAGATGTCGAGAAGATCGCCAAGACGCAAACGGTCGTAGCCTGCAACCCCACCAGTGAGAAATTCACGGTCAAGGTCCCAGATGCTCATCCCATAAGTGGTTGGGTCGAGCTCTTTGGGAAGAGTGGGTTCTTTCCACTTCAGTGGATCAAGATCAGCGATCAAGTGACCGCGTACACGGTGCACACGAATGAGGGTCGAGATCTGCATTTGCTTTTCCAGCATCGCCTCTTCGCGATTGACCGGATTGATGTCGTGCTTCCACTCTTCGGCGCGATACGGCACATCAAGGCTTTGAAACACATCTTCATAGAAGCCGTGCTCGCCTAGGAGATATTCGTGGACACGCTTAAGAAAGAGACCGCTCTCAGCACCTTGGATAATTCTGTGGTCGTACGTGCTGGTTATGGTCACCACTTTTGAAACGCCAAGACCCGCAAGGGCACGAACATCACTGCCCTGGAACTCGGCTGGATAATCGATCGAGCCCACGCCGATGATTGCACCTTGCCCTGGCATCAAGCGAGGAACGGACTGCGCGGTGCCAATCGTTCCGGGATTTGTGAGGCTGACAGTTGCGCCAGCGAAGTCACTCACTGCCAACTTGTTGGTCTTGACTTTGCGGATGAGCTCTTCATATGCATTCAAAAAACCTGCAAAGTCATATGTGTTCGCATCACGTAATACGGGCACTACGAGCGTGCGCTGCCCACCACCCTTGTCAACGTCAACGGCTAGACCCATGTTCACGTTTGGATTGCGAACAATCTGTGGCTTGCCATCAGCATCAGGCACATAGGTGTTGTTTAGAGCGGGGACGGCGTCAGCAATTGCGCGCACGATTGCATAACCGATGAGATGCGTGAACGAAACTTTTGCTTGCCCTGTGCGTTCGCGGTACAGGTTGATCTGCTTGCGATTGACCTCGAGCAGTTTCGCGGGGATGTGACGGATACTGGTGGCAGTTGGAACACTCAGACTGCGCTCCATGTTGTTCACGATTGCAACACCAGCTCCACGAATTGGTTCTGGCACGAGATCGGCTGGAATCGGTGTGGCCTGTGGAACAGGAGTCTTAGAAGTGGTGCTGGCAGTCGCGGCCGGCGGTGATGCAACAGGAGCAGTCACAGCAGTTGGTGCGACAGTTGGGCGCGGTGGTGCTGCTCCTGGGCGGTAGTCCGCGAAAAACTCCCGCCACGCCTCAGCGACTGATTCGGGATCGGCCAAATACTGCTCGTACATCTCGTCGACCAGCCAAGAATTGGGACCGAAGGGATCAATCGGGGGATTTGTCTCAGACATCAGTCTCAAGCGTACTTGTGGACT
Source organism: uncultured Bifidobacterium sp. (assembly GCA_964638795.1). Classification (GTDB taxonomy): domain Bacteria; phylum Actinomycetota; class Acidimicrobiia; order Acidimicrobiales; family Ilumatobacteraceae; genus CAIYHK01. The sequence goes on along the minus strand of CAZXAX010000011.1, from coordinate 3,490 downwards.
GGCTTTGGAACCGCCAGCCACAATGGCGAATTTGGGCCCCGAAACCATAGGCTGAAGGTATGCGCAAAGCATTCACACCCCTCATCGCGTTGTCACTCTTGCCTATCGCCGCTGCTTGTGGCGGGGGCGGCGGCGAGACCACTGACACGATTCCAGCAGACACCAACCTGGTGGTCACGGCCACCAACTCCATTGCCTTTGACAAAACCGAGTACTCAGTGGCGGCTGGAGAGATAGCAGTTGCTTATCAAAATGATTCCCCAATCCGTCATACGCTGATTGTGATTGAAGATGGGGAAAAGGTCCCTGACTTCAAACTGGTCGTCAACAAAAAGGGTGATGTCGATACGGGCTCAATCACACTTGCTGCGGGCTCTTACACGCTGTTCTGCGATGTACCGGGTCACACCAACATGAAAGCAACTCTCACCGTTGAGTGAAGTCTGATCTAGAAATGAAAAAAGGCCGACCCTAAAGGGTCGGCCTTTTTTGTTTAGTCCTTAGCCGAGGAGGATCTCAGAGAGGATCCAAAGCACTGCCCACAGCGCGACTGCGGTATAAATCGCGTTCTTGTGCGACTCGTACGGCCACAGCAACTTGTTCGTGGTGGCGGTGCCGCCAAACTTGCCGAGCGCGTTCAACTGCAACAGTGCAATCAACACGCAGGCGATGATGAAGAAGGTCCAAGCGTTGCCGCTGGTGGCGGTCTCTCCAAAGACGTAATAGAAGTGGCCAGCACCGACCATGAAAAAGAGCATCGACAGCGAGAAGATGAAGTTCTGACGCGATGCGAGAGTTGCTTTACGACCGGCAGCTGCTGCTGCAGGATCGGCCTCACGGCCTTCAATGATGCCGACTGCATTGGCAAGTACCACGCGCTGGTTCTTCCAGATAATCATCCACACATTGGCGGCCATCAGGATGCCAAGAACCATTCCGACTGATATCGCAGCATTGTGACCAATTCCTGCAAGCGAGTCCTCGCTCATGAAGTTCTCGAAGTAGTTCTCGGTGATGCCAGTGATCAGGATGCCTGTCACAAGGGTCCAGATTGCGGCCCAACGGAACCACCAAAGGGCACGGCGTGCAATGAGGTTGATGGTCTTCTGGCGAGCCATGTTGTCGTCGCCATACCCAGGTAGCGACGGGACTTGTACAAGGTTGAAGTAGTACAGCAGGCCAATCCAGCAAATACCACCGAGCACATGCAGCCAGCGGAATCCGAATTCAAAGCCAGTACGTGTGAGTAGTTCCATTAATAACTCCCCTAGTCGGCGCACTTCGTGCGACAGATAGGCAAAAATTACCACCGAATCAGGCAGCGCGGGCGGATTGGACCTAGCCTTGGCGCGTTATGGCGCACGAATTCATCTACACCTGCTACAAACTTGGACGTTTCTACCCACCGGACCGCACGGTCTTAGAAAACATTTCACTGTCGTTTTACCCAGGAGCCAAGATCGGCGTGATTGGCTCCAACGGCTCGGGAAAATCGAGTCTGCTGCGGATCATGGCGGGTCTTGACGACGGGTACTCAGGTGAAGCCCGCCTTACGCCCGGCTTCACCGTTGGCCTGTTGGAGCAAGAACCCCAATTAGACCCCGCCAAAGATGTGCTTGGCAACGTGATGGATGGCGTGGCGCCAATTCGTGACCTGCTTGAGAAGTACAACGAAGTCATGGCGATGTGGGGTGACCCGGATGCTGACTACGAAAAAGTGGGCGCCTTGCAGGCCGACCTTGAAGCAAAGATCGAAGCTGCCGACGCATGGAGCCTCGACCGCAATGTCGAGATAGCCATGGACGCACTTCGCTGTCCGCCAAATGACTCTGACGTTTCGAAGTTGTCCGGCGGTGAAAAACGTCGCGTTGCACTGTGTCGGTTGTTGCTCTCGCGACCCGACTTGCTGTTACTTGATGAGCCCACAAACCACCTCGACGCCGAAAGCGTTGACTGGCTTGAGCGATTTCTTAAGGACTATCCAGGCACAGTTGTTGCAATTACGCACGACCGTTACTTCCTCGACAATGTTGCAAAGTGGATTCTTGAGCTTGACCGCGGAAAGGGATTTCCATTCGAGGGCAACTACACGAGTTGGCTGGAACAAAAACAAGAACGTCTTGCCAAAGAAGAAAAGAGCAGCGAAGCACGCCAACGCACACTCCAGCGAGAGCTCGAATGGGTGCGGATGTCGCCAAAGGCACGCCAATCAAAGGGCAAAGCACGACTCGCCGCTTACGAAAAACTTCATGCTGAGGCCGAGAGTGCCGAGCGCGGCCCCGACAAATTGGAAATCGCAATCCCACCTGGCCCACGCCTCGGTGACACGGTGATCACAGTTGATGGGCTATCAAAAGGTTTTGGTGACCGTCTCCTCATTGACAACCTGAGCTTCTCGTTGCCACCTGCTGGCATCGTGGGCATCATCGGACCCAACGGGGCGGGTAAAACGACCTTGTTCAGAATGCTCACCGGCCAAGAAGCTCCCGACGCGGGCAAGATCACAGTGGGCAACACAGTGGTTCTGTCATACGTCGATCAATCCCGCGATGATCTTGATCCAGACAAGACCGTTTATGAAGAAATCACCGATGGAGTTGATCATCTGAAGGTTGGCGCACGTGAGATCAACGGTCGCGCCTATGTCGCCAGCTTCAACTTCAAAGGCAGTGACCAACAAAAACGTGTCGGTGACCTTTCAGGTGGTGAACGCAACCGAGTGCATCTAGCGAAATTGCTGAAGCGCAATGGCAACGTACTGTTACTCGACGAACCCACAAACGACCTTGATGTTGACACCTTGCGCGCATTGGAAGACGCTCTCGAGAACTTCCCCGGCTGTGCCGTTGTGATCAGCCACGATCGCTGGTTCCTCGACCGTATCGCCACGCACGTGCTCGCATTCGAAGGCGACAGCCAAGTGCGTTGGTTTGAAGGTAACTTCTCCGAATACGAATCGTGGCGCCGCAAGGAGCTCGGTTCCGTTGCGGACCAACCGCACCGAATCAAATACAAGCCACTCACCCGCTAACACCATCATGGATCGTTCGATCAGCAACTTCTTCGTTGACAACAGGCCCGAGTGGCTTGGTCATATGGCGAAGTTCGTCTCCTATCTCGGACAATTTCCAATCCACATCGTGATCCTGATTGGTATTGGTTTACTTCTAAAGAAACGCTCCGAGTTGATTTTCTTGGCTGTTGCGTCTGCGGTATTCGCCTACGGACTGAACACAATTTTGAAACGCCTTTTTGACCGCGCTCGCCCACCGGAGTCCGACTGGTTTCAGGGCTACCACGCACATGGCTTTTCGTTGCCCTCAGGCCACGCTGTTAACGCAGCCGTGCTTGGTGTATTCATTTTTCTTTGGCTGCCAGTCCGCTGGCGTTGGATCGGCCCCGTAGTAACCGTTGCTGTTATGTGGTCGCGGGTTCAACTAGGCGTACATTGGCCAAGCGACGTAATCTTCGGCGCAGCAATCGGAGGCGC
>CAZXAX010000010.1:22623-43233 GCA_964638795.1 uncultured Bifidobacterium sp. | reverse complement strand
CCCAGGATTTCCAAGTTCTGCCACCAGCTGCTGCACCCGACACAAGTACAGACGCCGAAGAGTTCGCTGATGCCCTGCGTCAAGTTGCGCGCACGGTAAAAAATCAAGATGATCACCCGTACCGCGGAGTACAGATATCGCATGACGCTGATGGGGTTCGCCTCGCAGCAACCGACAACTTCCGAATGGCTTTGCGCAAACTTCCGCACAGCAAGATTCTCGCGGTTGGAGAAAAGGTTTTGGTCCCGGGGCGTGCGCTAACCGAACTTGAGCGCATGTTGCCTTTGAGTAAAGACCTCGTGATTCGTTGGGCTGATCCAACCATCACTTTCATCACAGGAACTGCGAGTTTGACCACGCGCACAATCAACGGCTCACTTCCGGATCCAAAAATGTTTTTGGACGCTCAGTATCCGAACACCCTTACGGTCAATCGCGAGTTGATCCTTGAGGCACTCCGCCGCGGCAAAATCGTTCTGCCCTCAAGCATTGGGTTGAAGTTGCACCTAAGTGAATCTGGAGTGCGGATGGAAGCCGCAGACCGCGATCTCGGCCGCACCGAGGAGGACCTCGACGCTGAATACACAGGCGTTGATCTTTCAATCACTTTCAACGTGGATTACTTGATGGCCGGTATCGAAGTTGTCGAAACCGAGTATGTGCGCATTGCGATGAAGGACTCCCGCTCGCCTGCAGCGGTGTGGGCCGCAGACAACGAGGACTACAGCTACTTCATCATGCCCATCCGGGCGTGATCATCAAGTGACGACGAAGTGTTTGTTCGGCGCGTAGAACTGACCAACTTTCGCAATTACGAATCCGCGAATCTCAACTTCTCGCGCGGCACCACTGCAATTCTTGGGAAGAACGGTCAGGGCAAAACCAGCCTTGCAGAGTCAATTGCGTATCTGTCCTGCTTGCACAGCTTTCGTGGTGTTCCCAATGAAGCCTTGGTGCGAATCGGCACTGATAAAGCCGTCATTCGTGCCGACGTCGTTCACGATGATGGGCGCGAACTCCTGATTGAAGCCGAGATAAATCTGAATGGGCGTAATCGTGTTTTGGTGAACAAACAAACACTGCGCAGAACCCGCGATCTCCTTGGCGTCTTGCGCGCCACAGTGTTTTCTCCTGATGATCTCGCGATTGTCAAAGACGGCCCAGCGTTACGTAGAGATTTGATTGATGATGCACTGGTCGCAATTGATTCACGATTTGATGCGACCCGTACAGAAGTCGATCGAGTGATCCGTCAACGCAATGTGTTACTTAAGCAAGCGGGTGGCAGGCTCACCGAAGATGTGGCACTGACTCTTGATGTCTGGGACGAAAAGTTGGTGGCAGCGGGCACGGTGATGGGGGAGGAACGCGCGTCGTTAATCGCGCGACTGAACACCGAAGTGCCTAACGCATACGACCAACTCGCAGAACGCCACAGCGCAGTTGAATTGCGATACGAACCCGATTGGCGGTCGCGCGGTTTGGCGCATGCGCTCGCCGAATCACGCAATGACGACATTCGCCGAGGCGTGTCCACCGTGGGCCCGCACCGTGATGACGTCGAGATTTCAATCAATGGCCTTACCGCGCGATTCCATGCGTCCCAAGGCGAGCAGCGCTCGCTGGTGCTTGCACTGCGCCTCGCGATTCATCGCATGGTGGCTGAGTCCGTGGGCAGTGTGCCGATCCTTGTATTGGATGATGTGTTGTCAGAGTTGGACCCCGATCGGGCCAATGCCCTGATCGCAAATCTTCCTCCGGGGCAGGTGATTATCACATCTGCAAGTGGAGTTCCTGAGGAGACCAAACCCGATGCAATCGTGCGCATCGCCGCAGGTGAAGTGGTGGAATCATGAGCGACGACCCGAAACCAATCTCTTCCGACCTAGATGACCTCATGCGTCGCCTGCAAGCAGGCGATCGCGAACAAGTTGGTGGCGTGTTCGGTAAGTGGGAGGAGATCGTCGGTGCTTCGGTGGCTGCAAATGTCACTCCAGTTCGGATCGAAAACCAGACCCTGGTTGTCGAAGTCTCAGAGTCAAGTTGGGCGACACAAGTGGGCTTTTTGGAGTCCACAATTCGGCAAAGAATTCTCGAAGAAACAGGCAGTGAAATCGTCAGTGTCGAAGTTCGGGTGCGTCGTCATCGGTAGACTTCTAGACGTACGAAAACCCTCATAAGGAACGAAGTGGCAAAGACGGAGTCGAAGTCAACAAAGCCAACGGCCGACTACGGCGCGAAAGACATCCAGGTTCTTGAAGGTCTAGATCCGGTGCGCAAACGCCCCGGCATGTACATCGGATCGACTGGTCTGGCGGGCCTGCACCACCTCATTTGGGAAGTCGTGGACAACTCTGTCGACGAGGCGATGGCGGGATTCTGCACCAAGATCAGCGTCACCCTGGAAAACGACGGCAGTTGCAAAGTTGAAGACAACGGCCGCGGAATTCCAGTAGATCCGTACCCCTCGGGCCCCCACAAGGGCAAGAGTGCAGCCGAAGTGGTGCTCACGGTGTTGCACGCCGGCGGCAAGTTCGGCGGCGAGGGTTACAAGGTTTCAGGCGGCCTCCATGGTGTGGGCGTGAGCGTGGTTAATGCCCTCTCCAAGCGTGTGCTGGTCGAGATTGATCGCGACGGCGACCGTTACAGCCAAGAATTCGTCGATGGCGGCAAACCCAAGGGCAAGCTCGGCAAGTCAGGCAAAACCCCAGGGCGTGGTCGCACCACCGGCACCACGATTCAATTCTGGCCAGACCCAACCATTTTCCAAGCCGAAGGTGTTGAGTTCGTGGCGCGTACCGTCACTGAGCGGTTGCAGACGATGGCGTTTTTGAACAAAGGCCTTGAGATTGAGTTCACTGATGCGCGCGAAGGCAAAGAGCAAACCATCACTTATCAGTACAAGGGCGGCATCGTTGATTTCGTTAAGCACTTGAATGCTTCAAAAGAAGCATTGTTTGCCAAGGTCGCGTCATACGAAGATGAAGATGAAGACGAGGGCATGACCCTTGACATCGCATTGCAGTGGAACACCGGTTACTACGAAGGCATCCACGGTTATGCCAACGGCATTAGTACTACCGAGGGTGGCATGCATGTTGAAGGATTCAAGACTGCTCTTACTTCAGTTGCCAACAAGTACGCGCGCGGAAAAGCCCTGTTAAAGGAAAAAGACGACAACCTTCTCGGTGAGGACATTCGTGAAGGGCTGACCGCAATCGTTGCCGTCAAGCTCCGCGAACCACAGTTCGAAGGCCAAACCAAAGCCAAGTTGGGCAATGTGCCCGCCCGCTCATTCGTCCAGAAAGCAACCAACAAGTGCCTTGAAGAATGGTTCGAAGAAAATCCAACCGAAGCCAACAAGGTAGTGAAGAAGGCAATCGCTGCAGCGCAAGCGCGGCTCGCCGCAAAAAATGCTCGTAACGCAGTGCGCCGCAAGACTGCACTTTCAGGTGCGGGAATGCCCGACAAACTGAAGGATTGTTCGAGTGGCAAGGCCGAAGAGAGCGAACTCTTCATCGTTGAAGGTGACTCCGCAGGCGGCACCGCCGTAGACGCACGTGATCCGCGAGTGCAGGCAATCTTGCCGATTCGCGGCAAGATCCTGAACGTTGAACGCGCGCGCCTCGACAAGATGCTGAAGAACAACGAGATCCAGGCGTTGATCACTGCAATTGGTGGCGGTGTGGGCGAAGAGTTCGATGCTGGCAAAGCGCGCTACCACAAGGTGATTGCACTCGCCGACGCTGATGTCGATGGCAGCCACATCCGCACGTTGTTACTTACGTTCTTTTATCGGCAGATGCGCCCCATGGTCGAAGCCGGTTATGTGTACATCGCACAGCCGCCGCTTTATTCAACTGAAGTTGGTAAGCAAAAGATCTATCTGAAGGACGACCTCGCAAAGACCGCATTCCTCACAGAGAACCCAAACCACCGCAAGGAATTCCAGCGCCTCAAGGGCCTTGGTGAAATGGACTGGGAAGAACTCAGGTCCACCACGATGGACCCAAACACCCGCACACTTTTGCAGGTCACCGTTGAAGAAGCAGCTCTCGCTGACGAAGTGATGAGTGTGTTGATGGGCGACGACGTTGAAAGCCGCAAGAACTTCATCCAGACAAACGCACGCGATGTGCGCAACCTTGACTTCTGATTGATGGACGGAAAGACAGCACCGTGAGCGATACACCAACAACAGACGCGATCCAGCCAGTTCCGCTCCAAGACGAGATGGAGCGCTCGTTCCTTGACTACGCGATGTCGGTCATCATGTCGCGCGCTCTGCCCGATGTTCGTGATGGTCTAAAGCCCGTACACCGTCGCATCATCTGGGACATGGAGCAGCAAGGTTTCCGCCCGGACCGGCCATTCGTGAAATGTGCACGTGTCACCGGCGACACCATGGCGCGTTATCACCCACATGGTGACTCGGCGATTTATGACGCGCTCGTTCGAATGGCACAGCCGTTCTCGTTGCGTCATCCATTGATTGATTTCCACGGCAACTACGGCTCGCCAGACTTTGGGCCAGCTGCAAGTCGCTACACCGAGTCCCGTCTCCATGCTCTTGCCATGCGTCTGTTGGCCGACATCGATGAAGACACAGTTGACCTGATTCCGAACTATGACGGCACCACGGAGGAACCAAGTGTATTGCCGGCGCGGTTCCCGAACTTGATGGTCAATGGCTCGCAGGGAATCGCGGTCGGTATGGCCACCAGCATCCCGCCACACAACCTCGGCGAAGTGATTGACGCCACCATCCACCTAATCGACAATCCAAATTCCACGAACGAAGACCTCATGAACTTCGTCAAGGGCCCAGATTTTCCAACTGGTGGGTCAATCCTCGGTCGCGCAGGAATCATGGACGCTTACCGCACGGGCCGCGGAAGCATCAAGATGCGCGCCACCTGCTCGATTGAAGAGGCACGCAAGGGCGGCATGCAGATTGTGGTCACGGAACTTCCGTACCAAGCGAGCTGTTCATCAATTGCCGCGCGTATTCAAGAACTCGTTGATGGCGGTGAACTCGATGGCATCGCTGATGTGAATGACAACTCCTCGGGCGGTGCGACCAATTTGATTATCACGCTGAAGCGCGATGCGAACGCGAACGTGGTTCTCAACAACCTCTACAAGCTCACGCAATTGCAGACCAGTTTCCCCGTGAACATGGTCGCCCTAGTAGACGGCGTACCTCGCACACTCGATCTCTCCGGAATGCTGAACGGCTATGTGCGTCACCAGATCGAAGTGATCACTCGCCGCACAAACTTCCGTCTGCAAAAAGCCAAAGATCGTGCCCACATCCTTGAAGGTCGAATCAAGGCACTGAATGTGATTGATGCGATTATCGCATTGATCCGCAAGAGTGATGACGCTGCTGCAGCCAAAGAAACTCTGATGAAGAAGCCGTATACGTTCTCTGAACGCCAGGCGATTGACATCCTTGACATGCAGTTGCGCCAGCTCACGCGTCTTTCACGAATTGATCTTGAATCTGAGATCGAGGAACTCAACAAGAGGATCAAGGAACTCGAAGAGATCCTTGCCAAGGACACCGTCTTGCGCACTGTGATCAAAGACGAGCTGTCTGAGATCAAGGAGAAGTTTGCAACCCCGCGCGTGTGCAAACTCACTCATGATGTCGGCGAGATGGGAATTGAAGATCTCGTCGATGACAAAGAGCTCGTGATTGTGATGACCGAGGCCCAGTACGTGAAGGCTGTTACCGCGGACTCTTTCCGCACCCAAAGCCGTGGTGGCCGAGGAGTAGCTGGAGCAAAACTCAAAGCCGAAGACGTTGTGCGGCACGTGATCTTCACCACCGCACACGCCTATTTGCTGTTCTTCTCAAACCGCGGTCGCGTTTATCGCTTGCGGGCAGTGGACATCCCAGAGCGTGAGCGCACCGCCAAGGGAATCCCAATCGTGAATCTTTTGCCGCTACAAGCCGGTGAAACCATCCAAGCAATCATTGACACCCGATCCTTTGATGGCGAGCGCTACTTGTTCTTCGCTACTAAGCAAGGACAGGTGAAGAAAACCGAATTCAATGCCTATGACTCCAGTCGTCGTGATGGTCTGATCGCGTTGAACTTGCGACCAAAAGACGAACTCGTACGCGTGATCGAGACCAATGGCGAAGAAGACATCTTCATGGTGTCCCGCAAAGGTCAAACCATTCGTTTCAGCGAAACCGAAGTGCGGCCGATGGGTCGCGCGGCCGCAGGTGTGCGTGGCATGAAGTTGCGCGCCGGCGATGAACTGGTGTCGGTGGATGTAGCCAAAGATGACACCGCGATCCTGATTGTCACAGACGCCGGATATGGAAAGCGCACCCAGGTCGACAAGTTCAATCGCCAAGGACGCGGTGGCCAGGGAGTTATTGGCATCAAGCTGACAGGTAAGAAGGGTTTCGTTGTTGCCGCCTTCATGGTCGGCATAGACGATGAAATCGTTGCAGTCTCATCGGGCGGCGTAACTATTCGCATGGCCGTGCGCGAGATCAGCAGCCAGGGACGCGATGCCACTGGTGTTCGCGTGATGAACCTTGACGATGGTCAGGTGGTTGCTTCTGTTGCGCCGATTCTTTCGACCGACGACGAATAATCATCTTGCACATCAAGGCAGCGCTTCTCTAATTGGCGCACTTGGCATTGGTTTGGCAGCAGCATTTTCGGTGGCGGCGGCGAAACTTGGAGTAATCGCGACCGATGATGCGCGTGCACACATCGCAGCCGAAGCCGCAGCGTTGGCAGGTGCGCTATCGGGCGCCAATGCAGCTGAGGAAATCGCAAGTCAGAACAATGCACAGATTGTCGAGTACCGCGTTGCCGACGAAACCGTGTTGGTTGTGGTGGAAATAAAGGGCATCAGAGCGTCCGCCCACGCCACCGTTGTCGACTTCTCTACACTCAAAGCGTGGCATTCGCCGATCGACTCAAGTCCCTGACCGAGAAAAGAACACCTTCGGGTCCCCGCCCGCGCGTGCGCAGAGTTACCCGAGTGATTCGCGAAATTGACCCGTGGAGTCTGTTCAAGATCGCTTTGCTATTTCACTTTGTCTTGTATTTGGTGGTGTTGGTGGCCTCGATTCTGCTTTGGAATGTCGCCAATGCAACGGGCACGGTTGACAATGTTGAACGCTTCCTTGAGTCGTTTGGTTGGGATTCGTTCAACTTTGATGGCTCTTCGATGTTCAGAGGACTCTGGATTCTCGGTTTGTTCTGGGTGGTTCTTGCCACCGGCCTGCTTGTTCTGGCTGCCACCGTCTTCAACTTGATCGCCGATCTTGTAGGTGGCGTAAGGGTTACCGTGCTTGAAGAAGAGGTCGTTGTGCGACAGATTGAGACCGACGGCCCCTAAACGATAAAGTCAGAGTTCCCTATTGAAGGGGGCTATAGCTCAGTCGGTTAGAGCGCATCCCTGATAAGGATGAGGTCCCAAGTTCGATTCTTGGTAGCCCCACGCTGATTCTTCCTCTACCGTGTACGCGGTGGAATGGCTATCTGATCCCGCTGGCTGGAGTGCCCTTGTTACGCTCCTCGCACTCGAAGTAGTTCTTGGCGTTGACAACGTCATCTTTATCTCGATTCTTGCCTCCAAGCTGCCGACCGAAGACCAGGATCGTGCACGGCGCGTAGGGCTTCTTGTGGCTGGTGGAATGCGTGTGCTGCTCTTGTTGAGTGTTGGCTGGATCATCTCGTTGAAAAAAGAACTCTTTGCGGTTGGCACCATCGGATTCAGTGGCAAAGACTTAATTCTCTTAGCTGGTGGATTTTTCTTGATCTTCAAAGCAACGCGTGAGATCCATCACAAACTCGAAGGTGATGAAGGCGAAGTTTCAAACAAGGTTGCACCAACATTTGTTTCGGTGATCGCGCAAGTAATGCTCCTTGACCTTGTTTTCTCAGTTGACTCAGTCATTACTGCTGTTGGAATGACCACTTACGTGTGGGTAATGGTCATAGCGATTGTTGTGGCGGTGGGAATAATGTTCGCCGCTTCGGGCGCGATTTACGGATTTGTCAATAAACATCCTTCGGTCAAGATGCTGGCTCTGGCGTTTTTGCTTTTGATCGGCACCACGCTTATCGCCGAAGGTTTGGGGCAAAAGATTCCGAAGGGTTACGTATATACCGCAATGACTTTCTCGGTGTTTGTTGAAGTGTTGAACATTGGTGTCCGCAGGAAATCAAAGGTTGTACCGGTTCACCTTCGTGAGCCGATTTCCAAATGACCCAACCGGCAGATGATGCTGTATTTTGGATTCCGAAACTGAGGACACCATGATCAAAACTCTTCGACGCGCAATCTTTGCTCTATCTCTGGCCGGAATTACCGCCGCTGTGTTGCGCATCAAGGGCAAAGGTGGTGTGCCCCCGCAACAGGGTGGTTGGCGCGAGATCACCCCGCCAAAGTGAACGTAGCGATAGTCGGTCAAGGCGTCGTTGGCGCCCGTGCAGCGCAGGTGTTGCGTGACATTGACATCACGTGCAATGTGGTGAAAGACGTCGATCACACTGGCTCTTGTGATGTGGCGATCTTGGCTCGCGGAGGTGAGCAACACGAGGATGCCGAGACCCTTATTGGTCGCGGGATTTCCGTTGTTACAACTGCCGATGAGCCAGACGAGATTGAAGAGTTGATCGAACTCGATAAAGACGCACGAAAAGAAGGCGTTGCCTTGGTGGTTGGTGCCACAGCAGTCCCTGGGCTCTCTGGGCTCCTGGCACGTCACTTAGCTGCGCAATTTGATTCCGCTGATGAAATTCATGTGGCAGTTCATGGCACTGGTGGCCCGGCATGTGCGCGCCGGCACCACAAAACATTGCGCGGATTTGCTACCGGCTTGCAAGATGGCGAGTGGATTAAACGCCCTGCAGGAAGCGGGCGCGAACTGTGTTGGTTTCCAGAACCGATTGGGGCCCGCGATTGTTATCGAGCAGATCTTGCAGAACCCATGCTGTTACACCGTGTGTTCCCAGAGGTGCAACGCATCAGCGCACGCCGCGCCGCAACCCGTCGTGATCGGATGACCGCAACGCTGCCGATGCTGTTTCCTCCACACGCCGAAGGGGGAATCGGTGGTGTAAGAGTAGAAGTCCGTGGAGTGCGTGACGGTGCACGAACCGTTGAAGTGCTTGGAGTAGCGGAGCGCCTCGCCACTGTGGCCGGAGTAGTTTCTGCGGTGTTCGCAGTGGGTTTGGGCCAAGGACTCATCAAGCAATCTGGCGTGATCATCGCTGGCATGGAAGAACTTCCAACAAGCACTTTGATCAGAATGGTGATGGATTCAGGAATCAAGATCCATGCATTTACGGGGATAACCGAATAATGAATACCGAGCGCCTTGATGTCCATGATGTGGCAGCTAGGCAGCTCACAGTTATCGGGCTGCGCTACACATCAAATCGGCGCGCTTTGATTGAAGCTTTAGAAGATGCCAATGCACCACTGAGCATTCCTGATTTGATGCGAGCCATGCCAGCCGCGTCACAATCTTCGATTTACCGCAACCTCACTGATCTCACAAATGCGGGTGTCGTGGCACGCGTGCAAGGCACCGACGAATGGGCGCGTTTTGAGCTCGACGATGCAATCACCGGCCGTCACCACCACCACATCATGTGTGAAAGCTGTGGTGAGGTGTTGGATATTGATATGCCGGAGTCACTGGAACACCAACTCGACACCACCCTCGCCACGCTTGCCGAAAAGAGTGGATACAAGATCACCCATCACCGCGTGGACCTTGTTGGGCGTTGCCCAAATTGTCAGTGATCGAGTTTTTCGGCGACCTTCTCAATTGCCACTGTGAGTCGATCAAGATGCTCACGTAGGTCATCCATGGTTACAACATCAGCCAACGCCATGCGCACACCAGCCAACTCACGAGTTAGATATTCCGTTTCGGCCTGGGTGCGCGCAGCCATTGCGCGGTCCTCTTCTGACTGTTGACGATCGCGGTCTTCTTGACGATTCTGCGCAAGAAGGATTAGTGGAGCGGCGTATGCGGCTTGCAGTGAAAGTGCGAGTGTAAGAACACCAAACGGGTTTGGATCAAATCGCCACTCCTCAGGCATACCGATGTTCCATGCCAGCCAGAAAAGACACACAAAGCTCTGGAAGATGAGGTACCGAGCAGTACCAAGGGCTCGGGCAATTAATTCAGAAAAAGCACCGAAGGCTTCACGGTCGTAATGAACACCAAAACGCCGACGCTGACGCGGAGTGCTCAGGTCTTCGCGGCGGCTCATAATGCACCACCCCTGCGACGCTGACGCCAGTCAGCTGGAAGTGCACGGTCAAGAACGTCGTCAACCGTAATTGCGCCAAGCAGACGACCAACCTCATCGGTGACCCCAATGGCCATCATGTTGTAAGAAGCAAGACGCTCGGCAACTTCGCGTTCTGGGGTGGTTGCTGAAATCGTTGGCTCTTCTTCAAGGCAACGTCCAAGTTCAGTGCTCGGTGGTTCGCGAAGCAATCGCTGAAAATGAACCACACCGAGATAACGACCAGTCGGTGGGCGCAATGGCATTTGGGTGACGAAAACCTGGGCAGCCACTGAGACCAACCAGTCGGGGTCACGAATCATCGCTAACGCTTCGGCGACTGTGGAGGTGGGTGGCAACACGATGATTTCGGGCGTCATTAGTGAACCCGCGGTGCCCTCTGCATAAGACAACAACTGGCGCATCACCTCAGCATCGTCTTCGTCCATTGCATCAAGAACGCGTGTTCTCTGTTCACCGGGCATCTCGGCGAGGAGGTCGGCGAGGTCGTCATATTCCATCTCGTCAAGCACGTTTACAAGACGATCAAGATCAAGCCCTTCAATGAGGCGCAACTGTTCAGCCTCAGGCAATTCCTCCAGAAGGTCAGCCAGACGATCGTCGTCCATAACCTCGGCTAACTGTTTGCGCTGTTGCAACGGAAGAGCACGCACTACCGCGGCCACATCGGATGGGTGCATGTCGTGCAAACGAGCCGCTTCAGCTTGCATCTCGGTACCGGCAGCAAACAGGGTGCTGACTTCGTTCCAATCAACTAGCCGGAAACTCGGACGGCGGGCGAACAGGGTGCTCTTTTTTGCCAGCCGCACCTTTGCAATTTCCCAGCGCACAACTTTCGGGTCCGGCACCTGTCGCAAGGCGACATCACTCACGGTCTCGTCTGCAATGCGGCGATCAATGATCTCAGATCCAACCAGTCGTTCACCTGGGCGAGCCTTGAAGGGGTTGAGGTCGACGTCCCAGGAACGCAAACGAGCACCATCGCTGCCAAGCGATGCAACTCGATTGGCATTGACGAATATGCGCCGGCGCTGGCTCGTGGCAACAAATCCGACCACACGTGGGGCACTAGCGGTACGGCCAGGGACCACAACGATGTCCTCTAGCCGACCGATCGGCGCCCCGCCAGCGTCGAGCAACGGCAAGCGCATCACACGGAATGCATAAATGAGTTCGCCAGCCATAAAACGAGGTTACCCCTAGTGCCTTTTGCGAATCGGCAAGTATTAGCGATCTACTTGGTATTCACTTGCCATTCACCGCTATCGTGGTGAAGCCCCGTGCGGGGACGTAGCTCAATTGGCAGAGCACCTGCTTTGCAAGCAGGGGGTTGTGGGTTCGATTCCCATCGTCTCCACCACTGAATCCTCAATTAGGTGCTGTGACGATGGTCAGTTGCAGTGCACTGTTGTTTGCCCCACCGGTGAGCTGGGTGCCGGCTGCAGCCAACTCGAAATTAAACGAGGACGCTGATCCCCAGTAATTGCTGCCCCACTCCTCATCTGCTGCCTGTACACATGCGCGGACATTGAGGGTGAAGTCAACTGTTGAATTGGACGCACTGCTCGCTGAGTCGGTGGTGGTTTGGTCAAGAAGCGGCCAGCCAACTCCAACAGGCAAACCGGTTTGACGGGTGACGTTACCGAGTTCCGTGTAGGACGCTGCCGGGCAACTGAAACTGTTGCGGCCCATGATGGAAAGGCTGAGCCCGTATTGCATTCCGCCGAGATCCATGAACTTGTTCCCCGCACCGCCTCCAACCTCTGCACCGCTGACCAGGCGCTGTGGCCGGTAAACGCTGAAAGCGACCTTGTCGTTATCGTCAGTGAAGATCGCGCTGCCTTCGTAGTTGATCGAGTTCACAGTTTTCAATCCGGGGATGGTCACTGCGTGCGGGTTCAGCATCATCGCGAGTGAATTGATTGCGCCGTTGAGTGAAAAATTGAGCGTAAACACATCGCCAGGCCGCACAGTAGACAACGTGTCCGAGCCTTGATCGGGAAACACAGAGGCACGCCAAAAAATTCGCTCTGGCCCATTCGCGCGATTCATTGCCCAAAGAGCATTTCCGATGTGTTCACTTTCAGGGACGATTCCAAAATCAGCATCGGGATCCAAGGTAAGGCTCTGTGAACCACCGTTTTCCACGGCCCAACCGCCTTGGTACGTGTTCCACAGAGTGGAGTTACCCATCGCCGAATCGTGGGTCATGCCATTGATTGCTGTTGGCGATTCACCACCGCAATAGACAAGCTCGCCACAATCAACGTAAACCCATTTGATGTCGTTGATCGTGGCGTCGACATCGAATCCCTCATCACGACCGTTGGGAAACAAGTTGCGATTACCAACAAAGAACTGAATCACGTAGTTGTCACTTGCACCGAGAGTGGCAACAATCTTTTCTTCGGAGAGATCTGGATCAAGGTTTGCATTGAACGAGTAGTCACTGCTCCGCAGTGCCACCCAGGGGTTCATCGCTGCGGTTGTGTTGGCAGTTGTGGGGTCCGATGCGTCAATAATGCGATCGCCGTCGTCATCGGCATCGAAAGCATTGGGCAAACCGTCGTCATCTGTGTCGTCTCCGAGACCAACTAATTCTTCTCCGACCATTGCACTTATTGACGCTGTTTTGCCAAGACGTGTTGCGTTGCACGCTTGCTGATCACTACTCCGAAGCGTGACGATGCCGCCCGAAGCTGCACCAACTGGAACACCACTTACTGTTGCTTTGCTCGCAGCACGCATGTATTTGCTGGATCCGATGCTGTTCGCGGCGACGAACCCGCGTCCAATTTTTGTGAAACGTGCACCTACGATCTGCTCACCTGATAGTTGTTGGTGCGCACACCACGCCGCACCAATTTTCTCTTTCGCGAACACGATCGGCCCGATGTATCGGTTGGCGTTGTCAATCACATGCAGTGTTGATTTTTTGATTGATAACGGGCGCAGCCGATTGAATTCGAATGCCCCCGAAGAATTGACGTTGGCGATTCGGGTCTTGCCGTTGCGATCAACGAGGAACACCTTCCATCCATTGCGCCCGGCCCCGATACTTCCCTTGATGCTTACCGTGGTGACAGATGGTTCCACCTGGGCCGAGGTCATCGCGGTGGGGATCATGCCGACCAAGACCGCGGCTGCCCCTATGGCCAAGAACCTTGATTTGATTGCGCGATGAATCATCAAATACCCCCAAGAATTAGACGACTTGAGGCTATTAAAAAATTTTCAAGGGGTCAATGCTTAGGTGCTGACTTCGGCGGTGGGGCCACGAGGTACTCCAACATCCCAGACAGCATGTGGTCCCAGGCATCCTGAGCCGGAGCCGTATCTGGGTTGGCGTCAAGAATCGCGAGTCCCAACGGGAGCGCCTCAAGGAAAAGCGCCACAGCCTTTGGGTCAATTGATCTGTCTACGAAACCAATCTCCTGGTAGTGGGTAACCACGGCAACGATTCGGTCATTCAATTGTTGTTGCGATGCGCGAACAGCTTCGCGCAGCACCTCATTGTGTTGCGTTGCGGAAAGTACGGCAATGCGTTCGCGCCGGGCTTTGCGTCGGGCCTCACTTTGGAGGTTGCCGATCGTTTCTTGTGTGACTGCATAAACGTCGGCCGGGTTGGCACCAGATTGCTGGAGTGCACTCATGGCTTCAATGTCAGCCTCAACATTGCGGGTGTATTGACGCAAGCGCACAGCTGCAACTAGCGCCGAACGATCTCGGTAATAGTGATAGATGAGTCCAATTGCAATGCCGCATTTTTCTGCCACATCGGCCACCCGCAAATTGGGCTCACCTACTCGCTCGAGGATTTCTTCAGCGACATCAAGAATCCGCAGCCCAGTGTCCTGATCGCTGGAACCGTTCACAGGAGGAAAGTCTATGGGTGAACGATTAGTTTCTTGTCATGAATCATGTGATTGTTGTGGGCTCGAGCCTCGCGGGATTAAGGGCGAGTGAAACGCTGAGAGTCGGTGGATACGCAGGACGAATCACCATGATTAATGCCGAGACCGGTGCGCCTTATGACCGGCCACCATTGTCAAAGCGATTTCTAAGTGACAATTGGGACGACGAACGGATTGCGTTACGCAAGGGCGATGATCTTCAATCGTTAAACATTGATTTCAAAAATGGTGTCGAGGCAACTTCTTTGCACACAGACACAAAAATGCTTGGCTTGAGCAATGGAGAGCAGCTCAATTACGACGGGTTAATCATTGCCACTGGTTGCCGAGTCCGAGCTTTGCCAGGGCAACCATCAGCCGACAACGTGGTCATGTTGCGCACACTGAAGGATGCCCATCAGTTGCGTGGCCTGTTGGCGCCCGATGCCAAAGTCCTCGTGATCGGAGCTGGCTTTATTGGGCTTGAAGTTGCATCAACGGCGAAAAATCTTGGCTGTGAGGTAACGGTGCTTGAAGGCCTTCCTGCACCTTTGATTCGCGGACTCGGTGAGCAGATGGGAAGCGCCTTCGCCGAATTTCATCGTGACAAGGGTGTCGATGTGCGTTGCGGGGTGAAAGTCGAAGGGTTCGTAGAAAATGCAGGCCGTGTCACCGCAGTTGTTGTTAATGGTGAAAACGTCAACGCTGATGTAGTCGTAGTTGGTGTTGGTGTTACACCCAATACAGAGTGGCTTGAAGGCAGCGGTCTTACTTTGGACAACGGAATTGTCTGTGATGCATATCTGAATGTTGGTGTCAAAGAAGTGTTTGCAGCAGGTGATGTTGTTCGTTGGCCTAATGCCGCGGTCGGTGATTCGGCCGCACCTGAACTGATGAGAATTGAGCATTGGACCAACGCGGTTGAGCAAGGAGTGGCTGCAGCGAACAATTTGCTCGCTGTGTCCAAGGGAGAGCCGACGACCCCGTTTGAGAGCGTCCCTTTCTTTTGGAGCGACCAGTTCGACAAGCGAATCCAATTCATGGGTCGTAGCCATGCTGAGGATGAAGTTGAGATCATCGCCGGATCGATGGACGAGGGAAAACTCATTGCTGCATATGGGCACGGCGGAAGGCTTTGCGGGGTCTTGGGGTTGTCTATGCCCAAGCCCGTAATGCTTTCGAAAGCCATCCTCGCCTCGAAGCCGAGCTTTACCGATGGAATAAGCCAACTAAAGGCATTGTTGGCTTAACTCAACGGGTTTTGTGCTGGCTACCCAGCGGTAGCAAACTCGTGTCTGTCTATTCGGGAGGAACCCATGGAAACCGCAGTAATCATCGACACCATCCGCACGCCACTTGGACGCCGTAACGGAAAACTTAAGGAGTGGCACGCAGTTGATCTCGCTGCGGAAACGCTGAAAGCACTCGTCAGTCGTACAGGCATTGATCCTGCACTTATCGACGATGTGATTATGGGCTGTGTTATGCAGGTGGGCGAGCAGAGCACAAACATCGCACGCAACGCTGTTCTTGCCGCTGGTTTTCCTGACACCGTTCCTGCAACCACAATTGATCGTCAGTGTGGCTCAAGCCAACAAGCTGCGCACTTCGCAGCACAAGGCGTGATGGCAGGTGCATACGATGTGGTGATTGCATCTGGCATCGAAGCAATGACACGAGTGCCAATGGGTTCTTCAATGGCTGATGGTAAGTACGGACTTCCATTCGGTCCTCAGGTTGGACTCCGCTATGCATCTGAAGGTGGCCTCGTTCCACAGGGCGTGTCTGCCGAATTGATTGCCGACAAATGGGGACTCACACGCGATGACCTCGATCGCTTCGCACTGCGGTCACAAAACAACGCCGCTCGCGCCACCCAAGAAGGTCGTTTCGAGCGCGAAATCCTGCCGATCCTCGACGCCGAAGGCAACTTGATGACTACCGATGAGGGCATTCGTGCGTCATCGATGGAATCACTTGGTGCGTTGAAGCCAGTCTTCCGCTCCGAAGAAGAAGGTGGTCGCGTTACTGCTGGTAACTCATCACAGATCACCGATGGTTCATCGGCAACTCTCATCATGAGCGAATCAAAAGCGAAGCAGCTCGGCTTGAAGCCACGCGCTCGGTTTGTGAATTTTGCTCTCGCCGGTGATGATGCACGCATGATGCTCACCGCGCCAATTCCAGCCACGAAGAAAGTGCTGGAGCGCGCTGGTATGACCATCGACCAGATGGATCTGATCGAAATCAACGAAGCCTTTGCTTCTGTGATCCTGGCTTGGGAAAAAGAGCTTCGTCCAGATATGGAAAAGGTCAATGTGAACGGTGGTGCCATCGCACTTGGTCATCCACTTGGTTGTTCAGGTACTCGTCTTTTGTCAACACTCTTGAATGAACTTGAGCGCACTGGCGGACGCTTTGGTCTGCAAACCATGTGTGAAGGCGGCGGCATGGCCAACGCCACCATCATCGAGCGCCTTTAGATAAATGCCAGCGTTCTCCACCATCATCTGGTTTTTAGGTGGGGTGGTGCTGTTCTTGTTTATCTGGAAAGTGGGTATTGGCATGTTGCGTTCCATGACAACTTCGCTTCCGCCACCGCCCCCTTCTGGAGAGATGCGCAGGATCAACGTTCGATATCGCTGCGGTGTCTGTGGCGTCGAACTACGAATGGTGATGGCGCCAGACGAGGATCCACCGCCGCCAAAACACTGTCTTGAGGACATGGATCTCGTCGCCCCGATCGACTAGAAATCCACAGCCTGTGGAAAACTCTGTGGTTTAAATACATCGATGTAGTTTCACCGACGTAAGGGTTTGGCAGATTTTGACCGTTATCGATACTGCGTGGCTGTGAACAATCCGCCCAAAACCAGGCCAAGCCCGCTGAACAGGTACCAGTTGCTACGCCCGCCAGGCACTGCACCCATGTAATACAACAAAATCACAAGCGCGCCGAGGCCGAGCAGAGCGAACATCAGTATCGGCACCCACCGCGGGCTTTCCTTCATATAGGTAGGAATCGGCGGGGTGTATCGCGAGGACGCCTCGGGATGCGAGGAGTCTCCACGGTGTGAAGCAGGTGCGTCACCAGGCTTTGTGCCTTTGGGTGTAACGCGACCCCCGGTCTTTCTCTTTGGCGGTGCCATCGAATCCGAGTCTAGGGCGTGGTCATGTCATGCTGGAACCCATGCCAAAGGTGCTTGTGATCGATAGCTACGACAGCTTCGTGTACAACCTTGTGCAGTATCTGGGTGAACTCGGTGCCGATCCGGTTGTGGTGCGTAATGATGCAATCACCGTTGAGCAGGCCATGGATATCGGTGCAGATGGCGTGTTGTTGTCGCCAGGCCCGGGCCGGCCCGAAACCGCTGGAATTATTTGCGATGCGATACGGGCATTCGCTGGCAACACTCCACTGTTTGGAGTGTGTCTTGGACACCAAGCAATCGGACACGTGTTTGACAGCAAAGTTGTTCGCGCTCCGGAGTTGCTCCACGGGAAAACCTCAGAAATATTGCACGAAGGTAAAGGTGTCTTTGGTGGACTGCCGTCTCCCCTCACCGCAACTCGCTATCACTCTTTGGTGATTGATCGCGACACAATCTCAGATGCGTTGGAAATCACAGCGGAATCTTCAGATGGTCTGATCATGGGCGTGAGACACCGTGATTTCGATATCGAAGGTGTTCAGTTCCATCCAGAAAGCATTCTCACTGAGGCGGGTCACAAACTGCTTGGAAACTTCCTCGCTCGTTGTGGCTGAAATCTACGGAGACGTTGTCGTAGTTGTTGCTGGCGAGGTAGTGGTCGTAGTTGGTTTTGGAGCTTTGACACCAAGATAAATCTTGATCACAGTGCCAGGATTCACCAATGTGCCTGGATCAGTGCCTTGGTCGACGATGCGCCCAATTTTTGGATCGCCTGCTTGCAACAACGTTGTCTGCACCGAGAAACCAAGCCCTGCATTGCTAAGAGTTGACTCGGCTTCGGCTTGAGTCATATTCAGAACTTCGGGAACTTGGACCTGATCTGGTCCAGCCGAAACATAAATCGTGATCTTGTCACCCGATACTGCCGCGGAACCACTTGATGGATCGGTACGAATTACTTGGCCCTGTGGAACTGATGTGCTCGTTTCGGTCAACACGCTTACGACGAATTGGTAGGGCGTCGCCTGCAACAAGTTCTGTGCTGCAGTTGAAGTTTGACCGCTCACATCTGGCACTTGAACATCGCCAGCACCACCAGAAACAACCACCAACACCACGGAGCCTTCCGTGGCGGTTTCATTTGCAAGCGGGGTTTGGCTAATCACTTGGTTAATCGGAGTTTGTGGATCAATTCGCGTCTCAGAAATTTGCAAATTGAGACCAACGGCAGCCAGAGCCTGGGTCGCCTCGGTAATCGTGAGCCCTGCAAGTGATGGCACTTGCACTGGCGCTCCGTCTGGGTTGTAAGTCAGAGTGACCGAATCACCTTTGCGTAATACGACGCCCGGTAGCGGATTCTGTGCATAAACGACTCCTGGATCAACCGTCTCTGATTTCACTGGATCTGGGACGGGAACTAATCCAAGATCAATGAGCTCTTTGGCGGCATCGGTATATGAACGATTGATTAACTCAGGAACTTCAAGAGGCCCACTCGTTGAATCGTTTTTGGTTGCATTCAAAACAACAAATACGGCACCGACCACAATTGCGATCGCCACAATTGCCGACAGTATGTAGAAAAAAGGTGACCGCTGTGGGTCGTCTTCGTATGGAGGCCAGTTGCCACCACCATCACCACCAGGCGTTTGAGGCATCACTTGTGTTGTTGGACCAAGCTTTGGAACCACTGTTGTCGAAGCATCATTGGCAGAAACCGCGGGCATCATGGTGGTCACCGGTGTTTGGCCTGTGTTGCCGACTGCTTGTTGCCAAGCCTGAACGGGCTGGCCGTCCTTGTAGCGCTTGATGTCATCGCGCAACTCAGACGCAGTTCCGTATCTAACATCGGGATTCTTGGCTAGGCACTTTGCAATTACCGCTTCGAATTGGCGGGGGATTTCGGGAACGATCTGATTTAGTGGGCGTGGTGCTTCATGGACCTGTTTATAGGCGATTGCGACTTGAGAATCACCGATGAATGGTGGCTGGCCACAAACCATCTCATAAAGAACAATTCCTAATGAATACAGATCACTGCGTGGGTCGGGCTGCGCGCCCTGTGCTTGTTCAGGAGAAAAATACGTAGCGGTACCCATGACGGCACCGGTTTGCGTGAGGTTGTCTTCCGCTCCAGAGTTCACAGCACGCGCGATTCCAAAGTCCGCAACCTTTACCTGACCGGTGTTAGCGATCAGGATGTTTGCCGGCTTCACGTCACGGTGCACCACACCGCTTTGGTGAGCGAACGCAAGTGCACCAGCCACTTCCATTGCAACATCTGCAGCCTGATCGGCAGTGAGGCGTCCGCGTGCATGCAACATGTCCGCCAGGGTGCGGCCCTGTACGTATTCCATTGCGATGAAGTAAGTGGTCCCGGCGCGGCCCCAGTCATACACCGCCACGATGTTTGGATGATTGAGGTTGGCCGCCGACTGTGCTTCGCGGCGGAAACGCTCAACAAAGGCAGGGTCAGTCGCAAACTCAGGAAACAAAACCTTGATCGCAACAAGTCGGTCGAGCAGTAAATCTCGTGCCAAGAACACGTCGGCCATCCCGCCGCGGCCGATACGTTCATGAATTTCGTATCGATCGTTGACAATCGTGCGGTCAGGGTTCGTCATAAGGTTCTCTCAAGGTTAGTTAAGGGTTATGTACCCAGAACCTTCAATGCCACATCAAGCACTCGTTTGGCTATTGGCCCAGCAAGACGGCCTCCAGTTGAGGCGCTGACTTCATCGTTAACACCTTTCACCATCACGGCAATTGCGACTTTTGGAGCATTCGCAGGCGCAAACGCCGTAATCCAGGCATGTGACCGCATCGGTTCGCCTTTGGCGTTCAACTGTGCTGTTCCGGTTTTTGCTGCTGCTTGCACGCCATTGGCAAGTTGCATACAGCACGATGCTGTTCCATTGCGCACTACACCGATCATCAACTCAGTCAAGATGGCGGCAGTTTCAGCATCAATAGGGGTGCGCCACACGGTCGGTGATGTTGATGTGAGCACTTTGCCATTGCGATCAACAGTTGATGAAACGACGTAAGGAACCATCATCTTTCCGCCATTGGCGATTGTTGCTGCGACCATCGCCATGTGCAATGGAACCATTTGTGCATTACCTTGCCCGAAGCCCTGAATTGCAAGCATGGGCAGATAATCTTCAAAGTCATTCACCTTGCCAAACACACTCGCAACTGATCGTGGTAGATCAAGCGGAATATTTTCACCGAAGCCCCAATCGTCTGTTGCTCCGA
>CAZXAX010000010.1:0-22523 GCA_964638795.1 uncultured Bifidobacterium sp. | reverse complement strand
CGTGGTAGATCAAGCGGAATATTTTCACCGAAGCCCCAATCGTCTGTTGCTCCGACGAGCTTCTTTGCGCCAAGTGTCAATGCGATTCGTGCAAATGGGATGTTGCAACTACGCGTGAATACTTCAGTGAGGTCTCCACCGCATGTGGAACCACCATAATTTTCGATCGGGTCGGTTGTTTGCGGAGGCGTAAAGGCACTTTCATCTTCCCAAACCGTCGTTAGATCAATTAGCGAATCACGTAGAGCAGTTGCAGTCGTGATCACTTTGAATGTTGACCCGGGCATGTAGCGCTCTTGGTAGGCGTTTGCAAGGAGCGGCTTGCGATTGTCCGCGTTAAGGAAGTTGAACCAATCAAGTGTGTCGGTGCGAGTGCGGTCGGAGAGAATATTGGGGTCAAAGGTGGGCCAGCTCCACATTGCCAATACAGCACCAGTGCGAACATCAAGAACAACGACGCTTCCCTCACGGTCCCCCAATGCTTCCTTGGCCGCACTTTGGATGTCTTCGCGCATTGCCAGGATCACATCACCGCTGACATCCTGATCAGCAAAGAGATTCTGTGCGAGTTGCAGTTGCTGTTCTGCGGTGCGACCCGCAAGCACGTCGTTCTCGCTCCGTTCGAGTTGGCTAGAACCAAACCCAAGTGTGAAGTACCCGGTCACATTGGCGAATAGATCCCGCTCTGGATAGGTGCGCTGACGCACAACATTTCCATCAAGATCACGCTCAATAGTTTCCGCCACAACGACGTCGTCAGCGGTGATGATTCGGCCGCGTGGCGAGTTGAAATCGCGGAGCAATTCACGATTGTTGCGGGAGTCATCTTTGAGCTCATCGCTTCGCGCAACCTGCCAAACATTCAATTGCAGAAAAAGAATCGCGTAGCAAGCGATCAAACCCAGCGCCAGGCGCCTAATTTGCCGGTTCATTGGCAGCCTTTCGTAGCTTTCTCAATTCCCAGCGTTCAGAGAGAGTAAGAGTGTCGGGGGCATCACCAACTTGTCGCGCAGCACCATCGGAAATTCGAACCAGAATCGCCAGTAATACGTAGTTGGCCACAAGCGAAGAGCCACCGTAACTAACAAACGGCAACGCAACACCGGTCAGTGGGACAACACGCAGCACCCCTCCGATGATGATGAATGCCTGCAAACCAAAGATCAATGTGAGGCCCGTTGCGAGAAGTTGTTCAAATGGGCGTTGCGTGCGGCTTGCTGTGCGCAGGCCAGCACCGATTAGTAAAACAAATGCCGCGAGAATCGCCGTGCAGCCAAGTAGCCCAAGCTCTTCACCGATAGCGGCAAAAATGAAGTCGTTCTGCGCTGCGGGAATACGAGTGGGGAAGCCCTTTCCAAGCCCTGATCCCGTGTAGCCACCCGCACCGAAGGCGAACATTCCCTGAACAACTTGGTAGCCCTTGCCGCTGTATTGGCTCCATGGATCAAACCAAATCTCTACACGGTCACGCACGTGGTCAAACATGTTGTACGCAATGACTGCACCCACTGCAAACATCGATAATCCAACCACGAGATAGCTGGTCTTTTCTGTTGCTACCCACAGCATGACCACAAAAAGCATGAAGAAGAGCAATGATGAGCCGAGATCCTTCTCGCCGACCATCACGACCACGGACACGCCCCACGCCGCTAGCAACGGCAGAACATCACGGGGTTCTGGCAGGTGGAGTCGGCCGATGGTCCAAGTACCTGCGGCGATTAATTCACGACGTTCGGCTAAATAGCCAGCAACAAAGATTGCAAGGGCAATCTTGGCGAATTCACCGGGCTGAAAATTGATCGGGCCCATGTTCACCCAAATTCGTGCACCACCGTTAGTGAAGCCGAGACCCGGAACGAGAGGAAGCAACAGCAAAAAGACACCGCCTGTGAAAAACCCCCACTTATAGCGAGCGAGGTCATTCACACGTTGCACGACCACAAGGGTGGCTACAAAGGCGCCGATACCGATCAGTGACCACGTTGCTTGTAGACCAGAAAGCCGATCCGACAAACGGGTGATCATCACAAAGCCAATGCCGTGCAAAAACACTGCAAGTGGAAGAAACAATCGGTCCGCCGCGCTTGCCAAATATTTGACAGCAAAATGTGCCACGACGACTAGCAATAACAGAGCAATGAGAAACGTGCCGGCGCCAGCAGGTATCTCGGAGTTTTCGCCTAGAGCTGCAAGGAGATAAGCAAAGGCGGTGATGAGTCCGGCTAGTCCTATCAGCCTGAACTTCATGGGTTGTTACCCAACGATCAACGCTATGGTCACCGCAATAACGGCAATCACCCCGGCAACTACGGCTATCTTGCCCACTGCGAAACGACGCTTTTTCTCCACTGATTCAGTTGCTGCATCCTCTGAAATAGCACCCTGCAGTACTTCTTCAACGTTGCTCATCGGCTCGGTGACTGGCATTCCACCAGCTGGGGTCGCATCATAAATAATCACATCAACAACGATCACGGTGGTGTTATCGCGCCCACCATGGTCATTGGCAAGAGTGACAAGATCCTCCGCAGCCATCTGGGGTGTCTCATGGCTATAAAGAACGGTGTCTATCTCTTCATCGTCTGCTTCATCAACGAGTCCATCGCTGCAGAGAACAAATCGATCACCGTGTTGTACCTCAATCACTGAAATGTCAACTTCAACATCGGATTCGATCCCGAGTGCACGCGTGACAATGTTGCGCCTCGGGTGCACACGGGCTTCAGCAATACTGATGAAACCTTCATTAACAAGTGCTTGCACGTACGAGTGATCAAGAGTCACGCGCAACAGCTCATTGTTGCGTTTTAGATAAGTGCGTGAGTCGCCAACATTTGCAATGGCAAGTTCAAAACGCTGACCAGATTCAGACTCGTCATTGTTCAACCGCGCAATTGCAGTGATTGTGGTGCCCATACCGCGTTGGTCCGCATATGTGGTTGATGCCGTGTAGATCGCTGCATTGGCACTGCGAATCAGGAGCTCAAGTTCCGAGGGTGACTTAATACCCTGGCCCGCTCCAGCACTCAGCGACGCAACTGCCATTGCACTGGCTACTTCACCAGCGTTGTGTCCGCCCATACCATCGGCAACTACAAACAGATTGGGACACGCCATGAAAGCATCTTCATTACCCTGGCGAACACGACCTTGGTGTGTGGTTGCTCCCCACCGCAATTCCATCCGCCGTGTCATTGCAGTTCCACCACGGTGTGTCCCGCTTGCACACGATCACCGCGCCGCAATTCGCGGGCGCCATTTACTCGTTGTCCATTAACGAATGTGCCATTCGTGCTGTTGAGATCTTCGACCCAAATTGAATCCGCAGACGGATAAAGACGCGTGTTCACCGTGGAGAGAAATGAGTCTTCTGGAAAGGAAAGCGCACAATCTGGACCGCGCCCAACAACAAGTTCTGCAGCAATGAAGAATCTTTCGCCACGACGTTCCTTGGGCTCCAGCACAACCATTTTCGCCATCTTGCGTTCTGCACGCCCAGCTCTTCGGTTGGTTTTGGGCTGTGCTGCTGTTGGAGTAATCCCCACTGCTGGTCGTGGTGTGCGAACTTGACTCCAGACAGCCCAAAGGACGCGCCCAAAGAAAATGTAAATCAACGCGAGCAACGCGAACTTAAGAACGGTGAGTAACTGATCGGTCATATTGCGAGACCCAATTGTCTCACGCGATTTCTACACGCACCTGCTCAGGGCCAATTTCAATTGCATCACCGTTAGCAAGCACTCGTGACGCAGTGATTTTGACTCCATTGACTTTTGTACCGTTTGTGCTCCCGAGGTCGGTGATCGTGGCCCCTTCAGGCATGATGCGAACCTCTGCGTGTTTGCGGCTGACGTTTGAATCTGGAATCACAAGATCGCACTCAGTCTGACGACCGATCACGACGGCTTTTTCAGAAAGGCGAATCTTCTCACCAGAACCACGAACCAGATAGGAAACCGATGGTGTGACCGCGCTAGAGGTAACTACCGGGTCGCGTTCCTCGGTCCAAGCTGAATCACCAGGTGCTGACTTATCGGTTTGGGTTTCGACGGTAAAACGCCCCGGCTTTTGGGACTCGTCTTCCACAAAAGTGATTTTGACCTCGGCAGGGAGGTGGTAACCCTCATCTTTGGCGTAGTGCTTTACGGCCTCGGCGAGTTCAGCGATGAGGGCTGGCTCAACATCGGTAAAACCCGCACGGTCAGAGGGGTGAAGCTTGATAGTGAAGACATTCGGGACCAAGCGGCGACCCTTCAAGTCCACCTCGCGATTGTGATCCATCTCGCTCAGCAAGCGGCGACCCAATTCAATGGGGCGCACCCGGAGCCGTGACTTGCGTTTAAACACGCCTTCAACCGTACGCCCTAGGGGTTCTTCAATTGAGTTCAATGCCATATATACGGTGGATCTTGCACTAGCTGAAACGCCAGGCCCTCGGAATTCACGGGATTTCCATGCCCTTTCTTGCCGCTGTAGCGTTTAGTCCTCACTCGCGCGAGTGGCGAAATGGCAGACGCGCTGGCTTCAGGTGCCAGTGTTCGCAAGGACGTGGGGGTTCAAGTCCCCCCTCGCGCACTGTTCTCAAGTTGTACCAGTGGGGGTATTGAACCTGAGTCCTTTGGGCGGCGCAGCTTTCGCACGAGGAAATCAATTCCGACGGCACCGAGGATCACGAACGTCACCTCTGAAATTGCCCTGTAACGGGTGCTACCAAAAGTTATCGCCACCGTGATGATGGCCGTGAACAGTGGAATCATCACAATCGGCAGAGATCTATTCTTGCGTCGGCTAGTGAGAGCTCCGAGCGCTGCTAGTGGAAGCAGCGCGTAGTAGGTGTACCAAGCTCCCCGCGAGACCATACTTCCTCGTCCGTCTGATTTTTTGTCAGTAACTAGTTGTGATTCAAATTTGTAAAACCCGAAAGCCCGAGCAATTCTGAGCCCGATAATTCGTGGTTGATCAGCTAGATGATCATTGATGTAGTCACGACCAGCCCGACCCAAAAACTTCATTTCCTCGCTTCTGTCTGCCTCAGGATTGGCTTCGTAAAATCGGTTCAACCTTTTGATGCTGCATTCCCAAGACCACAATCCAACACGGGGCCCGTTATAAACAACATCACAATTTGAGGATGAGAGAGTTACACCAGCACCATCAGACAATAAGACGGGCTCATTGAATCGGGACAAGTTGTAGCCGATCCATGGGACCATCGGGAGTAATGCGAGAATCCCAGTGGCGACCACCTTTTTGAAGGTCGGCCAGATGGGCCGGCCCAAGAAACATACGAAGCCGATAATCGCGCCACAGAGAAGTAGTTCGGCGCGCGCAAGTGCAGCCATCGAGATCGCCAACCCAAGTGTGACAACATCCCATTTGGTCGAGACACCTTCAACTACTCGTGCGCGCACTCGTAGAGCGGTTGCTACAAGGATTGCTACGCACAGAATGGCCATCGATTCAGACATGAGAATCTTTCCCCATGACCAGATGCCCGGGTGGCCAGCAGCGATAAATGCAGCCAGAAAACCAGGGATTCTCCCCGCCATACGCCGAGTTGCACACGCAATGAACGGCACGGCCGCAACTGCGAGAAGGATTGTTGCGGCCTGGTGCGATCCAATTGATTCCAATCCAAACAATGAAAACGCTGCGAGATATGTCATGTACAGGGGTGGGTGATCCGCCGCCTGCATTTCTTCGCCGGTGATTAAATACCAAATGGGATGGATGAACCCATGTCCATCTGCAAGCAGGTGAGCACCATGGTGGTAATAGGCCGCATCATTGATCTTGAAGTCATTACCTGACAAAGACTCATGGCTCGTTAGAGCACACGAGAGAACCCCAATGATCAGCGCGGTGAACATTGCTACGCCGACCCATGCCCAGAATTTCTTGTCGTTAATTACGAACCTGGACACTTCATGAATTTAGTCGGCGTGTGCATACTCGCTGTTGGACACTAAGTTGAGTCAATTAGCGCTATGCCAGAACCTTCGAAAATCCTGCTCTATTACAAGTTCACGCCGCTGGCTGACCCTGAGGCGATTCGCCTTTGGCAGTGGACACTTTGTGATGCACTCGGATTGAAGGGTCGCATTCTGATTTCTAAAGATGGAATCAATGGCACCGTGGGTGGTCCAATGCCGGCTGTAAAGAAATACTGGCGCGCTACCAAGAACTATGAAGCTTTCAAAGACACTGACTTCAAATGGTCGGATGGAATCGGTGATGATTTTCCACGACTTCGGGTGCGCGTTCGCGATGAAATTGTGACCTTCGGTGCACCTGGCGAGTTGAAGGTAAATGGACATGGGGTTGTTGGCGGCGGCGTGCATCTGTCCCCAGAACAAGTAAATGAACTAGTTGCCCAACGTGGAGATGAGGTTGTGTTCTTTGATGGCCGCAACGCATTCGAAGCCGCGATTGGTCGTTTCAAAGGTGCGGTAGTGCCAGAGGTGGCGAACACCAAGGATTTTGTGAAAGTTCTCGATAGCGGTGCATTTGATCACCTAAAGAACCGGCCCATCGTCACGTACTGCACAGGTGGTGTTCGTTGCGAAGTGCTGTCGGCGGTAATGAAAAACCGCGGATTCAATGAGGTCTACCAAATTGAAGGCGGAATTGTGCGATATGCGGAGGAATATCGTGACCGTGGCCTGTGGGAAGGCTCCCTTTATGTTTTCGATCGCAGGATGAAGATTGATTTTGCAGAATCTCCAAATGCAGTCGGCGTGTGTGAGTGCTGCGGAAGCTCAGCTAGCGAATTGAAAAATTGTCTTAATCAGGAATGTCGCAAACTCACGGTTATGTGTCTTGGATGCCAAGAATCCGATGGGCTTTGCCCTGCTTGCAGTGGTTAATTGATTCTGACTGCAATCGCACAGAAGTCACCCGGATCCTCTTCAAGCCCCGCGCTGCCCTGAAGAATGATCGTGACGATTGAACCCGAAGTGGCTTCGCTGAGATCGAGTGTTGTCGTGAAGGGAAAAGCCTCCTCGGCAGATCCGACCATTGGAAATTGCTGGTCTATTGGCTGGCTATATGCGGAAGAATCAATCGCTGTCACCCGCAATTGCGCTTCGTAACCGCGGCCTTTACCCGTTACCTCTGTGACAGCTGCATCAATGGAAGATTGATGTGCTGGACTACTGATTGTGTTGTTTGCGTTAACCGCTGCAGTCACGAACCAACTCATGGAGGGACCCAGCTTGCGCAGAAGCAATGTTCCACGCACCACTTCTGATCCAGGGCTGTAAACATCTATCTCACCACTCAGTGAATCTCCTCCCTGAAATTCACCGATGTGTGGCTCAACGCCAAGAGCATTGCGGACAAAGTCTTCGGCGGCTTCTTCAGGGGTCTGGAAAGAAACATTTGCTGCGGGCCAGATTGCGGGCTGTTCCAATTGGGGAATCGTCGTAGTTGTGCTGGTTGGTGTGGTTGTAGTTTCGGTCGTGGTTGTGAGATCAGCTGTGTCCTTGGAAGAACATGATGCAAGGCCAACCAGAGCACTTAGCGCAACCAGCGTTTTGGCAGAAGAACGTCTCACATGGCCTCCAAGTGCGCGTGATTGTTATCAAGTGACAAGCACCAAGATAACCGCGTGATTTTCGTTGTCGCTCGGACGTTTGTCCCTTACTTGGGCCATAGGTTGGCGGACTTTGATTACGAAGTACATAAGGGTTGTACAACTACCCTTGATTTCATGAACAAAGAGGATCTCATCAACATCGAGAGCCCCGCGAAAAAACGAATCGCTTTGGTGGCACATGACAACATGAAAAGCGAGATGCTCGAATGGGCGAAAGCGCACCACGATGTGCTTTCTCAGCATGTACTTCTTGGAACTGGTACCACGGGTCGTTTAGTCGCCGAACAAACCGGCCTTGAAGTAGAAAGACTTCGGAGTGGTCCACTTGGTGGCGATCAGCAACTTGGCGCGCGCATCGCAGATCGCGAGATTGACATCTTGTTGTTCTTTTGGGATCCACTCGAACCACAGCCACATGATCCAGATATCAAAGCCCTGTTGCGCATCGCAGTGGTCTGGAACATTCCGGTTGCGTGTAATCGAGCGAGTGCTGATTTCTTGATGTCGTCACCATTGGTTAACGAGATATATCAGCGACGCGTTCCTAACTATTAGAGCCATGCCACAGCGTGGAAGATTTGCTCCATCACCAACAGGTGATCTTCATCTGGGCAATCTTCGTACTGCATTAATTGGATATCTCTGGGCGCGAGAATCTGATGGCGAATTTCTGATTCGGATGGAAGACCTTGACCAGATGACCTCTTCACGAGCACTCGGGGAGAGACAATTAGCTGATCTTGCTGCAATCGGAGTGGAGTCCGACATACCCGTCATTTGGCAAAGCGATCGCTTTGACATCTACAAGTCAATTATCAACGAACTCAGGGAAAGGGGCTTGACCTATGAGTGTTTTTGCTCGCGACGTGAGATCCGCGAGGCTGCTGCGGCGCCCCACGGTCCTTTGCCCGATGGTGCTTATCCAGGAACGTGTGCCGATCTCACGACTGCAGAACGCAGTGAACGCGCAATGGAACGCCCCGCTGCAATTCGGTTACGAACTGATCGCTCGGTGGTGGCAATCCATGACACTCTTTACGGGGAGTTCTCCGCACAAGTTGATGATGTCGTGCTGCTTCGCAATGACGGGACACCGGCGTACAACCTTGCGGTTGTGGTCGATGATGCTCTGCAAGGTGTGACCCAGATTTGTCGTGGTGATGATCTGTTGTCGAGCACGCCACGACAGGTGTATCTCCAGCGACTCCTTGGATATCCCACACCTGAATATCTCCATGTCCCATTGGTGTTGGGTAATGACGGTGAGCGACTCTCAAAACGCAACGGAGCACTCTCACTGCGTGATCTAAACGAGCAGGGGAGGCCGGCTGAATCGGTGCGGGAATTGCTGCTCGCGAGTATCGGTGGAAGCTTTAGTGCCGATGCATTGCTTAGGGTTGGTACATGGACGATCTAGAACGCGTGCTCGGTTATCGGGACTACGCGGATAATTCCCGTGCCGCCGAGGTGGTTGGCCCAGAGATGCTGTCGCTTTCCTACTGGAAGCCGGATTTCTGTGCTGCAATCATCTGTGCCGCCGAAGCAGTGGGTGGGTTTGAGCCACAACCTGATGATCCAGTACCTGGGCATGAGATCTCGCTGGCAATGATCAGCCCGCGTCTTTTCGAAGCAGTGCAGAATGATTTTGGCATCCGTGTCTGGCCGCAACTGCAAGGTCATTGGCCCCTTATCGACTACTACGGGCTTCGTGATGTCTTCGTGATCAAGTACCAGCCTGGGCTACAAGAAGAATTACGGATTCATCACGATGTTGCACAAGTTTCAGCGAGCGTGAAACTCAACGATGATTACGAAGGCGCAGACCTTGAGTTCCCACGCCAGAGAATGAGCAACGCTTCAATGAAAGTAGGGGAAATGCTGGCGTGGCCTTCAATGGTCACTCACGCCCATCGCAGTGCACCAATCAAGAGTGGCGTGAAATACAGCCTGACGTTCTGGTGTGAATTGCCTCTAATTGTCTGAGCGACGCACACGCAGTGCTTTGTCGTCTGCAGTAAGACACTTCCCAGTTTCTAGATCAAACTTCCATCCATGCAGTGTGCAAGTGAGCACCTTGCCATCGCACTCACCAAATATGCTGAGGTCAGCTTTTCGGTGCGGACAATAACGCTCCATGGTGTACCCACCGAGCTCAATTTCGTCTGAGTCTTCTTGCTTTGTGACTTTGCCACGAGCTTCTGATTCGGTTCGGCTCATTCGATCTGGGCTCAGCGACTTAAAGAAGTTGTAGAGGTACTCATTGAATTCACCTTCGCGCCAAGCCTTGAATCGACACGAGAGGAACAGCGAGTTGGACCAATCAACAGCTCGCGCCGAGATGACACTTTCCAATATTTCTGACGGAATCTCAAAACGAAAACCGTAAGGCTCATCGGTATGAGCTCGTACTTGATGCGCCGCAAAATCAATC
The DNA here is from genome assembly GCA_964638795.1 of uncultured Bifidobacterium sp. Taxonomy (GTDB): domain Bacteria; phylum Actinomycetota; class Acidimicrobiia; order Acidimicrobiales; family Ilumatobacteraceae; genus CAIYHK01. The sequence continues at coordinate 12,492 of CAZXAX010000010.1, read as the reverse complement.
AGAATCTCATTTGTTCCTGAGCGAATCAGGCAGTTGGCTCCCACCAAAGAGCACAGAGTTGGCGCCATCGACATAAGGGGCTCGAACCAGAGTTTCAGTGTTTGGATCACATCGAGACCGGGGACACCCCAAGTTGCCTTTTCGTGAGCAATCCTCTTGGCCCAATCTGCTTTGTATTGCTGAAGGTATTCACCTTTATTTTCAAAGATTGTTGCAAGTTGAGATTCATCGCATGGCTGGGCAACTTCAACTGAACCATTTTGGATAGTGACAACGGTGCCAGGAATGTTCATGACCCCACGCCCTAAGTTCATTTGGCTGAGCCGCCGCAGAAACTCACTTTGGTCTGGGAAGATCGAAGCCTCGTCGCCTGTAATCACATTGAATGCAAAAAGTTCGTCATCCAAAAAACATGGCGGGCCCGCGGAGGGAGCCACAACTTGAGCCTTCAGCGACTCGACATACTTAAGACTTCGCGCGAACTGACTCTCGACCTTTGCAGACACGAGTTGTCGCATCTCAGCCTCAGGGATTTCGTAGACCATCGGATACCAAATTGCACCGCTGAACTGTAAGTAGTGGACATCCACGGGTCCATGTGCCGCCAATGCAGCAACGTCATGTGTGCGGCAATCATTCTGATTTACGACTCGACCCGTTGGGTCGCTGATCACAATTGCTGAATCACCACCTGGCCCATCGGTGATTGAGGTTTCGACATGAATAGCCACTTGCAATTCACCCAGAGACAATGGCTGAGCATTTGTGGTGCGAATGAAATTGGTAAAGCCAAGTTTGCGGAGCTCACCCTCGAGTTCCTGTGATGGGTAGTCGGGCAAGAGAACAGAGACGCCCTTGTTCATTCGGTAGCTAAGGAACTTTGAATCTAAGTGATCACCATGAAGATGTGAGATGTAGAGGTAGTCCGGATTTGTAATGGCGGACATCAACTCATCGGAGAGCTGATCGTTGCGAGGAAAAACGAACCACGATGCAAAAAATGCTGGCTCAAACCAAGGATCACAAACGATGGTCTTGCCACCGGCCTGCACCATGAGGCCGGCATGGCCAATGGTTGTGACCTGCATGAATTAACTCAGCGTTACTTGACCGGCGCGTCGGTGGATTGTTGGCCACCGGTGGAAACGTGCTCGGTCCACTTATCGCCGTTCCAATAACGAAGCTCAAAGCGCCCCGATGGATCTGGGTACCAGTTGGCAGGAGCGCTAGCCGCTGGAGCCGTCACCACATCAGTGACTTGTGTTGTGGCAGTTGCCAGATATTGCGATGGGCTGTTGCCACGGCGAGTGCGTTTAATGATCGCCACAACTGCTTTGTCCCACGTATATATGGTGACAACTTCCCATCCATCAGCGTTCTTGGTGTTGAGCTGAGAAGTCAGATCAGCCGGATTCGTGGCGGGCGCGGACACATGGTCGTACTCGTACATGGTTTTGACGCTACTAGCCCTGTCGCACAAGTTCACCTACGTCGGCATCCCCCGGGGGGCCGTCAAAGACAAGGCTGCCATCCCGCAAAGCAATTATGCGTTGGACGGAATGGACAAAACCGAGTTCGTGAGTGGCCACTACTAGCGCGGCACCGTCTTCATGGGCTTGGTCAAAGAGCTCTAACAACGCGTCCTTGCCCGCAGCATCTAACCCGACAAATGGCTCGTCGACAATCAACAGTTCGAATGGACGCACAAATGCAATCGCGATTGCCGCTTTCTGCTTGAGGCCACGGCTGAAACTATTCGGGAGATCATCTGCGCGTTCATATAGCCCCAGATGATCCAGTAGATCTGCTGAATGCTGATCCCAGTTGTCTACGCCATGAAGACGCGCGACGTATTCAAGGTGTTGCCAAAGTGAAAGATCGTCATAGAACGTGGGCTGGTCAGCGATGTAACTCAACCTTGCACGTGCTGCGAGACTGCCCGCGGGTTGATCAAAAATAGTGATGTCACCTGATGAAGTTGAGAGTAATCCTGACGACATCCGCAACATCGTGGTCTTGCCAGAACCATTGTGTCCAAGAAGTGCCACGCGCTGCCCGGATTCCACTCGAAGTGAGAGTGTCTCAAGCGCAACTGCATCGCCGTAGTTTTTTTCGACTGCGTGGAGTTCAAGTGCTGCAGGCGGGCCGGATGGCACATGTAACTTGTCGTTTGCTTTCGGTGGTTTTGGATGTTTGTTCACAGCAGACCGCCTTCACTCTTTGATCGATCGGCTTGTGCCGCACGACCGCCTTCCATGACATCACGCCACCATTTGTGGATCACATCACGCTGGTGCACCCAACCCACGATCAACACAATTGCTAATGAGCATGCAACTGCACCACGAATAGCGGCGCCGATCACGTTCATCCCGTTCTCTTCTGCGGAGCGCACGATCAAGACCGGTGTACAAGCCAGGATTGAAACAGCGGGCGGCCAAGCGCTGCGGATCACCGTGGTGAGGCCGCTGACCTCTGGCGGCATGTAGAGGCGTTCAGCACTCTGTCCAAGTGGATCGGGCATGCCTTTCACCGTGTTAATCACAGCGCCACACGCTGAAGCACCGACTATCGGGATTGCAAGAATTGCTATCACCGCAGGTGCACCAGATGAGTTGCGTTGCATAATTCCCGCTACAACACCCCCAATAATCGCAAATGGAATCAACATCAGAGCAGGCATCACGAGATGCATTCGCATTATTTGTCCGCGGACAACGGGAAATGACTCGTTGCGTTCAGGTTGATCAACTTCTTGTGACATTGGCTCAACAAGCTCAAGCCCCAAGACAAATAGACAAAGACCACTGACCACAACAGCCGGTGCAGTACCTCGATATGCGTAGACGAGGCCGATTGCGGCGATCGCTACGAGAATTGCCATTCGGATGATTCGTCGTGCGGGAAAGCGCGTGTAACTGTGGAGTCCGCGCCTCATCACCGGGCCGAGTCTGCCCACACGCGCGATTTTCCACCACGGCACGGACCGCATGCTTTCTTGTCCTAGCTGGCGGCGCAGCAAAACAACAGTGCGGATGTCCTGGAGAGTAACCGCAAACTTGAGTTGTGCCACCAGATTTGAGCGCCTTGCCAGCGCTTCAATTGACAGGCGACCACTCAGTGCAATGCCAATTAAGAGAAGCACCAAGATCACTAAAGCACCAACGAGATTTACGGCATCCACACCAAGTGGCCATACCGCAATCTCTGCAACCGCATTGGCAGGGCCGTGGCGCACATCTGTTCCGAGCGCGGCCCAGATCTGCCATACCAGTAGGCCGCCACCAAAGATTGTTGTGGCCCAAAACGGCATGTTGATTGCGTGCGCGATGAGCGCAGCGGCAATGAACAACGCGCCAATCAATCCGCCAACAACTGCACAGTAGAAAACCCAGTGAACTGGTTCGCCAGGTAAGCGTCGTGCAATAAGTTGACCTGCAGCAGCACCTGCCAGCACCCCCACGAAAGTGAGCGAACGGACTTTCTGAATTACTGGATGACGCAGAACTACGGACCGACTAACTGGAGCAAGTAACACGTGTCGCACATCCGCATCCTCTACGGCGATTGGCCCACCATTAGCCCCGGTTCGAAGACCTAAGAAAAATGCAGCCGCGAATGCGACACCGAGCATCTGTGGTGTATGGGCGGAAAAATCTGTCACTCCGAGTGGGTCCAATTTGGTGTCCTTAATCAACCCGGAGACAAAGAGAACAAAGCCGCCGCCTAAGAATGCGGTTAGATAAACGCGGTACAAAGCATCGAACCACTCCATTTCCAACAGGCGGTTTTTACGCCGGCTGATGCGCATTTCTTGAAGCGCATCAAGACCCAAACCAGGTCTGGTTTGTGGCTGAATTGGTTCCACACTCACATATGAATCCTGCCACTTTGTACGCCTTCAATTGAAGGTGGTGCGTGGGGCAGACTTGTGGCGTGGACGTTACGGGCATGCAGTTGCTGTTTTCGTTGCTTGTGTTCGTGGCATTCGCCATCATTGTTCTGTATTGGACAGTGGCTTTTTTGGCGCGGCGCGGCAAATGTATCCAACTCGCCAATGACTTAGAGCATGTCGGTCTAGCCATCGCCTTCTTGGTCTCTTCCACCTCGATGCTTGGCAGCCTCTATTTCAGTGAGATCGCCAACTACGAACCGTGTCGCCTTTGTTGGTATCAGAGAATCTGCATGTACCCAATCGCAATCGTGCTCTTGGTTGCGCTGATTCGTCGTCGACGCGATGTGGTGCCATATGTGCTCACGCTTGCTTCACTCGGAGCGGTGATTTCCGCGTACCACTACTTGGTGGAGTGGTATCCGACTCTTGAGAGCAATGTCTGCAGTCTTGATGTCCCGTGTACAACGGTGTGGTTCAGAGAATTCGGATTTGTCTCGCTGCCACAAATGGCACTGACGGGATTTGTCACTGTTGTCACTGTGCTTGTGGCGCCCCGAATTGCCCGCATGAAAAACCAATCCGTAAGCGAATAGGTTGAAGATATGAGCAATAAATCACGCCGCAGTGCGACCCCCGCCTGGGCCAAAGATGGATACAAGAACAACTCCGACCGAGCAGCACGCGATCGTCGCCTGTGGACGATATTTGGAATTGCGGTAGTTGTGGTGCTGGTTGCTGTGGTCGTCATCGCAGCTGCTGCCGGTGGTGATGACTCCGATAAGTCAAATGCCGGCGTAAAGGTTGAGGAGGTGCGAGCAGTTGACATTGTCGCTGGAACGAGCCTTGTGTCCTACGACGATGGTGCTGGCACTGATGATGCAATTGGTCAAACCGCTCCCCACATCAGTGGTGCAACTTTAGAAGGCGATTTTGTTTCCACACTGCCTGAAGATGGCAACTACAAGATGATCGTGTTCCTTGCGCATTGGTGTCCGCACTGTCAGCGTGAGGTGCCAAGGCTTGTTGATTGGGCAGCGGCTGGTGAGGTCCCAGACAACTTGAATGTGATGGCAATTAGCACCGCCGTGGATGAGTCACGAGGTAATTACCCGCCATCGGAGTGGTTGGCAGATGAAGGCTGGAAGTACCCGATCATGGCCGACGATGCTGTCGGGACGGCCGCCAACTCATTTGGGCTTTCATCGTTTCCATACTTCGTACTTCTCTCACCAGAAAATGAGGTACTCGCTCGTCGCTCGGGAGAGATCGAGATCGAGGAACTGAATGCGTTACTTACTTCCGCTATGGGGCCCGTCAACTAAGAGAAATGCCTCTTCGGCGCGGGCGATAATTTCGCGCAGTGGCAAGCCAAGGGCACGTGCGGCAGCGGCGGCATCATCGAATTCAACTTTGTTTCGGATGTTTGTGGTCTTAATTCGGATCTTGTGCCCATCAACTGAAACAGTGGCAAGGTCTCTTGAGATTGCTTCGCGTTGAATCGTTGAAATCCGCACTCCCAAGGCTCCTGATTCGGTGAGCAGTATCTCTTTGAGTTGTTGGGAGAGTTCGGGTGTGCTCAGGCAACTAATGGCAAGACCTTCACGGTTTTTCTTCATTGTGATGGCTTGTGCCCAAGCATCGAGTGCGCCAAATTCAAGCAATCTTCCAATTGTGTAAGAGATCACTTCGGCGCTGACATCATCCACATTGGTTTCAAGGAGGGTCAGCGTGTCCGTTGTCTCTGTGTCATCAATAACGCCAACCAGTGATTGCACCACGTTTGATCTGCCAGGGATATCACGTGCGCCAGCACCATGACCCGTTGCTGTTACAACCATCGATGGCGCACCACCGAATTCGTCTGCAAGCGCAATCATCAAAGCCACTCCAGTTGGCGTGCACAACTCAACGCTGATGTCGACACCACGAATAGGTATGGCGTGATCGGCAAGCATTCGTGCTACCGCGGGGCCCGGATTAGGTAATTCGCCGTGTTCCATTTTTATGGTTCCGTGGCCGACTGCGATGGGGGAGCACGAAATGTAATCCACACCAAGAACCTCTAGTGCAGCGCATACTCCTACGACATCAATGATTGAATCAACCGATCCCACTTCGTGGAACTCAACATCCTCAAGATCAATACCGTGAATCATTGCTTCAGCTTCTGCCAACACTGCGAATGCATGTAGTGCGCGTTCACGCACAACTGTTGGGATATCTGCAGCCTGCAGCAACTGAACGACGTTGCGATATGGGCGATGATCGTGTGCGTCTCCGTGTGTGTGCTCCACAACAATGGCTCGTGTTGCACTAACGCCAGACCTGCTGGCCTTCTCAAAGGTGAGTGCCCATCCATCTAGCTCAAGACCATTCAGAATTTCAACAATGAGGTGAGGTTCAGCGCCGGCGTCAACAAGTGATGCCAACAACATGTCACCAGCAACTCCATTGGCGCAGTTGAACCATACGGAATTACTCATGGACCAGTCCGAAACATACGCACAACGGACATGGCGGCACCAAAACCGTTGTCAATGCCCACAACAGTGACGCCTGAAGCACAACTCGACATCATTGCTAATAATGCAGTCACACCATCAAGCCCTGAGCCGTATCCGACACTTGTCGGCACCGCTACTACTGGCGCTCCACTAAGCCCGCCAATCACACTGGCAAGTGCTCCTTCCATGCCGGCAACAACCACGATTGCATCAGCTGATTGAAGATCCTCAACATGCACAAGAAGGCGGTGCAATCCTGCAACACCAACATCAACGATTCGCTGCGTGGCTATCCCATGGGCGCGCAAAGTGTGAATACATTCATCCACCACTGGCACATCTGCGGTACCCGCGCCGATCACAAAAATCCTCGGCCCATCGTCACGTATGGCTGGCGTGCGCCATACCAACGTGCCACCGAGCACTTCGGCTTCGGCGTTCACAGCCAGAGCAGCCTTTGTTTGCTCGGGTGTTGCGCGCGTGAGAATCACACAGCCGGAACCATTGGTCAACAACTCAGAGACAATTTCCGCAACTTGTTCGGGTGATTTACCAGGGCCATAGATGGCCTCAGGCATGCCCGTGCGTAGGTGTCGGTGGTGATCGACCATGGCGTCACGGCTCACCGCAAAGGGAATTGCACGTAAGCGCACCACCGCATCGTCTGGAGCCATCGTCCCACTCCGTACGGATTCAAGGAGTTCGAGAAGTTCGCTGGAATTCACACCCGATATGTTGCCACCCCAACGCCTAGCCTTTACTAAGTGAGTTCATTAGCAAAGCCAACTAACAGCCTGCGGGTTGCATTTCTGGGTCCGCACGGTACTTTCACCGAGCAGGCTCTCATGAGCCAAGCTGACCTAGCGAGCGCCGAACTCACACCTCTTCGCACTGTGCCTGATGTCCTTGACGCGGTAGAGAGTGGTGTGGCTGATCTCGGTTTTGTGCCAATTGAGAACAGCATTGAGGGCACGGTCAACTTCACTCAAGATGCTCTAGTCAACGATCATGACCTCTTGATTCAGCGAGAAGTGGTGCTTGATATTGAGCATTGCCTTTTAGCTGTTCCAGGGCAGAAGTTGACTGACATCAAACAGGTGTGGTCAATGCCGGTGGCAACAGCTCAGTGCCATGCATTTCTTCGCGCGCAGCTGCCTGATGCAGATGTGCGACCAACGAACTCAACTGCTGAGGGCGCACAACTTCTCGGTAAAGAACGCGATCTTGGAATTGCAGTAATCGCTCCGAAAGCATCGGCAAAGTTGTATGACCTTGAAGTACTCGCTGATGACATTGCTGACCATCGTGGAAACCAAACACGTTTTGTTCTTGTTGGTAAGCACGGTATTCCTCGTGCTACAGGGCACGACCGCACCGCGATTGTTGTTTATCAGCGCGCCGATGAACCTGGAAGTTTGATTTCGATTCTGCAGGAATTTGCTGCACGCAGAATTAACTTGTCACATTTGTCTTCACGCCCCACGAAAACTGGTGGGCTTGGTGACTACTGCTTCATCATGTACGCCGATGGTCACATTGAAGATGAGTTGGTGGCTGATGCACTCCGCGAACTGCACGCCAAACAGGGCGATGTGAAGTTCCTTGGTTCGTACCCTGCAGCGGGCGAGCATGCCCATTCTGCGCGTGAACACGCAGATGCGCGTTGGCAACAGGCCGATGATTGGGTTTCTGAGCTCCGTAAACGGATCAAGTAGCCGATTCTGATTGACCGCGCAGCCGCGCGCGCCACTAACTTTGAAGGCGGAACGGTGGCAGAGTGGACAATTGCACCCGCCTTGAAAGCGGGAGGCCCAAAAGGCCCGGGGGTTCGAATCCCTTCCGTTCCGCCAACTTGATATGTGCCCGTAGTGCCCTGCAGGTTTGAATCTTCGGTGGGGTACGCTGTGAGTCCACTTGGAGAGGTGCCAGAGTGGCCGAATGGGGCGCCCTGCTAAGGCGTTGCTCGGGTTAAACCGGGCCGTGGGTTCAAATCCCACCCTCTCCGCCAGAAGTTTTCTTATAGAGAGTTTGAGTTACCAGATCCTGCGCAACTGCCAGGCGCGAGTGCGGTTTTGGAGTGCGGCAAAGCGTTCATCAGGACTTACACGTGGTGTGTTGGCTGGTACCCGTGCAGTGATTTCTGCAAGCGGCACCACGGTGGCAGTCATTTCCGGCGCAACTGTAGAACCAGCAGTTCGGCATTGAACGACACCTTGTTGCAGTCCCAGTGTGTTCATCCAATTAGGAACACCTGGGTCAGAAGCAGCGACCACAACCCTGAGTACGCCGTCGGAGTCAATTGTTGATTGAGCAGAGTTAATGCTCGTCTGAGCGTTCATCCAGTCAAGTGTCACAAGCATGCGGTCAGTTAGTGACCAAGAAAAATAGGTGCAATCCGCAGGAAGTCGAGCTTCAACTAACAAGCATTCATCTGCGGCTAGGTCAAAAATTGATTCGTGATACGACTGCAGCGGCATTGATCCTGACTTGCTGTAGTCGGTCTCACGGAAGCTGTTAACAAACCCTTGCTCTTGCAGAGTGTCTACATGCTTCATGCCATATTCGACAATCCGTCCGACACGTATTGCCAACTTTGCGAGTTTGGTGTTCATCTCATCAACGGAGATGTTCCTGTAGGGCTTTGCATCAAGACGCACAATCGCCACTTCGGCTGGCGCCTCTTGACCCCAATTTGCTGAAACCTCACGCAACCAAATGCTTGCAGTGTCGGGCTGGAGCTGCCACCAGTGTCCTGAGTGTGCTTGTGGTCGCTCTGCACTAACTAGCAATTCAAAATATCCCCCACTTCCTTCACTTATGGCTGACAGGTCAAATGGATCACCACCACGCATCAGCAAGGAAAACGGCATCAGCGTTACGTCGCGAGCACTGCCTCGGTTACCACTGATTAGGTAAGTGCCCTGTGGGTCAATCGTGGCTCCGCGGTAGACGGTGTCCGGGTTTGGCGAGCCAAGCTTTTGGAAATACCCCGTGCAGGGGAGAAATGTCGGTTGGTCAGGATTTGAACTGATCTGCATCAGATAGGTGTCCATGAGCACACCCAAGATGGTTTCGTGCACTCGTGCCGACTCGATCCCTCGTGATGCCGCCTCTGCAGCTAGGCGATCGCCTTCGGCACCAATCGCTGTCATAGCGGCAGCCCATGCAGAGGGACTAGCCGTGGTCACAGCGATTCTCGCTCCGAGGGTATGTCGTACCTATTTATATAGAACGCGAATCGCTCTTTCATCTCATCGGCATCTAGCCCGTAGTCCTCTAGTGCGTAGTCGTGGGTGCCACGTTTGCCAGGTGGGTTATCACGACGCCACGACTGAATCGCTTCCGCAAAGCTCGTTGACATTGGGATACCAAGTGCAGTGAGCGCTTGTTCCATCGCAATTTCTGGTTGTTCGACTGCAGTTTGATAAGCAACATGGGCCATTCGATCACCATGCTTTTCATCAAATGCAACCAACCTCTCGAGATATGCCAGCAACATGTCGAGCATCTGATTGCCTACTTCGTGGGGATCCACATGGTTTGATGTCCCGCGGCGTAGCAAAGTGGCGAGGCTGCAATTCGATGCGAGCGCTTGCACAGGATCACGATGAGTTACGACAAAGCGCGCTTCAGGATGCACCTGAAGTATTTGTTCCAGCGCGATTAGATGACATGGCCACTTGAGAACCCAGCGCTGCTTGTTACTACGCCATTGAAGTAGTTGCAATGCCAGCTTGTGATATTCGTAGGCCTGTAGGAGCGCTTGTTCCTCAAGACAGGCATTGAAATAACTGGGCACACCGAAGGTCCAGTAATGGCCAACATTCAAGAAGGTCTGATCAATTAGCTTGAGACATTCCTCAGGCCCATCGGCATCACTTAAGTGAATCTGTGCAATCTTTGCTCTTACCGAATCCTTTTCTTGCGCTGATGCACGCTCTTGTGCGCACCATTCGATTCGGCCCGAAATAGATTCGGGCGCGAATCCTGGTGGGGGACAGGGCCGTTCACCTTCCCAGTAGCGCAGCATTCGCATCGAAGGCTCGGGATCAAAAAGGTACTGAAAATACGTTGTGCCCGAACGAGGTAGACCAGTGAGAAAGATCGGCTGCTCAATTACCTCATTGCGAATTTCCGGATAATCCCGAACCCATTGCTCCACTTCAAGCCGATTACGTAGAGACTGTGCAAGTGAGTGGGACACCATTGGTAGAACCACTTCTCGTAGATCTGCTTCACTGTTGATTGCATCAACCAGAAGATTGAGGTTTCTCTGCAACATCGACACATCGGGATTATTGATGGATGCAAGTGCACCGGCTTCTTTTATTAGTTCTTCAGTACTGATTTGCAACTTGGCCACTATTCGAAAAGTACTAGAGCCCGCATTTCCACACTCGCACGCGTTGGCGTGTCTGGCGGGCAGGTGGGATCGAGAAATGCCGTATGGGCAACTTGATGTGGTCGCGTTGGGTCACTGTCATGAGTGATGAAGACGAGAACTTCATCCGGGGTCATGTTGCTGAAGTAACACCAACGGTGTGATGGATTGTGCAAATAACCGGCGGTTTCAAACTTCATTTCGCCGATCGTTCGTGTAACTGTGTGGGCTATGACTGTTTCACGATCCTCTGGGCTAATCGAGCGCGCATCGCAAAGCGCCAGTGGATAGTCCTGCGGTGGAGGCGTGATGGGTCGCCAGATGTTGTAGTGCGCCCAACGCCGACCATCGAGTGATAGTCCAGGCACATAGTCAAGAATTCTTTGCGCTAACTCAAGTGCTGATTTATCAATTGTGTCTCCATGTGGGTAGAGCGCTGGCAGCGCATTTGTTAAACCCACTAGTCGATCGGTTGCCTTTGGGCCATAGCGCTTTTTCCCACCACCTTGCATAAAGACATGGGATGCTCCAGTCAACTTCTTCACTAAGGCCGCAATTTCGTCTGAGTAGAGCTTGTCGGTTGCCGCATCTTCTTCGATCAGATGGAAGTTCTCAACTCCACTCTGATGAGGAATCAATGCAAAGCCTTCACGATCGAGCGAAGTCTCTTGCCCCCGAAGATCTTCGATCCACATCGGTATACCTGGCAGGGTCTCCATTGTTGACAGCTCATCTTGTTCGGTGACAAAGGTGAGTGGAACGCCACCGGGCGGGACAGGATTGCGGATGTAATTTATGGTGCCTTGTACACGTTTAGTGTCCAGATCGGTCATAGCCAGAGCCCCCCTCGGTCTGAAATAAGGCTACTTCAGGTATTTATACGGTCTGCAGGGCCGACTGCAAAGTTGGGGTCGAGCAATCTAAAATAAATAAGTCCTCGCGAGGCCCCCAATGATTGCCCGCTTATTGAGCCCAAGGCGCTTTACGCCAGCCATTCTCTTGGCCGTATTAATCACCGTTTCCACGGTGGTGATTTCTCAACCTGTCGCGGCGGCTGGATGCACCAATCCGTACACGGTTGTTAGTGGTGATTCTTTTTATCGCATTGCGATCAAAATGGGAGTTCCGGAATCGAAACGTGCGGACTACGTTGCACAGATTCTGTGGATCAATCACAATCCGAAAGTTATTCACCCAGGTGACAAGTTGTGTTTGCCACCAACCGCTAATACATCTGAACCCAAACCGCGACGTGAATGGACGCGTGAGGAAGTTGAGAAAATCATTCGCAAGCTCTGGCCTGACATGAGCGAAGGCATTGCACTCGCAGTCGTCGAGCGCGAGAGCCGCCTGAATCCATATTCACATTCGGGTACTTGTTGCTATGGGCTGTTTCAGATCTATTGGGAAGTACACAAAGTTCGCGCTTCTGCACTGCATCGATTCCTGGGTGGAAAAGGTGAGCCGGGGCCACACATTCTCTACAGTCCACGTTTCAATACGTTGCTGGCATTGCAGATGTACAGACAGGGCGGTTGGGCACCATGGTGCTCAAGCTCTGGTTTTCCTGTCTATTGCTAGGAAGATTGCGATTTTTGATGCCGTAAGGCACGACCTAGAATGACGAGATACATGCGCTCGTAGCTCAATGGATAGAGCATTTGACTACGGATCAAAAGGTTAGGGGTTCGAGTCCCTTCGAGCGCGCCAGA
>CAZXAX010000009.1:0-45438 GCA_964638795.1 uncultured Bifidobacterium sp. | reverse complement strand
GAGCCGTTGATGATGCGGAGTCCATTGGCACAATCGCGAGCAACGGATAGTGCACTATCTGAACAAACCAGATCACGCCCACCATCACGAGTGTGGCGGCCAGATTTGCCATAAGTGCCGCTTCGTCCATGTATGTACCGGTCCCCTTGCTTCACCAAACTTGGCAATGCAAGTAAATCAGACAGGGCAGGGTTCGGGCTTACCTTGCTGCCGCAGTGACGGTGAAGCGATGCAGATCTGTCAGGAAATCTGGGGTCAAAGTAGCACCTGTGTATCCACCTGCCAGAACAAATGCCACTGGGACTCCGTGGGACTTAGCCCATTCAAAAACTCGATCCTCACGATCAGCCAGAATTCCCTCATGTATGCCGGGAGCTCCGCCGACGGAACAACCCTCATAGGGATCCATGCCAGCGTTGTAGAGAATCACATCAACTGTTTCCGGGTTTTCAACATGATTCAGTGCTTCATCAATGTCCGCCAGATAGGTCAATCCGGATGACAACTTCAGCCAAACATTCTCGCCGGACTCATATCGGTCGTAACTAGATACCGAGACATCAATCTGCTCAATACCTTTTACTCCCCTGATCAAAGACGCCGTTCCTCCACCACAGTGTGCGTCAAAGTCAATGATCAAAATGCGCTTTGCGCCTTCAGCAATCAATGCACGAGCAGTTATTGCAAGACCATTTAATGCACAAAAGCCCGCTCCATAATCCCTGCGCGAGTGATGAAGGCCGCTTGATGCTGAACCAGAGTTCTGCTTGGTTCTGAATGATTCGCGTCCCGCTGCAAGCACGCCGCCTGTGCTTGCCAGCACGCTGTTGCGCAAACGGGGAGACCACTCTCCAAGCCCGTTTTGGTCCGCTATGTGTGAGGGTTCACCAGTCATGATTGCACGAACGTATCTACGCGAGTGCACTCGCACTAAATCTTCCAATGTGGCCGCTGGCGGAGAAACCACTTGAACGTTCGGGATCGGAGCGTAATCAAATGATTGAATCAGTCGACGCGCCTTTTCAGTCGTGTCGATGTGAAAGTCATCGCAGTCATAATCCTCGTTGTAAAAAATCTTGATCATTTTGATATCTCCTTTCAGGCCGCGGTACGGCGACCAATTGAACTAATTACCCAACGAAGATCAAGTGGATGACGGTCAAGCCATGCCTCGACATCCTCGCGCCACTCCAAAGCTGTTGTTGGACACCCGGTTGAGTGGAGTCCGTGCCACTCGGCGGCGTCTGGTGCGTAGATGATCCCCGCAATTGGGCGCGCACGCCTGATCGCGCGTAGTGCGTCCAGGTGATGCCAACCATGGTGAATCAAAGCTGCATACGCAGCTGACGGACCGCGGTTCACCCCCATGTGACAGTGGATGAGCAACTTGCGTTGAGAGTCCGCGAGGATCGACTCCGTAATAGCTGTGAGATTCATAAACCACGCTGGATCGCGCCGGGAGCCACAATCATCGACACCCAACCAATACGGGGTTATGTCCGAGTTTGAGCGGATGAATTCGGAGTCATCACGTTCTTCACGGACATCAATGACATCGGTGATTCCCGCATCAACCCATTTGTCTAATTGATCAAACTTTGCGCCGTAATTTGACGGGAGGTCACCGCTTATAACTAGCTGATTCGTGACCACACAGATTTCCCTGTGTATGGATGCCGGATCGATGGGGCGTTGTGGATACTCACAAGAGAGTAATTCTTCGCTCAATGCTCTGCCTTTCAAGATGGAGTCGGACGGTTTCCGAACTTTCACCTCGTATGACGCAACACGAGTGGATTGTTCACGATTTGCTTCGGTACCTCCGCACAACTGCAGTGGTGTGACGAAGAACGAGCACGTCATCGTTGAGTCCGAGGGGGTGTGCACGATCCGGTCGAGAATCATTGCCTTCCACCACGTAGAAACATGCCGCGTACACGAGCCGACGCAAAACCTTATTGATTAGCCCCCGATTGTTCGGGGTGTTATCACGCAACCAACGTAGGTGTGATGCTGCCTGCTTGGCCATGGTGCGGTGCTCATTTGAAATCTTGCCGACTGATTCAATGTGCACGATTGCTGCATCGACAGGATCGGTGCCGAGATCACGATCTTCAAAAGTCTCAAGGACACGCACAAACGCTTCGCCGTCACGCTCGTTGAGTAACTCAATGAGCTCTACTACTGCAAGAAGTGCGCCGGGCTCGGTGGCCGTGCCGAAGTATTTACTTAGATAGTTGGAGATCGCTTGGGGTGATCTGCCGCCATACAGAGCACCAAGCTCCTTTAAGGAGAGTTTTGGTTCTGAGAACAACCAAGTACGTATGAGTTCACGGTCTTCATCGTTCGGAATTGATGCGATAACTGCACGGATCTGGCGCCGACGAAGCTTCTCCATTTCTCGAGCTATCGCCGCATCGGAAACACCGAAGGGTTCTACTTTGGCTTGAATGTGGTCACCAAGTATTCCGAGCCGCTCGTTTTTTGTTTCAGATCTGCGCTGAATATCGATGATGCGCCGTCTCATAACGGTGGTGAAAAATGCTTCGACATTACGGACCTCTTCACGCTCCTGTTGAATTAGCAGTGCTTTAAGTGCACTGCTAATGAGGTCATCTTTATATTGCTGTAACCAAAGAGCGCGACTGATGATCTGATTTGCGATTACCTCAGCCGATTGAGTTGCATCACGGTATTTTTTGTCAGTTAGCTCTGTCATTTCATAACAAATTTACAGATTGGGTGTGACATAGATTTTCCAAACCTTGTCGCCCAAGGCTTTTGCGCTAAATCGTGAATGTTTTGCGCGAGCTGCGTCAAGTAGGTATCCCACGCAGTTCATATTGAAAGGAAGTTTTGTGGACGATCTAACCAAACCGAAGGATTGTTGTGTACCCAAGCATGAGTTCATCACGCTCCGTACCGCAGCAATGCTCAACAAGATTGACCCAGCGGGTGCGTACGACAGCACAAATGACTTCATGGAATACAGCCCCGAAGTTCCGTACTTTGTGGACATGATTCTGACTTACGAGATTTCGACAGACCGTGTACGACAGATCATGGACAAGTTCTTTTCTCCCGGTTGGATCCTTGATTCTGCAATCGCAGACTTGGTTGACGAGTCCTGGCGAATTCGCAAAGACTGGGATCACCAAATTAATCGTGACCTTCGACGCAATGCCCGTTGGGATGCACTGCGTGTGGCGTTTGCACGGACGTTTCTCCAACAGTGCGACATTGCACCATGGTGCACGTGTCCATCTTGTGCTAGCTACTGGGAACTTAAACCACATCTTGGGATCATGATTAACGAAGAGACGAATCGGCACACATTCATTGATTTTGATAGTGCATCATCGTTCACTCTCCCGAACTCAAGCAGGCGTCATGATGTAATGGGATTCTTAGAAGGACTTCGGGAATTCAAGTGTTTTAAGAATGACAACATTCTTCAAGGTTTTTTAGAAGTACCCAGAGTCATCGGTGAACTCTTGCACGAGGGCCCATGGGGTGATCGTTTGGTGGCAATCGAGCACCTGGAACACACCGATTACTTCCGAAACGCAACCATTGAAGGTTTCGTCTTGGCTCTCGCAGAAGCTTGTTTCACCGATGAATATCTAGATGAAGTTAGTTATCGACAAGGAATTGAGGTCTGAACCCGTGAGGTATGTCCCCCACATCGGCAACAAAAACCAATGAGTCTGATTCAGAACAGCGGGACCACCCCGGTGATACGCGGCTGTGATTCCTCGCGCGTACCGAGGCATTCGATCAAACGGATCTGGAACTCGTTGAGTTCATAAATCGCATCTTGCCCAGCATTGCGGCCGATCTCGCGCGCCTGATCACGAGTTAGCCCCCACAGCACCACGGATGGATCGTGAGCGTTGGTCTCGGGATTGATAATGGTGCCAAGTAGGCAACGGCCACCAAGTGCAAGCACATCACGTGCGATTTGTGGATTAACTTGGCTGCCATCCACGTCCACGCCCTGTGGGTTGTAGCCAGATACGACATAGACAGCGGACTTGAACGGCCACTCTTGGATGCCATTGTCACCGTTCAGCTCTGCCACACGATCCGGGGCTATCTCGCACTCGATGATGGTCTTACGCGCCGCACACCAGCGCACTTCCTCGGGTGGTGGTACTGCTGACCCGCCAAATACCACCGAATAAACGGGGCCAAACTTGGAAACCGCGTCTGAAACTGCGTCAATCGCAGTGCCCAACTCCTCTGAGTCAAGAGTTTCTGCGAGAAGGTCTGAGTAGACCACGACCGCGTCGTTTTCAAAGACGAGTTTCACAAAATCTGTGTTGGCATTGAGTTGATTGAGTTCCTGGTACAACTCCACCGTGGGCTTCACGCCTTCCAGCAAAACTCCATAAACGCGATAAACGTATGGCTGGGGATCTTTGCGCAAGCTTCCAAGAATCTGGATGCCACGACGGCGCAACAGATGGTTGCCGTCGTCGGTCAGAGTGCATGCCAGATTGCCGCAGGTTTCTTTTACAACATTGGCAACATCGCGCTCAACGATGTCTGCATCTGAGAGACGGCCCATTACGTAACCAACCATGGAATCGCTGATGATGCAAAGTGGATCCAGAACCGATTTAGGGAAGCGCACTTGCACGGTGGAATCAAGATTGAACTGGTTGATCACTTTGAACAAGAGACGCAAATCGATCTTAAGTTCGGCTGATCCTGAAGCGGACTGCTGTTCAGCCGAGATGTGCATTGACTCAAGATCCCGCTCAGTCTGTAGAGAAAACCGCCCCATGTAAGAACGCACGTCAACGTAGCAATGCCCCTCGTCATCAACTGGTGCAGCATGCAGGAATGCTTCCAACGAACCGTAGAGAGGGTGGACATCGAGTTGAATACTCGCAATACTGCCGATGTTTTCCGCTGTGAAGTCCACTAGAGGATGTGCTTTGTTTAGATTTCCAAGATATTTGCAAGTGCCCTCATACGATCCGCAACGGATTTGAGTGAATGTGCCTTGCTCGTTTTCTACGAGGGAGATCGTGGCCGCACCGGAACGACCCGCTGCCCACACTGCGCCATCAAGCATCTGCGGTGTCAGGAGGTGGACATAATTTCCATCATCTGTTTCACCCTTGATGGTCAGCGCGACGAAATTATCGGTAGCGGACCAGTACCGGTAGCCATCACGCGCTTGCAAAGTGATGTAGCCCGTTGGGTCATTGGAGCCATATGTGGCGATGCGCAATAGCGGAAAGAGCTGGATCAACTCTTCTGGATCAATGGTGATTGTCTGCAACTTGAGCCTCCTTGGATTAATGAATCAAAAACCCAAAAGAGGTGGAGTTCCCAGTTTTATGCGCCTGGGCGCCCCATCCCCTTTCGGGAAGCACCGTGGCCTGGTGGCTCGGTTGCTGGACCTTGCGGTCTCTCTTGATGTCGGCGACCACGATACACATTTGCCATGGTGATTCAAAGCCTTTTTGGTGAAAATCGGGGCTTTGTTTTAGGGCTATTTTTAGGCCGACATTGAACATGAGCCGCGCATGTTGCCTTATGGGTGTATCACGGAATATTCGTAGTATTGCCCAATGGCCGTGATACTTCCTGAGAGTTTTGATCTTTCCCAACTGAAGAATGATTCCGAAAAAGAGGTCGTTCGAGCATTACGCGATCAGCTCTCTGAGAACTGGTTCATTATTCCGTCGCTACAGATGACTAGTTCAAAAAAAGATTACGAACTCGATGTAATCCTCATTCATCAGGACTACGGAATCATGGATGTAGAAGTTAAAGGACACAGAGTCCGAGTTGAACAAGGTGTCTGGTATTCGGGATCGCAGAAACTCGACCCTCAGCCATTTGTTCAGGCGCGTTCTAACGCCCACGCACTTAAGGATCGCCTTAAAGCCAAATATCCTGACCTGTTCAAGTATCTTCATGTTCATTACGCAGTTGCGTTACCGAATTCACGAGTCATTGAAGGTGAGCTTCCGCCGGATGTGGGGCCTGAACAACTCTGGTTGGCCGATACGTTGCTGGATGTCTTTGACACGATGCAAGAGGTGTTTTTTAGGACCTCCGGGAACATTTTTGGACGGGATGCCGTTGTGGCAACGATCAAACACCTACTACCTGATGTCGACTTTGACTTTGATGAAGCAGCTGCTGAGAAACGCGCCAGGGCTCGACTGGACGAAATTTGTGCCGCACAAGTCCGTTGCATGGAATCACTGGATAACAATCGCCGTGTTGTTGTGACGGGCAAGGCCGGCACGGGTAAGACACGCTTGGCTTCAGCTTGGGTTCGCCGAGCCTTGGCAAGGGAAGAGAGAGTGCTGTTCGTCTGTTTCAACGAGCCCCTAGCGGAACAGATCGGCGAGAATTTTCCAGATCAGGATGATCTAATTGTTGGGCCTTTTCTTCAGGTCGCACGCACGCTGCCAGGTATGCCATTCATCGCCGAACCCGCAGATGCGGACCCTGAAGCCTTGAAACATTTCTGGAATGTGGAAGTCATTGGCCACCTCCATTCGCATTGGCACAAGATTGAAGCAGAGTTTGACACGATCGTGATCGACGAAGCGCAAGATTTCAGCCCTGCATGGATTGCCCAACTTGAATCTTTGCTGCACCGCGATGGTCCTCGTCGAATCATGATGGTGGCAGATGCAGATCAAGATATTTTCAATCGTGGATTTATTCTCCCCAATTCGGAAGACGGTTGGGTGGTCGGAGAGCTATCAAACAACTGTCGCAACACCCAGCAGATCGCAAAATTACTTCGGCGAATTCTCAATGGTGCAGCTGCGCCAGAAAGAATCCCTGACAGCAGCGGGGTCACATTTGTCGAGGTTCCAACTAGCGAAACCGAGGTTGCTCAAGCTGTCGCTCAGACGCTTGGCACAGTTGGGTCCAAGGATGTTGCAGTCATTGTTCAATCCCAACGCTGGCGCGATCTTCTTCGCGACTCGCTCAATCTTGGCTCATGGGAAACACGCCATGAGCTAACCCCATGTGAAACGGTGAGGCGACTCAAGGGAACTGAGTTCAGTTCAGTCGTCATTGTTGATCCAGACGGGACAATGGACCAACAGGCGCTTTACATCGGTGTTAGCCGAGCCGTGAATCAACTAAGTGTTCTTGGCCCTCGCCAACTTGGCGAGTATCTAGGGTTGATTTAGAAACTAACTCCGGGATCGGGCACGGAATCCCGCAAGCCCAAGACCAAGCACTAACAACGCAAGAGCCCAGTAGCTGCTTGAGTTTCCGCGAGCGCCCGTGGGTGGCAGTGTTGACTCAACGCTTCCTGGGACAGATGAACTGCTTGTTGTTGTTGCGCCGGGACGCGTTGTTGTCGTTGTGTTCTTGTAGTAAGCCCAGTACCAATCTGAGGTCATGTCATCGCACATGACATTTATGAGACCAGTCGTTCTCGCTGAAAACGTCACTGTTAGCTCGGTGTCACTCACGAACGTGGTCGGTTTTTGAACTCCGTCAACAAGGACAAAACAACCGTTAAAAAAGTTGCTTCCAATCACACTTATCTCAGTGACACTTGCAGCGGACCCGGTCTCTGGTAGAACTCCTCCCACTCCAGGCGCTGGTCGTCGCAGTATGCGAGGGCTTTGATTCTCGGCGGTG
This sequence comes from uncultured Bifidobacterium sp., assembly GCA_964638795.1. Lineage (GTDB taxonomy): Bacteria > Actinomycetota > Acidimicrobiia > Acidimicrobiales > Ilumatobacteraceae > CAIYHK01. Next base: position 37,800 of record CAZXAX010000009.1, on the reverse strand, counting down.
ATGACACCCCGCATACCGTCACGACTCAACGCCGCTGACAACCATCCAACCTGTGTGGCGTAATCAGTCCAGTTATCGCCACCATCTCGCGATACCCAGATTTTGCTTCCATAGAACATCCAGAGCATGGTCAAACCATCACCAGACATCCCTGTAAACACCGCTTGGCTACTACCTGAGTAGATACTGTTCAAACCAGCCGCAACAAAGGTGCCGCCACCATTTGTGCTAATCCAAGCATCGCTATCGGGTCCGCTCTGGGTGGCAACCAAGATCCGAGAGCCATCATCGGAAACATGCACAGACGCGGCGTTGGAGAAGGTACCCACTGAAGAGGAAGACCAGTTCATGCCACCATCTGTTGTGATGTAGGCAGCGTTTCCAGCGACACCAACAACCTTTGATCCATCGCCAGCGATATCTATTCGGTTTATGTTTCCAGGTGAAGTAGATGTCATTGCAAGCCAATTGGCACCACTATCTACGGAATAGATCACTTGATTATCACATTGGGCCACGACGATTTTGGTACCCGAATCAGACACTGCAACATCACAAAGCTGACCAGTCGAATTTGCAAACTGTGGTGTCCAAGTTTCACCTGCATCAGAGCTTCTCGTCAGGATGTAGTTACCCGGAGTGTCTGAGTAAATTGCATACACATTGTTGCCATCATCAGATGCATCCACGTACAGCCAATAACCTGCTGGTGAGCTGGACAGTGCAGTGAACGACCTACCGCCATCAATGCTCTTCCAAAGGTGGTCGTCAAAGCCGAATGTGGTGTTGTCCGCTGCGTAGGCGATGCGACCGTTTGCACTCATAAATGAGTCACCCATTCGAGCTCCAGCGTTCACACCAGAAGGCACGATCTCAATCGGCTCAGATACCGTTGCCGAAGTACTTAATGGCGCAACGTAAGAGGCTGTGGCGATTGCAATACTGGTCAGCGCGATACGGCATACACGCATAATTACTCCCTCATTAATTAAGTGAGACAATGTTACTCAACTGCAAGAAATGTGGTTGTGAAGGCGAGAGTCAATCGGCTACGAAGGTGCGCCAGGTGCGCATGTATTCGATAAAGGCATCAGACAAACCCTCGGCGCGCAGCACGTCTACAGGCACAGGAAGTTCACGCATCTTGAAATGTGGATTGACCTTCACTTGATTTGGGAAGTCGTGATTCGTAATCGCCGCACGACCAACAGCTACTACATCGGCGCCCGCGTCTACCGCTGCCTGAATGTCATCGCCGTTGTACATGCGTCCAGCCACAGACAGCCTGCAATCTCCACGGTGCAAGTTAGTGAAGATATCAATCAACCGCTGTCCGAGGTAGTACTCAGATTTTGACTCCTTGAACACACTCCACAAAGACATGTCAATCATGTCCACCTTCTTGGAATCAACTAGTAAGGCAAAGAACTGTACGGCTTCTTCTTCGACCATGCCGAACCGCTCAGGTGAGAGGCGCACACCAAGATGGAAGTCCTCACCACATCGGGAACGGATACCACCAACAATTTCCATCATGAATTGGGCCCGCTTCTCAAGCGTGCCGCCCCACTTATCAGTACGACGGTTCGTTTCAGGTGACAAAAATTCACACACGAGATAGCCATGAGCGCCATGCAACTGCACTCCATCGAATCCTGCCTTCTTGCACCGCTCAGCTGCTGCAATAAACGCTTCTGCAGATTCTTCAACTTCAGCCGATGTCATTTCACGTGCACCGAATTCCACATTGTCCGATGGGCAAATTGGTTGTCCACCAATTAACGAGCTATCAGATCGACTCCCTCCATGGTGGAGTTGGGCAATTGCCACGGTCCCCTTGCCTTTCACAGCATCCGCGAGCCGAGTTAGGCCTGGCAATAGATCATCAGAAAAACAACCAAGCTGTCCAGCAAATCCCTGTCCACTCGGCTGCACATGCATGGCACAAGTTGATGTGATTCCAAACCCACCACCGGCACGCATTTCTAACCAATGCAGTTCAGCATCTCCCAGGCTTCCATCTGGATTGCTCTGCATATTCGTGAGTGGAGCGAGCGTTAATCGATTTGCAATCGCCGGACCATGCACAAATTCAACTTTGTCAAACAACCCTGCCATGATTTACCTACCTTGATACACCGCATTGATTCCACTGACTTGGCGGCTACTTATTGACCAAATTGTATGGGGAATCTACTGTGCAACCATGATGCAGAACAGCGTGACACAGCCAAATGTGATCTTTCTTATGGCTGACCAGCATCGAGCAGATGCCCTGGGTTGTGCCGGTAATTCAACTGCCAATACACCGAACATTGATTGGCTGGCAAAGTCTGGCATTCGTTTCACCAGGGTGAGTTGTCAGGGACCACTATGCATGCCAGCTCGTGCGTCTCTTCTCACGGAGCGATACGTGCGTGACCATGGTGTGTATACGAACTGGGCTGAGGTACCAATTGAAATGCCTACGTCACTGCATAGTTTGCAAAATGCTGGTGTCCATACATCCCTGATAGGTAAAGCACACTTAACCAGGGATGATTCAGTTCGAGCTCCACACATTGACGAGAGTGCTGATCTTTTGAGGAATCGTGGCTTCACAGAAGTGACAGAGACAGGTGACAAATTCACGGTGTCACCCCGTAATCGTTATACCGATCACCTCGCTAAACAAGGTTTGCTTGACTTTTACAAACATCATATTGCTGACCGTAGTTATCACGGGGAAAATGAAAGTGGAGTTGGTGCCACAAAAAATGTCCCAATGTGGGATGCGACACCAACTCCGTTGCCATTAACCGATTACATCGATACATGGCATGGTGACGCTGTAGTGCAATGGATTCAGAATTGGAATCACAAAGCCCCGTTCTTTTTGTTCGTTGGCTTTCCGGGTCCACACGATCCTTGGGACGCACCAATTGAGGCGCGGGAAAAATATGCACCACAGATTCCAGAGCCACCCAAAAGCACTATGCGACCCGATCACTCCACTGCTGGTAACTATGGAAAGTTGGTTGCTGGAATGCTGCAGTTGTCAGATACCGACACGATGGATCCAAGAGCAATTGAAGGAATGCGACGTGCATACCTAGCGAACATTGGGATAATCGATCATGCTGTTGGACGAATTGTGGACGCTCTGGATACAACTGGCCTTCTAGCCAATACATGGATTATTTACACAAGTGACCATGGTGAAATGGCTGGTGATCATGGATTGATGTCTAAGTGTGTCTTGTATGAAGGTGCTGTTCGTGTGCCTTTGATTGTGAGACCACCTCAAGGGTGTGATGCAAGGGTCATAGATGACCTCATTGAGCACATTGATGTTCCAGCTACGGTGCGATCAATTTTTGGTGCTGACTCAGTCCCTGGTGGTGAAGGTCGTTCTTTGATTGGGTACTTCACCGGTGATGATCCGTCACCTCGCAGTTACTCAGTAAGTGAGAACTGGGGTTTCGCCTCATTTGAAATCAAAAATGACGATAGCCATTGGAAGTTGATAGTTGATGAAGACAGTCTTGAGCCATGTCAACTTTTTGATCTACTTGCTGACCCACTTGAAGACACAAACCTAGTTACCTCAATGAACCACAGCCATGTGATTGCTCAATTACTGGGTGAAGTTGTTCAACCATTCTTTAAATCTCCTGCTGTGCGACCGCACCCAAGTCCATTTGCCCACCCGAAGATGGAATAGGTAATACAGGGTTAATCAAAGTCCTTGGTCAAAAGGGATCATCTTGGCTTCCATGGCTTCCCATGACTCAACGAGGATGTCAACAATTTGATCAACAACTTCATTTGTGATGGTTAATGGTGGCGCGAGGCCCACCGTCTCCATACCCATTGCACGGCAATAGAGACCACGCTCCCAAGCCTCATGCTCCACCATTGAACACGCTGCGTGTGGGAGTTTGAATCCTCGCTTGGTGGCGCGGTCTGCAACAAGTTCAATTCCAACCATCAGCCCGACACCACGAATCTCACCCACAGTCTGAAAATGGCCGAGTCGCTTCTTCAGTTGATCTTGCAAATATGCACCAACAAGGGCTGCATTCTCAGTCAGATTCTCACGTTCAATGATCTCGATGTTTTTGAGTGCGGCTGCACAACAAGTTGGGTGACCCGAATAGGTAAAGCCGTGGCTTATCGGCATCATCTCATGCAGGTTTGCTGTAATCGTGTTGTAAACATGATCAGAGATCACTGAAGCTCCAAGTGGTAGGTATCCACTTGTAATTCCCTTCGCGAGCGTAACGATGTCTGGTCGCACTCCATATCGCTCAAAGCCGAACATCGTTCCACCTCGGCCAAAGCCCGTAACGACCTCATCCACGATGAGGAGAATCCCATGCTTGTCACAAATCTCTCGGATCTTCTGGAAGTAGCCCTCAGGTGGAGGGATGATTCCTCCAGCACCAATCACGGGCTCAGCGATGAATGCGGCAATGTTCTCAGCACCCTGCTCTTCAATCAGTTTTTCAAAAGCACTGGCACAGGCGAGCCCACACGATGGGTATTCAAGTTTTAGCTCACACTGGTAACAGTACGGCGCAGGAATGTGTGCAAACCCCGGTGATGCGGGACCAAAGTTCCACCGCATTGGATGTATTCCTGTAGCGGTCATGGTGGCAATGGTTAGCCCGTGATAGCCGTGGTTACGACCAACGATGACAAAGCGGCGATTCTGCCCCTGGACAGACCAGTACATGCGAACCAACTTGATGTTCGTTTCATTTGCTTCTGAGCCACCAGAAGAGAACATCACACGATTCAAGCCATACTCAGGTGGCATCATCGATGCAATTTTCTCTGCAAGTTCAATCGCTTTGGGATGTGATTGGCCGTGGAATGTGGTGAAGTACTCGAGAGTCTCCATCTGGTCCTTAACGGCTTCAATGATCTCAGGATGACCATGCCCAACAGACACACACCACAAGCCAGCGAATCCATCAATTAGTTCCCGGCCGCGATCGTCAGTGATCATCCAACCGTTGCCTTCAACAACAACACGTGCACCACCTTTTTCAATTTCTGACGGTGGCGTCACTGGATGGATTAGGTGCTTCGCATCTCGCTTTGCCCATGCTGTGTTGGTCATGTTCCCCCCGCTTTTCTATTGTCTTTCTTTGCTTCAAATCTGTTAATCAGCCGGCACTGTTCTGTTGTCGAATCCAGCCAACAGAACCCGCGATGAATGCGCCAACATTTTGCGCTTTGGTCTTGGCGATGTCATGAAAGTACGCAGGGATATAAGTCTCCAAGCGATCCTCAACCAGTGCGGCATACATGCCATCAACGAATTCATCAACGGTGATCTTTTCGATACTTGTGGACATTGGATCATTGTCTGGAACTGAGAATAAAGGTGTGTCAACTACCCCTGGATAGACAATGTTCACCCGTATCCCCTGATCCCAAACATCGATCGCCATCGCTTCAGCAAAAACTGATAGAGCGGCCTTGGAAGCATCGTAAGCACCTTCACCTGGTGAGGAAAGGGTGGCTGCGACCGATGACACAAAAACCACTCGACCAGACCCACACTCCAACATCTGTGGCAAAACTGAAAGGGTCAATCGAACAGGTGATGTGTAATTGATGCGCATGACAGCCTCAACAGTGGTTGCGTCAATTTTGAGTGCACTTTTACGTTTAGGAACTCCTGCGTTATTGATCAGACAATCAATCGGTCCCCAAACTTGAGCTTCAGCTGCAAGGTTGTCCACCTGATTCCAATCAGCAAGGTCACATACCCAAGACCTATGACCCGATCTATGTTTCTCACATTCAGCAAGCACAGCCGAGAGCCTCTGTGTATCTCGCCCAACAAGACCCAAAATCGCACCTTCAGATGCGAGACGAACAGCAAGTTTTGCACCAATTCCTGAGGATGCACCGGTTAGCAGAACGCGTGAACCACGCGCTACAAAAGGGACAGATTGCACCACATCAACTCCGTTGCTTGAGTATTTTTCAATACAGTAACAGATCAAAAATCACCCAGAATTCGTCGTCTATGTGATGGTCATCCTTGTGCCTTGGTCATGAGCGTCGGATGAATCTTGAGTTGACGACGGTAGACGAGACCCGTGGTGGTCACGATCAACAGACCGATGGCAACAACCAAGATCCCCTGCAAAACCTCGTTGTCAACATTCTTGAAGACGAACACCGAGATGCCGATAGTGATAGTCAATCCACCGGCAATCAGCAGTTCAATCCACATGTTCAATGCGCCGAGCGCAAACAGTGCCGCGCCAATTGCAAGGGTCACTGCTAGCCCGCCAACCGAACCACGCTCGCCAACCCACTGTGGTGCTGTCATCAAAAGCGTGTAAGCCCCAACGGCACGAAATGCGAGGGGCCACTGCAGATCGAGTGTTCCGATTAACACCAGTACTGCAGCAGCAACCATGACCGGCAATGCGCCTGGCGGACCATCCCAATCCAACAGCGCTGATGCACTGCCCCCTGTGACCAAGAGAGACGGAATCATCACAGCGGTTGCAGAAAACCGAGTTGCTCTGAGCCTGATAACTCCCCATATTGCTGAAGTTGATGCAGGAATGATGACTGCGACTTCTCCAGAAAGGTCAACCTGCTCTCTCAACAGCACACCAGTGGCAATGGCACACGAAAGTACTGCCAGTAATTCGGTGACTTCGCCAAGACGCGCAACCCAACCTTGCATGCGTTGCAGACGCCAAGCAACGGCGGCAGAAACCAATGCCGCCAAATACAGTGCAGCAATTACGGCCATTGTTGACACATCACTGAAGATCACTACGACTAGACGAACCACTCCAACGGTCACAATCAAAGCCGCGAGATAGTAAAGAAGTTCCCGTACATCAAAAGAGAAACGTGGTGCTTTGAGGATTCGTTTGGAGTCTTCAGGTGCGAGGCGATTTCCAGACACCAATTCTTCAAGAACTTCAGGCAAAGATGAACGACGCATAAACAATGCTTATCACCCACTTGTGACCCACATCTCTACCTCATTTATGTATATGGTGAACAAGTGCCGAGGTATTTCGAGTTTCGAACGGGTCGAATGCGACCCCATTGGCGTGGTCGACTCCACACTTATGCGGCATTTGCAACTATTCCCCTAGGCATCTGGCTCATCCTCAGTGCCAACGGTGTCACAGACCGAATCGCGGTTGGTCTCTACGCCCTCTCATTACACGGGGTCTTTGCGATTTCATCTTCATATCACCGTTTGACAAAAACCGAGGAGTCACAGGCGTTCATGCGCAAGTTAGATCACTCGATGATCTATGTACTGATTGCGGGCACATACACCCCGATGTGCGTTATCGGTCTTCGCGAAGACAATGGACCTTTATATATGTGGATCGTGTGGTCTGCCAGTGCTATCGGCATCTTGCTCACGGTATTCGGCAAGATGTTCAAAACTGCGATGGGAATGTACATAGCAATTGGTTGGATCGCGGTTTGGATTATTCCTCACATACACGGTGTGGTCGGCTGGTGGCCCGTGTTGTTCTACCTAGCAGGTGGTGCGGTCTACACAACCGGTGCAATTTTGTTCTTCACAAAGCGTCCACGTTTGGCGCCAGATCATTTTGGCTTCCATGAGCTTTGGCATGTGAACACCGTCGTGGCTGCAGCACTGCACTTCTGGGCCACAATGCTCGTTGTTGAAAAAATGAGCTAAAGGTGATCGGCGAGTCCGGACTCTAAATATGCACGGAAAGCATTAACCACTTTCTCGTCTCGTTCATAAGTGAGTTTTGTTGGAACTTTGTCAATAGGTATCCATCGCACTTCATCAACTTCGTTTGAGAGTTCCTCGTGACCACCAAGTACGGTCATTGCCCAGTAACGCACACGCTTGTCACGGCTCTTGCGATCCAGATAACTGACACGGGCAATCTCATGTCCGAGCTGGCACAGATAACCGGTTTCTTCATAAACCTCACGCAGCGCACAGTCTTCATCGGATTCATCCATCGAATCCTTCTTGCCTTTTGGAAAGGTCCAGTCGTCATATCCCTCACCCGGACGATGGACCAACAAGACCTCAACATTCCCACGCGCGGTTTTGCGCCATACCACCCCACCGGCGGCTCTAACTCGACTATCTGCCACGCATCTTTAGTACCACAACCGCGGACACTTTTACTTGTTCATCCAACAACTAATCACTGGCCGCCTCTGGCTCATTAGGGGGACGTCGCGAGTACTTTGACCAATCAATCTGAGTCAACAAAATGACGCCACCAACCAACACAACCTCAAGTGCAATTGCCCACGGGCTAGCGAAGCCTTCTTTCATGATGTCGCCAACACCAGTTTCTCGAAGCGCCGAAGCACCGCCGACCCACAACGAGTAGCTAACCAACCGACCACACATAAACGCCAGCATCAACGGCGGAAGTGGAATCATCAGGAGCCCAGCGGCTTCGAACATCTGAGCAGAGGGCAAAGGTGAGACAAGAAATAGTCCGAGCAATACATAAGCACGACCCTTGCCACGTTCAACTAAGACTTCACGTGCAGAACGCAAATTGTTGATGGTCTTGGAAGGCAGACGATTGCGTAATCGACGAAATGCGTGGGCAAGAACAAAACGGCCAGAGGCAGCTGAGATGGCCCCGAGAATGACGAGTGGCACAGGATGTAGGTCCGACTGAAACCGAAACAACACAAGAATCGTCCATGTGGGCGGTGCAAACGCAGGGACCACATTGCAGCCGAATACAACGAGCACGAGCCAGAGATAGTTGATCAATTGTGATCAAGCCTTCGGTTCTGCAGTGACAGGCTCCAAGGACTTAAGCATTATCTCAACCTCTTCGCTATAGGTCACACTTCCAATTGGAGTGTCGCGTTCTGCCGAGATCAGTTTCTCATATCGAACGATTAGTCCATCAGATTGGCGAAACCAATAATCAATACGGGCAGTCCCCACAGCTGATCCGACCAGGTCTTGGTCAATGCCAATGTGGATCACTTCAATTTCCTCACCATCAACCAAGAATGACTCAATTCCTTCAACGGTTGTGGTCCGGTTTGTCTGCGCATCAACATCTCGACATATCGCATCCCACGAATCGCCTTTCACAACTGCTGAGGGAACCAGTAGTGCGCGGTCATCACATTTGTAAGTCCGGGTCTCGCGCACGCGGAAAAATTCATGCTGTTCGGTTGTTTGAACTTCAAACAGTCCGCGTTCTTCGAGGCAGAGACTCAGCTGGTCCCAGCGAGTGGACATCGCATCCCAGCGGTAATCAACCCCGCACTCGGTCCACTGAACCGTGATGGGTGTGATTTCGGTGTATTCGTTACTAGTTGAGATACGTCCTTTTACGGCTTCGAATCCAACGGTGTCATATAGGTACACACCTTCAGCTAGAAGGCCTTGATCCACAGTTGAGTTCGGCAGGGTCGTACGATTTTCAAACTCATCAATTACTGAATCAATGTCAACCGGATCCGGAGACTTGAAGAGCCATGCACGAAAGATGAGCGCGCCACCGATCAGCCCAATCAGACCAAGTGCAACTCCGATCCAGAATTTACGACGCAACACGATTTACAAATTCAAACACCAATGCATCGGACTCTTGAGCACACACAAGCGATGAAAACATCATAAAAACATGGATCGTGCCATCGAATCTCTTTGATGTGACATCAACCCCCGCATGACGAAGCGCCTCGGCATACTTCTCGCCTTCATCACGCAACGGATCAAACTCGGCCGTTAGAAGCAGGGCCGGAGAAAGTCCGATGAGACTCTCTGCCAATAGCGGTGACACTCGCACATCTTCAGGCGTGGCACCTGATTGAGAATAGAAATGAAAAAATGCGCGCATCATTTCATCGGTGAGCATGTATCCGCTCGCGTTTTCTCTCCGTGACGGATACGAATCATCCGCTCCGTAACGCATGTCGGTCACAGGGCAATGCATGATGTGGCCCGCAAGCGGTGCACTGATTTTTCCTGCACGCAGTAATTGCGTATGGGTCTGAGCGGTCACTGCGGCAAGGTTCCCCCCCGCAGAATCGCCTGCCACAATCACCTGCTCGGGCCGAAGCCCGAATAACCCGGCATTTTCTTGCGCCCATAGAGTTACCGCAAGTGAATCATCCACCCCTGCTGGGAATGCATTTTCTGGTGCAAGGCGATACTCAACGTTCACAACAACCATTGAGCCATTACCGCAGTAGCGACGAGCCAAACCATCGTGCGTGTCAATGCTTCCAATCGAAAAGCCTCCGCCATGCAGATACACCATCAAAGCAACGGGTCGATTCTTGGGTGTGTACACACGCACAGGTATTGAGAGACCCTGGGACTCAATCACCTTGTCCTCAACCGATGCAACCGCGAGTGCTTCGTTCACGGGCTCCTGCATCATCCCGATGGTGGCCCGCATTCTCGCCAGGAGCTCCGCCTCATCTTTTGGCGGCGGTGGCGGCTCAATGGAGTTCAACAGGTCAAGGATCAGCTGGATTTCGGCGAGTACGGGCACTGCCAAAACCTATACCTGATGGCAAGGGCCCGTGTGCGTGGTCGGGTGTGCTTGAGGGGCACTGATTTGCATAGAGTTTGGGGCGCACAACAGTGCCAGACAAGGAAGGACATGGGTATGGCAGCAGAACGATTCCCAGTTGAGTCATCACACATCATGATGTTTGCCCGCTCAATTGGCGATCCGAATCCGATCTATTCAGATGAGGAGTACGCCAAAAAGAGCGAGGTTGGAGGCATCATCGCACCTCCCACATTCCCGCAAGCGAGCGCCCAGTTCGATCCCGACTACGTGCTGCGCCCCAAGATCGGTGAGCCATGGTTTGGCTCTGGAAAAAATGCAACCGGAGTAACCGCAGCACCCGGTGGTGGTGGCGGCGGTGGCGGCGGACTTCACGCATCACAGAAATTTGAATTCAAGCGCCCAATTCGTGCGGGAGACGTTCTCACTGTCAAGGCCAAGCCTGGGAACACGTGGGAAAAGGAAGGCAAGAAGGGCGGCAAGCTTCTGTTTTCCGAACACATCCAAGAGTTCTTCGACCAAAATGGCGAACTCGTTGTCACGGTCACCATGGTCGGTGTACAAACTTCCAAAGTTGTAACGGAGGGCTGAGCAATGGCACTAAAAGCAAGCACATTGAAAGTCGGCGATAGCAAAACACTTGTAGTTGTAGACGACCTAACCCGTACACAAATTGTGATGTATGCAGGTGCAGGCGGCGACTACAACCCCTTACACACCGATGACAAGTTCACGAAAGAAATTGCCGGATACCCAGGTGTGTTCGCGCACGGAATGCTCACGATGGGTATGACCGGTCGTGTCATCACCGACTGGGTGGGCGACGGACGCATCACTGTGTACGAAGTTCAGTTCCGCGTGCAGGTGTGGCCTGGTGACACACTCACTGCTACCGCAACCGTGAGCAACGTGTACAACGAAGGTGGTCAGGACTACGCCGACTTCGACATCGTCACTTTGAATCAGAAGGACGAAACCGTTCTGATTGGCAAAGCCACTGCAAAAATCGACGCCTGATTACAGGCGCTCGATAATTGTGGCGGTACCCATGCCGCCACCAGTGCACATAGTGATCAACGCGGTACTCAGGTCGCGACGCTCGAGTTCGTCCAACGCTGTCTGAATCAACATTGCACCAGTTGCTCCGATCGGATGGCCAAGAGCCATTGCGCCACCGTTCACGTTGACCTTCTCGGGATCAAGGTTGAGATCACGCATCGCCTTCATCGGGACTGCAGCGAAAGCTTCGTTTATTTCCCAAAGATCGATGTCGTTGGTGGTCATTCCAGCACGCTCCAGACACTTGCGCGATGCGGGACCAGGTGCGGTGAGCATGATCACGGGTTCGGCTCCTGCAACTGCAGACATCACGATGCGAGCACGCGGTTTCAGCCCATTTGCTTTTGCATAATCGGGTGAAGCGAGCATTACTGCACCTGCGCCATCAACCACCCCAGAAGAGTTTCCCGCGTGGTGCACGTGTCTCACTTTGTCGATGCTTGGGTAGGTGTCCTTGCACATCTGGTCGAAAGATCGGTCATAGCCTTCGAACACTCGTGTGCCCATGCCCTCAAACGACGGCTGCAAACCAGACAGGTTCTCCAGCGTGGTGCCAGCACGAACAAACTCGTCGTAATCAAGTGCAACAGAACCATCTGGATTCTTAATTGGCACCACACTCTTTGCAAAGCGGCCCTCTTGTTGAGCGATCGAAGCACGACGCTGACTCTCAACAGCAAGTTGATCGAGTTCCTCACGACTAAAACCTTCAACGGTTGCGATCAGGTCCGCACTAATTCCTTGGGGAACCAACGGGTGCTGATCACGTAGCGCAGGATTACCTGCAGTGAAGTCTGTCGGGCCACCGCCTTGGGGCCAGCGCGACATCGACTCCACTCCACCCGCGATTACTAACTGCTGATGTCCCGCCTGGATACCCATTGCGCCAAAACTGATCGCCTGTTGACCCGAGCCACAAAAACGGTTCAATGTGATGCCGGCTACTTCAACTGGCCAACCCGCAGCGAGCACTGCCATGCGACCGATACATGCACTGTGGTCGCCGGCATTGCTGCCATTGCCCATAATTACGTCGTCAACATCTGACTTGTTGATCCCATTGCGATCGGCCAAGGCGTTGAGCACCTGAGCCAACACCTCTTGGGGATGGATGTTATGCAGCGATCCCGTTGATTTGCCCTTGCCTCGAGGTGATCGCACCCCGTCGATGATCCAAGCTTCACCCATGACTACCCCCAAATTTGTGGACTTCGTGACGGTATCACTACGGCCACTTTTACGATGGTGAACTCACGCCGATACCCTTTGGTAAGTCAGCTTTTTCATTGACCAACCGATCGTCGGAGGCCCCATGGAGCGCACGCTCTACAACGAAGACCACCTTGCTTTTGCAGAAAGCTTCGACCAATTCATCGCCCGTGAACTTGCCCCTCACTACTTGGAATGGGAAGAGGCTGGCATCTCACCGCGGAGCATCTTTACAGAAGCCGGTAAGTACGGATTCCTCGGGTTTCAGATCCCAGAAAAGTTCGGTGGAGGTGGCACCGATGACTACCGCTTCAATGCCATCGTTGCAGAACGTCTCCAATATGCAGGTATGGCATCAGCCTCTACTGGCATCACACTGCATAACGACATCACGATCCCATATTTCCTTGAGCTGGGAACCGACGAGCAAAAAGAACGCTGGCTGCCTGGCATCGCAAGTGGCGAACTCATTACCGCAATTGGTATGACCGAGCCCGGAGCGGGATCTGACCTAGCTGGTATGGGCACCTCAGCAATACGAGATGGCGATTGTTACATCGTCAATGGCTCAAAGACCTTCATCACGAATGGAATCAATGCTGATCTCATCGTGACCGCAGTGAAAACAGATCCAAGTCAGCGCCACACTGGAATGTCACTCATTGTCATGGAGCGTGGCATGGAGGGATTCGAGCGTGGACGCAACCTTGACAAAGTTGGTTTGCACAGCCAAGACACTGCTGAGTTGTTCTTCAATGACGTCAAGGTTCCAGCATCGAATCTTCTGGGCGAGGAAGGTCAGGGCTTCAAGTACCTGACTGTAAATCTCCCGCAAGAGCGCCTCAACATTGCAGTTGCAGCAGTTGCAGCAGCACAAGCTGCACTTAATTGGACCGTTGAATACGTGAAAGAGCGCAAGGCCTTCGGTGCTCCAATCAGCAGCTTCCAGAACACCAAGTTTGTGCTTGCATCGGTCAAGACCGAGATTGATGCGGCACAGGCGTACGTGGACAAATGCATTGAACTTCACAATTTGCAACGACTCACTGCCGCAGATGCAGCTGCGGCGAAATTCCATTGCACTGAACTCCAAAAACGCAGCATTGACTCTTGCTTGCAGTTGTTTGGTGGCTATGGGTACATGATGGAGTATCCGATTGCTCGTGCATATGTTGATGCACGCATCACCACCATTTATGGCGGCACAACCGAAGTGATGAAGGGCATCATCGCCAAGTCCATGGGGCTCTGAGTCTCATTAGTAAAAGTTGGCGATCTGCGGTCAAGCGCATTCGAGGCTTTTCGCTGCGTAAATTCCTCCGCGATCTGACTCTCCTCCGGGGGATTCTGCTTGTCATTGCAGGATTTCTTGCAGTGGTCACATGGTCATACGGCAGTTATGTGATCACAAACGACGATGGAGACTTTCTGCAGCGCTCAGCAACTTGGGCTCGCAACCATCGACTTGGAATGTTTGTTGATCGCATCGAAGAATGGCGTTACAGCGAACCACCTTCAACTGATCCTGCAAATGAGCTTGGTTTCAACGCCACTGACATCACTGTGGAGTCAACGGTTCCTCCCACCAGCACTCTTCCACCTGAACTGAGTGTTGATCCCGAGAACATCGCACCAGTTGTCTCACCAGCACTCACCAACGAAGGTGTTTGGGTGCCGATTGCTGAAATCACTGATGGCACCGCGGTGGCTTGGGCCACTTCCATCAGACCGCTTGCAGATCATGCGTCCGTGGTTGCAACTTTTGTGACCATCGATCAGGAAAGCCTTGTTGCTGGTTTGTTTAATGGCTACGAGATGCCAGGTGGCGGTTGGGTTAACGGTGAACGCCTAGAAGGCGCACAAGTGCCCGCCGTAGTAGCCACATTCAATGGCGGATTCCGCTTTGAGCACTACAAAGGTGGATATTTCACTGAAGGAAAGATGCTTCGCGAACTACGAGATGGTGAAGCCACTTTCGCAATCGGCAATGACGGCAAGGTGCTCCTTGGTGAATATGGGCGCGACATGACTAACGATGGCTCGTGGAAATCACTGCGCCAGAATCTTCCGCTCATGATTGACGGCGGAGAAGACATTCTTGACAAAAACCCTGGCGTGAACTGGGGCGAGGATTATCACGACAAGATCTATGTGCTCCGTTCAGCAGTTTGCCAACAAAAAAGTGGAGCATTGCTATACGCAATTGTGGGTGAGGTCGATGTACGGCTACTCGTTCGTGCATTACTGGTAGCGGGCTGTGAACGCGCGATGCAGTTGGACATCAACGGTAACTATCCGCGGTTCATGACCTACACCAACCCAGGCACTACTAGCCGTGCTGGCATTCTCGTTGATAGCCGAATGGAAACCCCTGAGCGTTACTTGGATAAGTCAACCAAGGACTATTTCGCTTTCTTTGACCCTTCCCTATTGCAGCCCGGGGCAATTAAGTAGTCTCAGATTCACCAACCAAGGGGGATCCATGGCTACGCCAGAACCAAACGACAAAAACGTTGTCGGGAACTTGAAATTGATCGTTGGCTTAATTGCAGTTGCATTGGTTGCGATCATCGCACTGCAAAACACTGATGAGCAGGAAGTGAATCTGCTTTGGGCATCACCAAAAATCAGTGTCACCTTCCTCGTAGTGATAACAATTGCCTTGACTGTTGTGGGTCAGTGGTTGCTAGGCGCTGTGTTACGCAGGCGTCGCAAAAAAGACTGAGTCTTTATTTATGGGTTGGTCGCCAACCACCCCAACACGGCCTTCATCAATCAGCTTCAAGAGATGAGCAAGCACTGAACGTGCTGCTGCTTTGTGCAGAGCTTCGTCCACTTCGGCGTACATAACCTTCACCATTTCTTTGATGGTCTGTGGTCTTGCCGTGACGGACGCAAGAACCTGGTCCTCGCGATCCATGCGATGCGCGAGTAAAGCAGTCGCATACGCCAATGGCTGAGTAATCGGATTGCCGTGCGTTGGCCTCCATACTGCGCGACCGAGCTGTCTAATCTTTGCCACTGATCGCATGTAATCAGACATATTCCCATCGGGGGGAGAAATCACAGTTGTGCTCCAGCCCATTACGTGATCGCCGGTGAAAATTGTGTCTTCCTCTGCAAAGTCAAAGCAGAGATGATTTGAAGTGTGACCCGGGGTGTGTATTGCTGTGATGGTGACACCGTTAACACTGGTGATTCGCTCACCGTCTTTGAGCATCACATCCGGAACAAAATCAAGATCAGCCGTCTCACCTTTCTTTTCTTCATCGGTAAGTTCTTCGACCTCTTCAGGATCAAAAAGTAGATCTTCACCCTGTACATGTGGCCCAAAACCATAGGTCGGAGCATCGAATTGTGTTTTGAGCCACCCACTCAACGGCGAATGATCGCCATGGCAGTGAGTGATCAAGATCCCACGTACTTTGCGGCCCGAAAGCGCAGACTCAAGTGCGCTTTGGTGTGAATCAAGAAGCGGGCCTGGGTCAATCACGAACACATCATCGGCACCAACGATGTAGGTACCGGTACCTCGATAGGTGAATTTATTTGGATTTTCAGCTATTACTCGCTGCACCGAAGCTGACAGCTGGCTTATCTTGCCGTACTCGAAATCCTCGAGTGGTGGCACAAATGGGATCTTGCTCATTTTTTGCGCCGAGAGCTCTTCTTTTCCCGAATCACAACATTCGTCAATGGGCTGTCGACCACGTCATGACGTGGACCTCGACTACTCAGAATTCCCTGCAACATCGCTGCTGCTGGTAGCGCAAGCAAGGCGCCAATTGGTCCGAGCACGGCCACACCTACAAGTGCAGACCCGAACGAAACAGCAGGATGGATTTCCATGGTCATTGCGGTGACACGCGGGGCGATCAAGTAGTTCTCAACTTGCTGATAAACCAGAATCGCCGCAAACACAAGAACTGCATCTAGTGGTGAGTTAATCACTGTCAGCAGAACTGGCAAGATTCCCGCAATGTAAGTGCCGACAACGGGCAGGAACTGCGAAATGATGCCTACCCATACAGCCATTGCTGCTGGAGCCGGTGTACCGATTATCTGGAAGGCGATTCCATGGAATATCGCAGACGCAGCGGCCAACAATGCACGCGAATACAGATAGCCACCCGTCTTTGTAATCGCGAGTTCCCAAATCTCAAGTACGGTGCGCTGCTTATCGGGCTGCAATCGAGAACAAATTGCGCGGCGCATCTTGGGTCCATCCGCCACTAAATAGAACGTGAACAGCAACATCGAGAAGCCTTGCAAGAGAATCCCAAGTGCACGAACTGAAAGTTTGAAAACCTGATCCTGTTGTGAACGAATGAATTCCTGCACCGGTCCATTTGGATCAGCGATCTTGTCATTCACCTCAGCTGGGTCTATGTGAGTGTTGAAGTTGTCGTTCAAGAACTTCACGGATTTATTGACGTACTCATCGGAGTTCTGCAAAACATCCGCAACCTGGCGGCCCACCAGTGTTCCCACAAGACCGACGAACACGAGGGCGAAAATGATCACACAGAAAATCATGAGCAATGTGGCTGATCCACGCTTCCAACCACGGCGCTCAAGGCGATTAACCGCGGGCTCGAGCGCTAAGGCCACAAACAACGAAACGAGCAGCAACAAGAGGAAGCTCGTCAATTTATGGAATGTGTCACGGATTACGAATGTGCCAAGAAACCCGAGCCAAAAAATGATTACGGCACGCCAAATCCAGCGCGGCATCTTCGGGCTTGAAGCATCGTTGCTCTCTATTTCCACGCCCCAACGCTAACTGTTTATAAGGGTGTGATTTGGCCGAATCGGTGGCACGATGAATAGGTGCCCTACAGCGACATTGAATCCGTCCGTGCTGCCCTTTCGGCACGCATCCGTGATCGCATCGGTGGCCCTGGCATTGATGAAAAACGCGAGGAGTATTTCAACGCTCCTGGCGAACGCTGGTTTGGTCCTGATGCCGTAATTCGTCGCGTGCACGGAGATACCTCAATGTTCATCGGTGGGCTACGGGCACTTTTGTTGCAGTCACTTCATCCCCTTGCAATGGCTGGCGTGGACAAGCATTCCGATTTTCGTAATGACCCGTGGGGTCGACTCCAACGCACTGCTGACTTCATTGCGGTAACCACATTTGGTCCCGAAGAAATGGCAACGGCCATGATCAACCGAGTGAAGGCTGTACATGCCACGGTGGTTGGAACCGCAGATGATGGTCGTGCATACGCTGCATCAGATCCGAACTTGTTGCGGTGGGTTCATGTGGCAGAGGTTGACAGTTTTCTGCGGTCATTCCAGACCTACGGTGCTGGTCCATTAACACCACAAGAAGCGGATCAATACGTCAGCGAGATGGGAATGATCTCCGAGCGCCTCGGTGCGACTGGTTTGCCGCAAAGTGTTGCTGAATTGGATGCCCAGATAGAGGCGTTCAGGCCCGAGCTCTATTCCACTCCCGCTGCACGAAGTGTGGCTCGTTACTTGGTGTTGACACCGCCACTACCAGTTACGCAGCGGCCCGTGTATGGAATCATCGCATCGGCATCAGTTGCGTTGTTGCCCAAATGGGCGCGCATGCCATTGCGACTCCCCTATCTTCCATTCACCGAGAAGATGTTGTTCAAGCCAGGTGGAGTGGCCATCACAAAAGCGTTGCGCTGGATTGTTGAGCCCGATCAGCCGGGCCGCGAAAAATCAGTCTGAGACCGTAACCCGCACGCTCTTGATCACAACGTCTTCAACCGGACGATCTCCCGCGCCAGTGCGCACGCTCTGCATTGCTTCAACCACTTCAAGGCCCTTAACTACCTGGCCAAAAAGTGCATAAGCAGGTGGCAGACGACAACCGTCTGGCCCTGAGATGATGAAGAACTGTGAACCATTTGTGTTCGGGCCCGCATTGGCCATCGCGAACGATCCAACTTGATACTGACCAGGCTGTGGTAGTTCGTCGTCAAAGCGATATCCGGGACCACCGCGGCCGGTGCCGGTTGGGTCACCACCTTGGCAAACAAAGTTCTTGATGATGCGGTGGAAAATGATGCCGTCGAAGTACTTATAACCAGCAAGAAAAACGAAGCTGTTCACAGTGCGTGGAGCCTTGATCGGGTCGAGTGCGATCACCAGTGTGCCAAGTGAAGTCTCCATCGTGGCGGTGTATCGCTTGGATGGGTCGATGCCCATTTCGGGTTCTTGGGAAAACTTCTGAACTTGCTCGGTGCTGCCGTCAAGGGGCGGAAAAGGATGTGACATGGCGTAAGACGCTACTGCCGGTGCTGGCGTAATGTTGAACCCGTGAGCGATCCTTACCAAGCCCCGATTCCGCAGTCACTTCCGCCGATTGACCTCGACAAAATTGAAGCCGACCTCGCGGGAGTTGAAGCGGCGCTTGAACGCTTGGAGTCGGGCACCTATTGGGCCGACGAAGTTACTGGTCAAGAGATCCCCGCGGAGCTGCTTGCCGAAGACCCGACCCGTCGGCGCGCGTAATTATGGCTACGACGCACTTCTACGACCTTGCAGAAGTGCGCCTGCAGGTAATTGAAGCGGGTAATCCCTCTGATCCATTGCTCATGCTCGCGCATGGCTTTCCTGAGGGCGCATACTCATGGCGACACCAGATCGATCATTTTGCAAGCCGTGGATGGCATGTACTCGCTCCGTATCAGCGTGGCTACGGCGAATCTTCAAATCCTCGCGACGTCAGCGCGTACACGAGCGAAAAACTATGTGGCGATCTGATTGAACTCGCCCAGGCAACCGGGCACGAAGACATGGTGCTGGTTGGCCATGACTGGGGCGCGATCATTGGGTGGGATTTTTACCGGATGCACCCTGATTTTCTTCGTGCATATGTAGGGGTGAGCGTGCCCTATATCAAGTGGCCGATGCAGCCCACGGAACTTATGAAGTCTCAGCATGGTGATCGTTTCTTCTACATGCTGTACTTCCAGGCTGTCGGCCCCGTTGAAGCTGAGCTCGAGGCGAATGTTCGCTACACGATGCAATCAACCATGTGGAGCGCATGTGCCGAAGGCTTCCAACAGCGCAAACCGTATCCGAAAGGCCTGCATTACAGCGACTGTGGATTCCTTACCCTGAACCCGACTGCACCTGATGTTCCTTGGTCATGGTTGAGTGTTGCGGATCTCGATCACTACACCGATGACTTCACAAAGTCAGGCTTTTTCGGGCCCGTGAGCTACTACAGAAATCTTGATCGCAACTACGAATGGGTCACACAAGGCGCTGGCGAAATTCCGAATGTGCCGTTGTATTTCATCGGCGGCGAACACGATCTAACAAATGTGATGGATCCAAATGGCATCAGTCGTATGGCTGGAATGTTTCCAGGCTTCAAAGGATCAACTGTGATCCCAAACATTGGTCATTGGACTCAACAAGAAGATTCGGTTTCGTTCAATGCTGCGCTCGAGAATTTTCTCGGCACTCTTAGCTAGTTCGATTTAGTTGTCGCGCAACTTCGCAAGCAAGCGCAGGATTTCAAGGTAGAGCCACACGAGTGTGACCATCACACCGAACGCGGCAAACCACTCCATCTGCTTTGGGAAACCTTCGCGCTCGCCACGCTCAATGAAATCAAAATCAAGTGCGAGGTTTGCTGCTGCAAGGCCAGCGACAAAGATGCTGAAGATGATTGACAAGCCGCTGTTCGACTGGAAGAAACTCACATTGCCGCCGAACAAGTTGATCAACAACGAGACACCGTAGAACAACATAAGGCCAAGAGTTGCGCCAACGACGATGCGACGGAACTTGCTGGTGACACGAATGATTCGTGTGCGATACATGAACAACATCGCAGCGAAAACTCCGATGGTTGCCCCGACAGCCTGCAAAACAATTCCGTCATATGCGATCTCAAACATCTTCGAAATTGCACCCAGCGCAATGCCCTGTGCGATTGAATAAATCGGTGCAGTGATGCGCGCAAGATTTGGCTTGAATGCGGTGACAAGCGCGGCCACAAGGCCGACGACCATTCCAATTCCAGCAACAGCCGGGAACTTCACGGTGCCGTCGGCGGCTGCCTCGGGTACCGCGAGCCAGCCAAAAGCAGCTGCTGCCAGTAGCAGCGACATGAGAACCATCGTGGCGCTGGCCGCACCGCGGGCGGTCATTGCGTCGGTACGGGTCTGCCAGGGGCTGATGGGTCCGTCATCAATAGGTGGCGCCCAAGCCCCTGATGGGGCGGCCCAGCCGGCTTCTTCAACGCCCCGACCCGAGGCTTTAGAGAATGACTTTTCGTTCAAGATGGGGTTTGCCATGAAATAAAGGCTACAGGTGGGTCTTGGCGGAATTTATTCACCTGCACTAACCCTTGACCACGTCTGTATCGTGGACAAGGTCCAAATCGGCCCCGTCCGATGCGGTGAGTAAGTGAAGTCAACCCGCCAGCCCAGCTGGCTTTGAAGGAGCAAAAGTGGCCAAGGAACGCGTAGATCGTGACGAAGAAGACCTCGTACGCCTCTATCTGACCGACATTGGTCAATACCAACTCCTTACTAAGGACGACGAAGTTCGTCTTGCCAAGGCGATCGAATCTGGCAAAGAAGCCCGTGAACAGTTGGAAGCAGGTGGCAAGGGTGTCACTGCAACCAAGAAGCGTGAACTCCGCAAGCTCGCCAAAGAAGGCGAAGACGCTGAGCGTCAGTTCGTTCAGTCCAACCTTCGTCTCGTGGTTTCGATTGCCAAGAAGTACCAAGCATCTGGCTTGCCGCTACTTGACCTCATCCAAGAGGGAAACCTCGGTCTCATGCACGCTGTCGAAAAGTTTGACTGGCGTAAGGGCTTCAAATTCTCAACCTATGCAACCTGGTGGATCAGACAGGCGATCACCCGCGGTATCGCCAACACCGGTCGCACGATTCGTCTCCCAGTCCATGCTGGTGACACACTCGCGCGCTTGCAGAAGGCACGTAGTCGCCTCGAGTTGAAGTACGGCCGTCCGGCCACACTTGCTGAGCTCGCCAAAGAGGTCGAGATGCCAGAGGACAAAGTGACTGAAGCGCTGCGCTTTGCCGCTGAACCCCTCTCGCTCTCTGAGCCACTGCGCGAAGACGGCGACGCCGAACTCGGTGACGTGGTTGAAGACCGCTCTGCAGAATCACCGTTCGAAGTTGCTGCCACTGCCTTGCTACCTGAGGAAATCGCACGACTGCTCGCTCCACTTGATGAGCGTGAGCGCGAAATTCTCAAGTTGCGCTTCGGGCTTGATCGTGGCGAGCCACGCACACTTGAAGATGTCGGTGAGCACTTCAACCTCACACGTGAGCGCATTCGCCAGATCGAAGCGCGCGCAATGAGCAAGTTGCGTCACCCGTCGTCAGACACCGGTGCGCGCGATCTCATTGCTGGCTGATTTTCAGCGCTCCGTTCACACCTGAATAGACCGCTGCGATTCCAGCGCCCGCTATTGCTGCCAAGGAACCCCTTGCTAGCCATTCGTAGCGAACGCCTGGTAACACGGCGTTGGTCATCCAACTGATGCCTGTATAGGCAACCAGACATCCAGCGGTGCCGATTCCGGCAAGCAATGCATCAGCGAATTTCTCGCGGCAATTGATCAAGCCCACAAGGGCTAGCAACGCAGCTACTCCACCAGCGATACCAACTGTGGGTGTGTGTTGTGCAACTTCGGGCAACGCGTGCATTCGAGCTACGTCAATCAGCAACACAGCGATGCCAGCGGCCAGCACAGCGATGGATAATGCGCGGCGTCGCATCGCAAGGAACAAAAACGCTGCAAATGGAGCAGCAACCAGCCACCACATGGCCGAGGGTGAGTTGAGCAGTACTAAACGACCCTCAACAACGACTTCCTCACCGTCCACAATCAATTTCACAGACCACTGCTGAACAGTCCCTGCATCGTCAAGAGTTGGTGGTGTGGTGGGTGACATCCAATGGATTCGGTGGTCGTGCCATGCAACCTCACCGTTACTGGCAATGGTCACCCACGCAGGTTGAAGGCTTGGGTCAGGTGTCACGGAATCAACATTCGCAAGGCGCGATTTGTTCAACACCACCGCCGGCGAATTCTGATTTTCCTCAACAGTGCCGTCGTCACGCACACGTAGATAGGGCTCATCGCTATAGCCAGCGATCTCAACGGTGTGTCCTTTATCGGCCTTAATCACAATGAACGAGTCACCAGCAGCTATCGAGATCGCCACACTGCTTGGTTTGGGTGAGATTGATTCAATGATCGATTCTGTGTTCTTTGCTTCTGAACCATGCGCAAGCACCGGTGTTGAAACTCCAATTGCTATTGCGGTCGTTAGCACCAGGTTCGCCAAAAACTTCCGCTTCACATCACACCTCTTTTAATGACCCTACAAGGGGGAAGGAATCCATGTACACACTGTGTTGGTCGGTAAAAGGCGGAAGTGGAACCACTGTTGTTTCTTCTGCACTTGCCGTTGTGTCCGCTCGTGCCAATGAGAATGCCGTGTTAGTAGATCTCAGAGGCGATGTTCCAGCAGCACTTGGCATCCCAGAGCCCAGCGGGCCAGGTGTTGTTGATTGGCTTAATTCGTCATCAAACACCCCTGCCGAAGCTCTTAATTATCTGACCACCGATGTTGGCAATGGTCTTCGGCTCTTGCATCGAGGAAAAGGGGACTTCACTGAATCAGCGCGGCTCGAGGCATTCGCTGAATTTCTCGAGCACCACCCACAACTTTGCATCGTCGATGCCGGAACTGGGATTCCACCTGCAGTACTTCGTGAGCACGCGTTGCACTCGCTGTTAATTACTCGGCCCTGTTATCTCGCGCTACGTCGTGCCACTGATTGTGCTTCATTGGCTGATGGGATCATTCTGATCACCGAAGCTGGTCGTGCATTAAGCCGTCGTGATGTCGAGGCAGTGCTGCAAGTGCCGATAGTTGCAGAAATCCCCATTGACGCATCGGTAGCGCGTGCAGTTGATGCTGGACTGCTCGCGGCACGATTGCCAACCGTGATTAGTTCTCGCTTGAGTGCTGTGGCGTGATGCTGGATTCGGTGGTGAAAGAAGTGTGTTCGCTGGTTCGCTCTCGTCGCGACACCTCAATTCGAGTTGTGGAGGAGGCAATTCGATCTGTGGCGCCATTGCTAGCTCCTTCCGAGAAAGATGAGCTGATCCGCCGTGTACAAGCTGAGTTACACGGTTTTGGAGCGTTACAGGAGTTTCTGGATGATCCCCACGTACGCGAAGTGATGGTGAACCACGCCACCGAACTCTGGGTGGACAAAAACACGGGGCCTGAATTCGTGGGGACCATCGACCCCGAGAAGGTTGATGCATTCTTAGAACGCGTGCTCGCGCCGTTGGTGCGACGCCTTGATTTAGTCAATCCAGTTGTTGATGCACGTTTGGCAGATGGCTCGCGTCTCTGCGCGGTGATTCCTCCTGTCGCCGCGCGGGGCACCTGTCTTGCGGTCCGCAAATTTGCAATTTCGCCGATCCCACTAGGTGCATTTCTTGACCGCAGTGGTGTTCAGCTTCTGCAAGAGATTGTGCATCGGCGTTGCAATGTGCTGGTCAGCGGCCCAACCTCATCAGGCAAGACCACTTTGCTGAATGCAATCACCGAACTCATTCCCGATGGTGAGCGGATAGTCACAATTGAAGACACCGGTGAGTTGCAGCCTCGCACATCACATGTTGTTGGCCTTGAGTGTCGCCCCGGGAACAATGAGGGGCTGACCGAAGTCACTGCTTCACACCTGCTCCGCGCAGCTCTACGTTTGCGTCCCGACCGGCTTGTGATTGGTGAGATTCGTGGCGACGAAGCAGTCGAGCTTGTGCAGGCAATGAACACCGGCCATGACGGCACTCTCGCCACCTGTCATGCGAACAGTGCTGAAGACGCGCTACGACGAGTAGAGGCCTTGATTATGCGAGCCACTAATTGGAGTGCTGACGTTGTCCGCGAGCACGTCCGTAATTCAATTGACGTTGTCATTCATGTTGCACGCTCGGTCACGGGAGTGCGGGCGGTTGCACACATCGCCGAAGTAGATCGTGATGCACGTGGCTCGCTGCGCACACGAATGATTTGGTGCGACTCCCAACAGCTCGTGCCACTTCGCAATTGGCGGTGAGAGATTGATAAGTAGTCGTGCAGCATTGGCAACCTTGGGAGCATTTTTCACGGTGTATCTACCTTGTAATGCCTTTGTGAACCACAGATGGATTCGCCGGCGCTTGAAGCCCACACGAGCAGCGGAGTCGAAGGAACAGCCCATCGAAGTTCCACTTGTTGATCGCATTGAACAAGCGGCTAGAGAGATTCAGGCTGGAAAGGCAATTTCGTTTGCGCTGGATGAACTCACCCTTGATGATGTCGGGGTGAGCCATCAAAAGCTTGTGGCTCGAGCAATTAAGGCAGCGAAAAATGCGGGCCCGGGTGCGGTTGCGGTTTTGCATGGCATCGCAGATGTTCTCCGACGCCGTGAGGCTGCGGACCTCTTGCGAGAAGCCCAGGCAGCAACTGCTGTTTTCTCAGCACAAGTGCTCACCTGGATACCTGGGCTCGCCGGTCTAATCATGTGTGTAGTTGACCCCCGAGTGCGTGGCTTCCTACTTGGTACTCGTGCAGGTTGGGCATGCGTAGTCCTTGCGGTCGTTTTGAATCTTTTGGCACACGCACACATGCAACGCATAGTTAAGGCACCCAGCAAAGCCGATCCAATCACAGAAATTGTTGACTCAATCTGTGTGGGCTTGGCTGCCCGAGGCACCATCCATGGAGCAATTGAGTGGGCGGCCCGCGATGGTGGTCACGAGTCATTGCAAAACATGGCCGACACACTCGCAATGGGTGGAACTTTCGAACAAGCAATGAGCTCTCTGCAGACCGATCTTGGGCCGGCTTCGGCTCCATTGATTGCCGTCATCCGCTCTCATCAACGAGATGGGCTTCCGATCACTCCAACTCTGGATCGAATTCGAAACTTTGCCATGATGCGACAAGAACGTGAAGCTGAATCACTTGCACGACGCCTTCCCGTGCGTCTCAGTTTTCCATTGGTGTTTCTTGTCCTGCCTTCGTTTGCACTTGTCACGGTTGTTCCACTTATTGCAGCAGCCATTGGTTCACTGACTACCCCTTTGTCCTGAAGCTTCGGAGGAACGAATGAAAGCTCGATTTAAATCAGTTCTCGCTGACGAACACGGTCAGTCAACAACCGAATACGCACTTGTAATTCTTGGGGCTGCGGTCATTGGTCTGCTTGTTGTTGCCTGGGCCACCTCCGGCGGTGGTGCAGGGCAGATCGGACGGCTTTTCAACTCGGTAATGGATTCCGTGATTGGCAAAGTCGCAGGCTGATCCTCCTCGCGGCCAAGCCGCAGTTGAACTCGCGCTGGTGATGCCAGTTGTGGTCGTATTCATGCTCCTAATCCTGCAAGTTGGTTTGGTTGTGCGCGAGCAAATCGCGTTGATCCATGCATGTGGTGCGGCGGCAAGGGCAGCTTCAATCTCAGACTCACCACGCGATGCAGCAAGTTCAGTCCTTGCTGAATCGCCTGTTGGCGATCGAGCCGACATCGCTGTCACCACAAAAAATGGGATGGTCACGGTTGATGTCGTTTTCAATCATCCAACTGATCTCGCCATAGTTGGGTTGTTTTTGCCTGACATCACCCTTCGGGCTTCTGCTACCTACCAATTGCAGGGATGATCCCGTTGTTAAGAGTTGTTCAAGAATTACGGTCTCCACAGGACACGCCTATTTGGGGCTGACTAGCGTCATTTACGTGGAACCTAAGCCGCGAATCTTGATCGCTGAAGACGACGCCGCCGTTCGTACGGCGGTGGAACGCGTGCTCAAGCTTGAAGGCTACGAAGTCATTTCAACCAGCGACGGTGCAGCCGCACTAAATGAAATCCTTGCCCGTGAACCCGACATGGCAGTGCTTGATGTGATGATGCCATTCACCGATGGGCTTAGTGTGTGCCGCGAATTACGTCGTCAAGGCATTCGCATGCCCATTCTCATGCTCACGGCTCGAGACAAAGTCACCGATCGAGTCGCTGGTCTGGATGCTGGCGCAGATGACTATCTGGTGAAGCCGTTTGCGATTGATGAGCTCTTGGCGCGGGTGCGGGCGTTGCTGCGTCGCACAAGCGTCTCAGCATCACTTGGCACACTTCGATATGCAGATGTGATTCTTGATTCCGATCGCCGCACGGTAACCCGAAATGGTCGCAGTATTGATCTCACAAAGACCGAGTTTGATCTTCTCGAGCTACTCATGGCCACTCCTGAGCATGTGCTCAGCCGCGATCACATATACGAAAACATCTGGGGTTACAACTTTGAGACCGGATCAAAATCACTTGATGTTTACATCGGATATCTACGCCGCAAACTTGAAGAAGGCAATGAAGTGAAGCTGATCCACACCGTTCGTGGTGTCGGGTACACGATGAGGCAGCAGTGACACTTCGTGTGCGCCTCGTGCTGTTGTCAGCCACTGTTGTTTCATTGGCGGCAATCACGATCGGCTTTGGTGCCTATGTGATTGCAGGATCACGGCTCCAAGCCGAAGTTGACCACGCCTTAGATACACGGGTGAATTCAATTGAGCGCGCAGTACAAGAATCAACAAATCCCGGGTTTCGTGATCCACGCCGCGATGAACCAGAAGGTGATCCACTTTTGCAATCACGATTTGATGTGCTCACACAGGTGATTGATGAAGATGGCAACATCCTCGCAGCCGATGGTCGCTATCGCCTGACCCCTGATGGTCATGACATGAACATCGCTACCGAACAAGTAGGACGCCATCGTTGGACTATCACCATCGATGGCACCAAATATCGAGGTGTGACTAAGGGCCTCACACCCGTTGGTGCAGTGATGGTGGCTCGTGAAATATCAGATATCACTGCGGCTCAGAACTCAATGCGGTGGTGGTTTTTGGGACTGGGTCTTGGCACAATCGCAATCGCCACCTTGCTTGCATGGCAAATTGCCCGCAAGACGGCAAAGCCAATCGAAGAGCTCGCTGTTGCAACTGCCGAGATCACACGCACACAGGACACCTCTAAATCCATTGAAGTGCGATCAAGTGGCGAGATTCGCCACCTCACCGATGGTTTCAACTCAATGCTGAGTGCACTCAACTTGAGCCGAATGCAACAGCAACAGTTGGTCCAAGATGCATCTCACGAACTGCGCACTCCACTTACCAGCCTGCGTGCGAACGCCGAGATCTTGACGCGTCACGACCTGGATGAATCAATTCGCCAGGAAATTTTGCGAGATATCCAAGCCGAAGTTGACGAGCTCACCGCTTTGGCTAGTGAACTAACCGCGCTTGCTACGGACCAGCGCAAAGAAGAAGACGTGAGCGAAGTATCAATGACTGAGATCGCTGATTTGGTTGCGAGCCGGGCATCAAGGAGAACTGGTCGCGCGGTCACAGTCACCTCAGATAATCCTGCCGAGGTACGGGTGCGCGCATCACAGTTTGATCGAGCACTGAGCAACCTCGTGGACAACGCACTCAAGTTCAGCCCTGAAAACACAGGTGTTGAGATTCATATAAATAGGTATCGCATCGCCGTCCAGGACCACGGTCCTGGAATCAGCGACGATGATGCACCAAAGGTTTTTGACCGCTTCTTCCGCTCAGTTGCCACACGAACTGCACCTGGATCAGGCCTTGGTCTAGCAATCGTGTCTCAATTCGCTCAGGACCACAATGCGACAACTTTCATTGAGCGCGGTGACGATGGCGGGGCGATCGTTGGATTGGTTTTTCCAAGCGATCCGAGCAGTTGGGCTAGCCCAATCCCCCACCAGGCGCAATAGCGGTTGCACCATCAGTGCGGAAAGCTGGGTCGTGCTTGCGCAACTCAGCGCGGGCGATCGTCATTTTGTGAACTTCATCCGGGCCATCGGCAAGACGCAAGCTGCGGATGTGTGCGTACATCGAGGCAAGTGGGAAGTCCTGTGACACTCCACCACCACCGTGTACTTGGATCGCGCGATCAATCACTTTGAGAGCAACTTCTGGCGCTGCCACCTTGATTGCGGCGATCTCGGTGCGAGCTCCCTTGTTACCAACGGTGTCCATCAACCATGCAGTCTTGAGAGTAAGAAGGCGGATCATCTCAAGCTCAATCCGCGACTCAGCTATCCAGTCCTGCACATTTGACCTTTCAGCCACACGGCGACCGAAGGTCTCGCGCGAGATTGCTCGTTTGCACATGAGTTCAAGTGCGCGCTCTGCGGCACCGATGGTGCGCATGCAGTGGTGGATGCGTCCCGGGCCCAATCGAGCTTGGCTGATCATGAAGCCATCACCTTCGTTGGCGATCATGTTCGAGACTGGCACTCGCACGTTGTCAAAAATCGTTTCTGAGTGACCCTCTTGGTCGATGTAGCCAAACACGGTGAGATTGCGCTTGAAGGTCAATCCAGGTGTACCTACGGGAACCAAGATCTGGCTCTGCTGCTTATGGCGTGACGGATTGTCCGGATCGGATTTGCCCATCACAATCAAGATCTTCGTGTTGGGGTGAAATGCGCCAGAGGTCCACCACTTGCGACCGTTCAATACGTAGTGATCACCATCGCGCTCAATACGAAGCGAGATATTGGTTGCATCACTGGACGCAACATCGGGTTCAGTCATTGCAAACGCTGATCGAATCTCGCCCTCAAGCAATGGTCGCAACCACATGTCTTGTTGCTCAGGTGTGCCGAACATCGTGAGGACTTCCATGTTGCCGGTGTCTGGAGCACTGCAGTTGCAAGCTTCGGATGCGATACCGGAACGACCCATGATCTCAGCCAGAGGTGCGTACTCAAGATTGGTTAGCCCAGGACCCCACTCCTTGTGCGGTTGAAAAAGGTTCCAGAGACCACGCTTCTTCGCCTCGGCCTTCAACTCCTCCATGATCGGGGGATGGAAGTGTGGGTTGCCACTTGCTTCAATCTGCGCGTCGTAGACGTCTTCATTCGGATAAATCTTCTCGTCCATGAATGCGAGCAGGCGCTCACGATATTCCTGGCAACGGGCTGAAGGTGCAAAGTCCATGTCCCTGACCGTAGTCCCGCCATGGTCACGGGGCGAAGACTGCGCTAATTCGGCTTACGGCGACGGCGAAATCCGCGTCGATCCTCGGACTTTTCCCGCTCTCGTTGCTCTTCGGCCAATGCATGCTGCTCAGCCTGCAACCGCTTCATTGCAACAACACGTGCACTGCTCATCGCACCTGACGCAACTGCATCACGCACAGCACAATCTGGTTCATCTTCATGAACACAGTCACTAAATCTGCACTGGTCAGCTAGAGCAAACACATCGGCAAAGGCCTTACGTATTCCTGAACCATCGGTCCACAAACTCACTGCGCGTACACCTGGTGTGTCAATGAACCATCCGCCATTTGGCAACGACACGAGTTCGGCTGCGACTGTGGTGTGGCGCCCGCGTTGATCACTTTCGCGCACGTCGGCTGTGCGTTGTACTTCGCGCCCAACCATGCGATTCACAAGCGTGGATTTACCAACTCCACTTGCACCAAGAACTGCAATCGTCTTTCCGCTCTCTGCGTACTTCATGAGTTCATCGACACCTTCACCGGTCACAGCGCTAGTGAGATGTAAAGGGACTTCAAGATCTGCACCGAGCAACTGTCGCGAGTCAGTGGGTGGCGGCCCATCGGCGAGGTCGCACTTGGTAAGCACGATGACCGGAATAGCTCCGCTGTCATAGGCAAGGACCAATTCGCGTTCCACGCGTCGCGGATTGATTTCGGAGTTGACCGCATGCAACAACAACACGTAATCGATGTTTGCTGCCAATGTGTGACTTTCGGCTCGTGCGCCCTCAAATGATGCGCGCCTGGTAAGGGCTGAATTGCGCTCGAGCACCGCATCAACTCGTTCCCCATCGGGTGAGATCTGCACCCAATCCCCGACTGCAACGTCCGCGCCAATATTG
Organism: uncultured Bifidobacterium sp.; assembly: GCA_964638795.1. Classification (GTDB taxonomy): domain Bacteria; phylum Actinomycetota; class Acidimicrobiia; order Acidimicrobiales; family Ilumatobacteraceae; genus CAIYHK01. The sequence continues at coordinate 7,017 of CAZXAX010000009.1, read as the reverse complement.
CGCACACGCGTGGTGGACCCATCAGCTGCGAGCAAGGTACTCCAGCCACGATCGAGTCGGCATACTCGCCAAGGTTCATTCACCCTTGGAACGGTAGCCTTGAACTCTGCCAGACCCCCGAAATTGATTGGTTTTTCGTGTTCGCTTCGCTTGCCAGATTTTGTGTTCGCCGCCGCCGGTTGGTGGTCTTTGGCATCTGGATTCCCCTCTTGTTGCTGTTTGGAATGGCATCCCGATCAATCGGTGGAGACTTCAACCTGAGCTTTGTACTCCCTAACTCAGAGGCCAAAGAAGCCCAACAGTTGCTAGAGGAAATCAATCCCAACCAAGCCGGATTCATTGGCCAAGTTGTTTTCAAGAGCAGTGATGGGTTTGAGGATCCCACAATGCTCCAAGCAATTGAGAACGTAACCACTTCGATTGCCGGCCTCGATGGGGTCGATACGACGGGACCATTTGAACTTCCTGGCTACATCAGTGAGTCGGGAACGATTGCGTTTGCACAGATCGCAGTGAGCGACCGCAGCTACAACGAAGTCAAAGATCTCGCTGTTGAAATTCGTACCTTAGGTGACGCCATCACAAGCTCTGATCTGCAGGTCGAATACGGCGGTGAGATGTTCATGGTGTTTGAGATCCCCGAAAGCGAAGCGATCGGTCTGATGGCTGCAGTGATCATCCTTGTTCTCGCATTTGGATCAGTGCTGGCAATGGGGCTACCGATCGGCACTGCACTCATCGGTCTCGGCATTGGGATATCGGTCGCCACCATCGTCAGCAATGTGGTTGCAATGCCGGATTTCACCACGTCAATGATGGCGATGATTGGTCTCGGTGTCGGCATTGACTACGCGTTGTTTATTGTCACCAGACACCGCGAAGGTATGCACGACGGGCTCAGTGTTGAGGAATCAATCGTGGAAGCAATTGACACCAGCGGTCGTGCGGTTCTCTTTGCCGGTGTCACTGTGATTATTTCTTTGCTTGGGCTTTATATCGTTGGCCTTCAATTCATTAGTGGTCTCGCCACTGGTGCAGCAATTGGCGTGTTTGTGATGTTGATTGCTTCACTCACACTCTTGCCGGCACTGTTAGCAATGGTCGGCAAACGAATCGAGACAACCACACGTGCTGCACTGATCTCACTTTCGGCGTTAATCGTCGGTGGTTTTCTTGCGATCATCGTGAAGGAAGTTCTGCCGGTGCTTGTCGGATTGATCGTTGCGGTAGCAACTCAAGGATTGAGTCTTGTAGTGCACTCACTACGACGGCCGTTGGAGATGCGCAAACGCAAACCCCATCACGAGACAATTTGGTTCCGTTGGAGTCGGTACGTTCAGCACCGCCCGTGGCGGGCGCTCACGGGTGCGGTGATCGTGCTTGTGACGTTTTCAATCCCGCTGTTCAACATTCGACTCGGCTTCAGCGATACGGGTAACGCACCTGAAGAGCTCACCGTGCGTCGCGCGTACGACCTTCTGGCTGAAGGCTTTGGCCCAGGTATGAATGGGCCTCTGCTCATCACTGCAAAAGGCTTCGATGCTGCAACTCCTGAGGGAATTGCGCCATTGGTGCAAACCGTTGCTGATGTGCCAGGCATCCAGTTCGCCTATCCGATGCAGCTCCCTCCAGGTGGAAACGTGGGCGTGGTTCTCGCTTATCCAGAGACTTCACCGCAGGACGAGGCAACTTCTGATTTGGTGCACAATTTGCGTGACAACGTGCTTCCTGCGAGTGGATATGACGCACTCGTAGGTGGACGTGTCGCTTCAAGCATCGACTTTTCGGACTACATCGGAAACCGTCTGCCGATGATCATCGGTGCAGTACTGATCTTGTCGTTCTTGCTCTTGATGGTGGTGTTCCGCAGCATTCTCGTGCCGCTTAAAGCAGTGGTCATGAACCTGCTTTCTATCGGTGCTGCGTATGGCGTGATCGTTGCGATCTTCCAGTGGGGTTGGGGCAAAGACCTAATTGGGGTCGGACGCGCAGGCCCAATTGACGCCTGGGTGCCGATGCTTCTCTTCGCGATCGTCTTTGGTTTGTCGATGGATTATGAAGTGTTCTTGCTTTCGCGAATTAAAGAGGAATATGACCACACAGGCAACAATGCCGAGGCAGTTGCTAACGGTCTCGCTGCCACCGCTCGCGTGATCACAGCAGCAGCTTTGATCATGGTTTCGGTTTTTGCAGCCTTCGTTCTTGGTGACGATCGGCAGATGAAGCTCTTCGGATTAGGAATGGCTGTTGCTGTTTTCATTGATGCAACCATCGTGCGAATGGTGCTAGTTCCCGCCACGATGGAGCTGCTTGGAAATCGCAATTGGTGGATTCCGAAATGGCTCAACAAGGTGTTGCCACGAATTGATGTTGAGGGGCACAGTCACACATGGGATGACGACACGTCCCTTGTGGATAACTCAAAGTAGCGATAACTGAACTCTTTATGGCATAAGGCTTTTGTCGGATTGGCTTGACGAGGGCACTGTGTTCTCGTACCTAATGGAAAAGGTATGACTACAAGCACCGAAACAGCCGAGAAAACTTCCAACCCGAAATCTTCCTTCCTCGTGATCGTCGAATCACCTGCGAAAGCAAAGACCATCGGCAAGTATCTCGGACCCGAATACATCGTTGAAGCCAGCGTCGGTCACGTGGCCGATCTGCCGAGCAAAGGGCTTGCAGTCGACGTTGAAAATGGATTCAAGCCAACTTATGAGCTCACCGATCGCGGTCGCGATGTGGTGAAGCGTCTTCGTGGGCTCATGAAGAATTGCGACACCGTCTATCTCGCAACGGACGAAGACCGCGAGGGTGAAGCGATTGCGTGGCACCTGCTTGAACACCTGAAGCCAAAGATCAGTGTCCGGCGCATGGTGTTCCACGAAATCACCAAGACCGCAATCGCCGAGGCGCTCGCCAATCCCCGAGGCATTGACTACGGACTCGTGGATGCTGCCGATACCCGACGCATTCTTGACCGTTTATATGGTTACGAAGTTTCACCAGTACTTTGGCGCCGCGTGAACCGCGGTCTGTCAGCTGGGCGCGTTCAAAGCCCCGCCACCCGCCTCGTGGTTGAGCGTGAGCGTGAGCGAATGGCACACGTATCTATGGGTTATTGGGACATCTCGGCTCCCGCCCAAACACAGCCACCGTTCAAGGCAACCCTCGTGGCCCTAGATGGTGTCCGCGTAGCCACCGGCAAGGACTTCGCTGCAAATGGCTCCCTTAAAGAAGGTGTAGCGCTGCTCACTGAGGATCGGGCGAAGTCGTTGGCGGCAGCGCTGAGTAACACCACGTTCAAAGTGCGTTCGGTTGAATCCAAGCCCTATCGATCAGCTCCAAAGCCACCGTTTATGACCAGCACCTTGCAGCAAGAAGGTGGGCGCAAGCTCGGTATGTCCTCGGCACAGGTGATGCGAATTGCCCAGGGTCTCTACGAGCGTGGATACATCACTTACATGCGAACCGACGCGGTCACTCTCGCTGCCGAAGCGATCACAGCTGTTCGCGCCGAAATCGAGAGTTCCTTTGGGGGCTCGTTCGCTTCGCCACAAGTGCGTACCTACGCATCAAAGGTTAAGAACGCACAAGAAGCACACGAAGCAATTCGCCCTTCATTACCGCTGCGCTCCCCTGAAGCACTTCAAGGTGAACTCAATGCGACCGAACTCAAGTTGTATCGCCTCATCTGGCAGCGCACACTTGCATCACAGATGGCTGATGCTGCGGGCACCACGGTGAGCGTGCGCCTTGGAGCGATTGCCGAATCCACCGATTGTGAATTCGCTGCTAGTGGAACCACCATCACTTTCCCTGGATACCGTCAGGCATACGTCGAATCAGTTGATGAAGAATCTGCAGAAGCACAAGAAGACGAAGCGTTGTTGCCGAACCTGAGTGTCGATGACAATGTGGCGATCGGCGAGTGCACTGCAGATGGTCACACCACCCAGCCACCTGCGCGATACACCGAGGCATCACTCGTGAAGAAACTCGAGGAGTTGGGCATCGGACGCCCCTCGACTTGGGCAAATGTGATGCAAACGATTATCGACCGTGGTTATGTCTGGAAAAAGGGGCAGGCACTCGTGCCAACCTGGCCAGCATTCGCGGTTGTGGGACTAATGGAAAAGCACTTCACTGCGTTGGTTGACTACGCATTCACCGCTGATGTGGAAGAAGATCTTGACCAAATTGCAGCTGGCACACAGAAAAAAGAGGACTGGCTACACTCGTTCTACTTCGGTGTCGAAGGTTCACACTTGCTTGGACTCAAGCCGTTAGTGGAACACAACCTCGACAAGATTGATGCTGCGGCGATCAACACCTTCCCTCTAGGTGATGATCCGGTTTCTGGTGAAGAAGTTGTTGTGAAGCCCGGCAAGTACGGCCCATATGTAAAGCGTGGTGAAGACACTGCTGGTGTGCCCGACACGATTACACCCGATGAGCTCACACTCGACAAAGCACTTGAGTTACTCGCGCTACCAAAAGGTGATGAGCCAATCGGCATTCACGATGGATTTGCTGTCTATGCAAAGTCGGGTCGCTACGGCCCATACGTGCAGTGGGGAGATAACGACGACCTTCCGCCGGGCCTTGAGAAGCCGAAGATGGTCAGTTTGTTTAAGACCATGAACATCGATCGCATCTCACTTGAAGATGCGATCAAGTTGCTGTCACTGCCCCGCACAGTTGGAGCCCATCCAGAGACCGGCGAAGCAATCACTGCGCAGAATGGAAAGTTCGGACCATATATACAGTGCGGAAAAGAAGCACGTTCACTGCCCAATGAGGACGCGATCTTTGAGATCTCCCTCACCGAAGCATTGGAGGCGCTTTCACAACCCCGCGTGTACCGAGGCAGAGGAGCGCCAAAACCCCCTTTAGCCGAGTTCGGCACCGACCCAATCAGTGGAAAACCAGTCGTTGCCAAAGAGGGAAAGTTCGGCGTGTACGTTACCGACGGCACCACAAACGCAAGCCTCACAAAAGGCGACCGCCTCGAAGAGATGACCAATGAGCGCGCACACGAATTGCTCGACATCCGCCGTAACCGTGATGCGGAAAATGGTGGAAAACCAGTAAAGAAAGCGCCGGCAAAGAAAGCTGCTGCGAAGAAGGCACCAGCGAAAAAGAAGGCTGCGCCAAAGAAGAAAACAGCAAAGGACGCCGAGCCACCTGAAAAGCCCTAGCCTTCACTGCGTGGGTCAGGGCTTTTACATCGCACTTGAAGGTGGCGAAGGCACCGGTAAGTCGACACAGGTATCGCGTCTTGCAAATGCTTTGAACGCAGTCGCCGTTCGTGAACCCGGTGGCACACCAACAGGTCTTGTACTTCGTGGAGTGATGGCCGATCCAAAGAACACGAGCCTTACCCCACTAACCGAGGCGTTGTTGATGGCAGCGGATCGACATCAACTCATGAACGAAGTAGTTGCACCAACTCTTGCTTCGGGTCGTCACGTTGTATCCGATAGAAGCGTTTACTCAAGCCTCGCCTATCAGGGATATGGCCGCGGTCTTGATCTTGAGCGCTTGCGATCAATCAACGATTGGGCTCTCGGTGGGCGGTGGCCCGACATCGTGATTTTGATGAATGTGGATTCGGAAGAGACCCAAGAACGAATCGGGCATCGCACACTTGACCGTTTTGAAAGATCCGGGGCTGAGTTTTTCTCCCGTGTTGATGATGGTTTTCGCTCATTGGCTGCTGCCGAACCGCAGCGATGGGTAGTGATAGACGGCTCTGGTACACCTGACGACGTGCACATTCGAATTCTCAATGCTGTCAATGAAGCCATGAGCAAGCCCCGATGATTGATACTCACGGATCTTTTTCGGGAGTGATTGGGCAAGATCACGCCATTGAGCGGCTGCGCCAACTGATTGTTGATCCCGTTCACGCATATCTTTTTGTTGGCCCAGCCGGATGTACAAAAGAGATTGCCGCACGCGCCTTTGCTGCAATGCTCATCGCCGGCTCCGAGGATCCCGCAAACAACGATGTGCGACTCGTGCTCGCTGGCTATCACCCCGATGTAATCGAAGTGAAGCGCGAAGGTGCAAGCATTTCGCGAGAACAAGCCGATGACATCATTCGCAACGCATCACTATCCCCCATTCAGGCTTCCTGCAAAGTGATCATTGTTGAGGATCTTCATCTGGCTCGGCCAGACACTGTTGCCCGACTGTTGAAGACAATAGAAGAACCGCCCTCAGGCACTTTTTTCATCTTGCTTGCCGATCTAATGGATCCGGTGCTCGTAACAATCGCTTCACGATGTGTGCGTGTCGAATTCAGCGCACTCGAAACATCCGATCTTGAATCCGTTCTTCTTCGCTCGGGTGTCAGCCCTGAAACTGCCGCGTTTGCAGCTGTGTCCTCAGCTGGAGATCTTCGCCGCGCCCGTCTCTTGGCAGCAGACCCTGGATTGCGTCACCGCCGCGAAACTTTTGCGCGCACACCACTTGAGCTCGATGGCACTGGCGCAACTGTTGCTCGGCTCGTTTCGCACCTGATGTCGCTGATCAATGAGGCCGCCACACCGATGGAACAGCGTCATGCCGAGGAGCTTGCTGAACTTGAGCGTCAACAAACTGAGTTCGGTGTGCGCGGCGGTAAGAAGGTCTTGCAGGATGAGCAAAAGCGCGAATTGCGTCGCCATCGAGCAGATGAATTGAAGGCCGGCCTCACTGCAATTGCCAGTGTGTATCGAGACGCAATTGTTGCCTCCCCGCAATCAACTGCGAATAACGATTACATCGCCGCTATTCATCGGATTCATAAATCAATCTCAGTGATTGATCTAAATGTGAACGAACCACTGATGTTGCAGGCACTGTTTCTCAAGTTGCCACGAATCAACGCCTGAAAGCACCGATCGCTCTTTTGTAGGCGGGCTTGGCTGCGCCTCTAGAATTGCCAAAGCGCCCAGGTAGCTCAGTCGGTAGAGCAACGCACTCGTAATGCGTAGGTCGCGGGTTCGATTCCCGCCTTGGGCTCCAGTT
>CAZXAX010000008.1:2935-45453 GCA_964638795.1 uncultured Bifidobacterium sp. | reverse complement strand
TGCTCGATCTCATTCACATCGGTGTTGGTGATGGCGAGAATCGCCTCAACGTCATTGATGTCATCGCGACCGATGATCTCTTTGTTTGAGTGTTCGATGATGGTCATTGTTTTCTCCTGTTCGCTTTACTACTGATTCACTTCTCGGACTTCGGACTAACTGCAACTTGTATTGGCGACGCGATAAATGTGCGGACGAACTTTCTCGTGCTTACCTCGTTGGCGATATCAACGATCGGGCTTGGTGCGAGGAAGAAAGAAAGCACGAGTCTCGCTAGAACTTCAACGACCCGTACTGCATCTTCACGATCCAGATACTTTTCAACCATCGGTGTCATGAACACTGAAGCGACCCGAATGATGCGCGGCATTCCATCCACGGTGAGTTCGGTGAGTGTGACTCCGGGTTCGGTAGCGAGCATTCCTGCTAGGTGGGCGTCATCTCGCAAGCGCTGACCTGCAGAGACAATCATCGCAACGAGGAGATCTTCAAGATTGTCAGCACCATCGGTGTCGCTACGAAGACCCTGAAAGAATTCTTCGAGCTCGCGCACGCGTAACGCTTCAAATAAAACGTCTTTCCCACCTGGGAACATTCGATACAACGATGCTCGCGATACACCTGCGATGCTGCAGATGTCTTCAATAGTCACGCGCTCAGAGCCCCACTTTTCGAGGCCCTCTTTGGCCGCGTCAAGCACACGCTGTTCCGTTGCCCGAAAGTCCCCTACATCCCCTGTGACACCCATCATGTGAGACATTAAGACACAAAGTGTCTCACTGTCAACACCCCCCGGGATTGGGCTCGGCTCAGGAAAAAGGTAACTTTCTCGTCGGGTTTTCAGTTGAAGCCCACCGCCACCGAAAGGAACCACCAATGCGTCGACTCGCAGTCATTTTTGCGGCCGCTTCATCCCTTGCTCTCTTCGCATGCAGCGATGACAGCGACTCAGATACCACAACCACCGAGGCCTCAAGCGAGGCTGGCGCGGGCAACGAGTGCACATCTGGCAAGACACTGGAAGACGGTGTTCTCACAATTGCTACTGGTAATCCTGCTTACTCTCCTTGGGTGATTGACGATGCGCCCGAGAACAAGGAAGGTTTCGAAGCCGCTGTTGCCTACGCCATTGCTGAGGAACTCGGCTTCTCCGATGCGAATGTGAAGTGGGTCCGCACGTTGTTTGAAGAGGCAATAACGCCCGGAGCAAAGAACTTTGACTTCAACTTGCAGCAGTATTCAATTACTGACGAGCGCAAGGAAACTGTTTCATTCAGCGATCCGTACTACACGACCAATCAGGCGATGGTGGGCCTCTCAGACTCCGCTGCTGTTGGGGCAAGCTCACTTGCAGACCTGAAGGGCATCAAGTTTGGCGCACAGTCAGGCACCACAAGCCTTGACTTCATCAGCGAAGTCATTCAGCCCGAGACCGAGCCATACGTTTATGACGACAATGCTGCTGCCAAAGCAGCTCTTGAAGCAGGACAAGTGGACGCAATTGTTGTTGACCTACCAACCGCGTTCTATATCGCTGCTGTCGAGATCGAGGGTGCCTCGGTCATCGGACAATTCCCGGCTGAATTGAGCGGTGAAGCGGACGAGTTTGGTTTGGTGTTTGACCTCGACAACCCACTTGTCGACTGTGTAAACACTGCACTCGCCACCCTGAAAGATGACGGCACGCTGGCCGCAATCGAGGGCACTTGGCTCGCCGATGAAACCGGCGCCCCCGTAGTCTCGGAGTAGTGACCCAACAACTCTCAAAGCGCGCTCGGTACGAACGAGCGCGAAAACGGAAAAGCTTGGTGATAGCCACGGTGAGTACTCTCGCCGTGGCTATCGCTTTGATCGTTGCGATTCCGAAAATGCCCCGCTGGGATCGGGTGAAGAAATCGTTCTTTAATGGCGATGTACTCGGCGAAACATTCCCGAAGCTGCTTGATGCATTCGTTTTGGATATCAAGATTTTTCTGTGGTCAGTGCCGCTCATTCTTTTAATCGCAATGCTGGTGGCAGTCACTCGCAATAGCCGCTCACCCGCACTCTTTCCGCTACGCATCTTGGCGGTGGTTTATGTCGATGTAATGCGCGGTGTTCCGGTATTGCTTTGGATTTACCTGATTGGATTCGGGGTACCCGGGCTTGGCCTTGAGCGCCCGTGGAACAGCCCACTTTTGTGGGGAACCGTTGCACTTGTTCTCACTTATGCCACGTATGTATCTGAAGTTTTTAGAGCCGGAATTGAAAGCGTGCACGAAAGCCAACGCGCTGCCGCACGTTCGCTTGGGTTATCCAATGCCCAGACCATGCGCCACGTAGTTCTCCCCCAGGCCGTGCGACGCGTGATCCCGCCACTGATGAATGACATGGTTAGCCTGCAAAAGGATGTTGCACTTGTAAGTCTCATCGGACCGATTGAAATTCTGCGCCAAGCAGGCATCGACAAATCAAAGTTTGCGAGCTTTACGCCATACGTTGGCGCAGCCATCATCTTTCTTGCGATCACAATTCCGATGACCCGCACTACCGACTGGCTGCTTGAACGCGAACGTCGCCGCACATCCGGAACGAGAGTCTCGTGAACACGCAGAGTTTGATCTCGATGCAGAAGGTCGTCAAAAGCTTTGGCGCCAACACGGTGCTAAATGCACTGGACCTAGACATCGCCAAAGGCGAGATTGTGTCGCTCATTGGGCCAAGTGGCTCGGGGAAAAGTACGTTGCTGCGATGCATCAACCTGCTTGAGCCAATTGATGACGGTGAGATTTGGTTTGGTGGCATTGATATTTCAGTGCCCGGCTATGACCCCAACCCAGTTCGGCGCCGAATCGGCATGGTGTTTCAGTCATACAACTTGTTTCCGCACATGTCCGTAATGGAAAACATCTGCCTTGCACCGGTGCGGGTGCTCGGTCGCAAATCGAATGACACCAAGGCCCAAGCGCTTGCCCTTCTTGAGCAGTTTGGATTGGCCGACAAAGCGAAGGCCTATCCTGATCAGCTTTCCGGCGGACAGCAACAACGCGTCGCAATTGTCCGCGCACTAACTATCGAACCCGAAGTGTTGCTGCTTGATGAAATCACTAGCGCCCTAGACCCCGAACTCGTTGGTGAGGTCCTAGATGCGGTTCGCAACCTTCGCAATACGGGCATGACCGTGGTGCTTGCCACTCACGAGATGTCTTTTGCGCGCGAGATCTCCGACACTGTTTGCATGCTTGATGGCGGTGTGATCATTGAAAAGGGCTCGCCTGACTCAATTTTCTCTAACGCAACCAATCCGCGAACGCGCCAGTTCCTAAGCCGGGTAAGCAGCCGCTGAAGTAACCCCTACGAGGGCAACTTGTAATCAGCAAATTGCTCGCGCAAAGTCTTTTTCGAGAACTTGCCGACACTGGTCTTTGGCACTTCATCAATGAACACCACATCGTCGGGCATCTGCCACTTAGCCAGACTCGGCGCAATGTGATCCAACACTTCTTGCTTGGTCAATGACTCGCCATCGCGCACCACGACACATGCAAGCGGACGCTCACCCCAGCGCTCGTGCACTACACCTATGACAGCCGCTTCTTTTACCTTCGGGTGCCCCATCAGCTCATTTTCAATTTCAACTGACGAAATCCACTCACCGCCCGACTTGATCAGGTCTTTCGTGCGGTCAACCAAGCGAATGCGGCCTTTGGGATCAACCACAGCAACGTCACCAGTGCGCAACCAACCGTCTTCGGTGAAGCTCTCGGACGCACGCTCGTCGTTGTAGTAACTCGCCGCAATCCAAGGGCCAGCGCATTGGAGGTCTCCAGAGGTCTCACCATCCCACGGCACTGGCGTATTGGATTCGGGCACCATGACACGGGCTTCCACCCCGAATGCGATTTGGCCCACGGTTGTGCGCAACTCTGCTTGCTCTTCCACCGAGAGTTGGCGGTCAGCTTCAGACATAAAGCAAACCGATGCGATAGGGCTTGTTTCGGTCATTCCCCATGCCTGCGTGATTGGAAGGCCAACTTGTTCCCGGTAGCCCTCGCTCAGCGCCTTCGGCACAGCAGAGCCACCACAAGGAATAGACCGAAGAGCCGATGTGTCGCGACCTTTCAATTCAGGGAGAACCTGCATCCAAATTGTTGGCACACCAGCAGCAACAGTGACCTTCTCATTCACAATCAGGTCAGCAAGTGCAGGCCCACTCAAATTCGCTCCAGGCATGACGAGGGTGGAGCCCGCCGCAACTCCTGCATAGGCGAGACCCCAAGCATTTGCATGGAACATCGGCACCACAGGAAGAATCACGTCGCTTTCGCGCGCACCGAGACTGTCAACGGTCATTGCACCCATCGTGTGCAAGAAACACGACCGATGACTGTAAACAACCCCCTTTGGATTGCCGGTCGTGCCCGATGTGTAACACATGGCGGCCGCGCGGTTCTCGTCCTCAACTTTGAACTCCACAGGCTTTGCTCGCGCCAAGAGTTCCTCGTAATCATGAACTTGAACACCTGGCCATTCCGGAAGTGGTTTGCCATCGCCGGTGTCATCCATCACCACAAGATGTTTCACGCACCCAAATGTTGGGAACAATGGTGAAAGCAGACCCAGAAGAGATTTATCAATGAAGATCACTTCATCATTTGCGTGGTTCACGATGTAAGTGAGCTGTTCGGGGAAGAGTCTGATGTTGAGTGTGTGCAACACGCGTCCAGTGCACGGTGCGGCGAAGTAGAGCTCTAGGTGTCGCGAGGTATTCCAAGCAAAGGTTGCTACTCGGCCGTCAGCTGAGATACCAAGATCATCCAATACGCCACCGAGGCGGCGGGTGCGGTCTGCCCACTCGCCATAAGTGATGCGGTGCATACCAGTTGGATAGGACGTGACCACCTGCTTGTCGCGGTGGTACAGCTCGCCCCGCCCAAATACGTGTACCAACGTGAGTGGATAGTCCTGCATCAATCCCTGCATCTCAATCCTCTTTCCTGACCCCTTTAGTGCCACCTCGGTGAACTAGTTTGCCTGCGTGCGTCGCGTGGTTCTAGCCCTCACCTCGGTGTTGTTTATCTCGGGAACTCTAGGCTCAAATATCGGACCCGCCCTCGTAGACGACCACCCCTTGGCGGTCCTGATTCTCTCCTCACGGAACCGCAACCTCTTTGGTTCTGTGCCGTACATCGATCTTCCCGTGTACGCAGTTGTTGGATTCCTGCGAATTCTTCTCGCCGCCACAGCCCTCTACTTCGTGGGTCGCTGGTACGGCGATCGAACCGTGACCTGGGTGGAAAACAATGTCGGCGAGCCGCCGGTCATTTACAAATGGATGGAGCGGGCAGTTGACCGTGCGGGTTGGCTTGCGGTTTACCTGATGCCGGGCTCAAACGTGGTGTGCTTGCTGGTTGGGCACCGCAAAATGTCACCGCGCACGTTCTTTGCTTTTGTAATTCCAGGAATCATCACAAAACTCACGATTCTCTGGATCGGCGGTCGCATCTTCGAAGATCAGGTGCGCTCGTTCCTCGACTGGATCGAGGATTATCAGTGGTGGGTGGTGGCTGGCTTGTTTGCACTCAGTGCATTGCAGATGCGAAAGCGCAACCCGATTCCGCCCGAAACTCTTGAAACAGACGTGAACATTCACGATGCGGAACACCCGCACACTCACGACTAATCAGAGAAAAGCGTCGAGTCCAATCGTTAGACCTTTGTGGTCAGCGATCTTCTTGCAGGCCAGCACCACTCCTGGCATGAACGACGAGCGGTCATACGAATCGTGGCGGATGGAGAGTGTTTGACCCACGGTGCCGAGAATGACTTCTTGATGTGCGGTCATTCCGCGCATACGAACTGCATGCACACGAATATCAGCTGGGCCCTTACCCCCACGTGCACCTTCGGCCACCACGGTTTTGGTGGGATCCGGTGCCCAATCCGAACTCGCCGCAGCCATCCGCTTCGCAGTTGCCATTGCGGTGCCAGACGGCGCATCAGCCTTCGCGTCGTGATGGAACTCAATGATCTCAGCAGTTTCAAAATAAGGTGCAGCTTGTTCTGCAAACTTCATCATCAGTACTGCACCGATAGCAAAATTCGCGGCGATCAAACAGTTACTTGACTGAAACTGTGACTCGAACTGCTCCAGATCTGCATCACTAAATCCCGTGGTGCCCACCACTGCATGCACACCATGTAACGCGAGCCAAGACAGATTCACACGCGCTGCTTCAAGGACCGTGAAGTCCACAGCAACATGAGCTCCCGAATCAGCAATGGCTTTCAAATCAGCCTGAATCTCAACACCGTTTACAACTTCGCCGACGGCGTGCGGATCTACCGCAGCCACGAGCAAAAGATCGGGGTCTGCCGCGACGGCATCACACACCGTGCGACCCATGCGACCACCAGCTCCGATTACAGCGACTTTGATTGCCATGAATGCGAAGTTACACCGTGTCGGAACTGATGGAGCGTTGGAATTACTACTGTTCTCGGCTCAGCGATGGCGACGACGGCCACCGGATTCGGGGCCAAGGTCACCTAGATCACTGCTGAGTTCAGCTTCAAACTCGTCTTCGAAGCTCACCGAGATGGTGTCACCAGAATCCTTGGCGGAATCACGGTCGTTACGGTCACGGCCACCACGATCACCACGGTCGTTGCGATCACGATTGCGGCCGCCACGATCACCACGGTCGTTTCGGTCACGGCCGCCACGATCACCGCGATCATTACGGTCACGACCACCACGATCATCGCTGCCTTCGGCTACTGGATATGGCTCGCCGTTTTCGTCGAGCGGAGTCAGGCTTACCTTGCCCTTGTCGTCAATGTCATCGACGCGCACCTTGATCGCATCGCCAAGCTGCAGGACATCTTCAACATTGTTGATGCGCTTGCCACGGCCGAGCTTTGAGATGTGCACGAGTCCATCGCGTCCCGGAAGGATGTTCACGAAAGCACCGAACTTGGTGATGCTCACAACACGGCCTTCGTAGGTCTCGCCGACTTCAGCAGTCGGTGGGTCAACGATGGCGAGAATGCGCGAACGCGCATCTTCAACTTTGGATGAGTCAGGCGAGCCGATGGTGATGATTCCAACAGCACCGTCGTCGCTCACTGCGATGTCAGCACCAGTCTCCTGCTGAATTGTGTTGATGACCTTGCCCTTCGGGCCGATGACTTCACCAACCTTGTCGAGCGGAATATTGAACGACACGATCTTGGGAGCAGTTTCTGCAACTTCAGAGCGCGGAGCCGAAAGAGCCTGATTCATGTTCTCAAGAATCTTGAGGCGTGCTTCCTTGGCTTGGTCCAATGCTGCGGCAAGAACGTCGGCTGGAATTCCGTCGATCTTGGTGTCCAACTGCAACGCAGTAATCGCATCGGCAGTACCGGCAACTTTGAAGTCCATGTCGCCGAATGCATCCTCGGCTCCGAGGATGTCGGTCAGGGTTGTGTACTTGCCTTCGGCGAATACGAGACCCATCGCGATACCTGCAACTGGTGCAACGATCGGCACGCCTGCATCCATCAGCGAAAGGCTGGATGAACACACTGAGGCCATCGAGGTTGAACCATTCGAAGAAAGAACTTCGCTCACGAGACGAATCGTGTAAGCGAAATCTTCCTGACTTGGCACTACTGGCAACAAGGCGCGCTCGGCGAGTGCACCGTGTCCGATTTCGCGACGCTTTGGTGAACCAACGCGACCCACTTCGCCATTCGCCCATGGCGCCATGTTGTAGTGGTGGATGTAGCGCTTTTGAGTCTCAGGGGTCAAAGTGTCAAGCAACTGATTCATGCGTGGCATCGCAAGGGTGCACACGTTCATCACTTGGGTTTCACCGCGCTGGAAAAGTCCGGTGCCATGAGCGGTTGGCAAGATGCCAACTTCAGAACTGAGCGGACGAAGATCGCGTGGACCGCGACCATCGATACGCACACCGTCTTCCACGATGCGCTTGCGGACCAGCTTCTTGGTCAGTGAACGCACAGCTTCCTTGATCTGCTTCTCCTGCCCAGCGAACGCACCGGGTGCGGATTCGTTGCCCGCAAGCTCGGCGAGTGTCGCGTCAGTGGCTGCATCGATTGCTGCATTGCGCTCAGACTTGAGTGAAATCTGCACAGCTGGTGCAAGCTTTGGTGTTGCCACCCGCTCAACAGCCGCCCAGAGTTCGTTGCTGTAATCAAGAACAGGTGTGTACTCAAGAGGAGTGATCGCACCCTTGACCGCGAGAACGCTGGCCACAAGCTGACGCTGCAGTGCGATTGACTCTTTGATCCAAACCTTCGAAGCATCAAGGCCACCTGCGAGTACTGACTCATTGACCTTTGGTGCACCATTTGCGTAGAAGCCAAAAGACTTCTCGGTTCCACCAGCTTCAACCATCATGATTGCCACGTCGCCGTTGTCGAGTTCACGACCTGCGACTACGAGTTCAAAGGTTGATTCGTCGCTCTCTTCAAATGTGGGATGGGGAATCCACTCGCCACTTTGTGAATAAGCAACACGAACCGCACCAATTGGACCATCGAACGGGATGCCACTGATCATCAAAGATGCAGATGCAGCATTGATAGCCAGCACGTCGTGCGGGTTGGTCTGGTCGGCGCCAAGGATGGTGAGAACGATTTGGGTCTCATTGCGATAGCCGTCTGGGAATGCAGGACGCAAAGGACGGTCAGTCAAACGGCACGTGAGAATCGCGAGTTCGGTTGGCCGACCCTCACGACGGAAAAATGCACCCGGAATCTTGCCCGCTGCGTAAGCGCGCTCTTCCACGTCAACTGTCAACGGGAAGAAGTCGATTCCGTCACGGACGGACTTTGCTGCGTTTGCTGTTGACAGCACTGTTGTGCGTCCGATTGCGGCTACTACCGCACCCTGGGATTGCTGCGCGAGCTTCCCGGTTTCGAACGACAGGGTTTTGTCGGTGCCCGATACTGGGCCCGACACGCGAATGGCGTCGGCCATTGCGGTCTCCTTTCAAGTTGGTCACGCCTGATGCGTTCTTCCAACCACTATGAGCGGTTCCTCAACCGCTATTGATTGCTTGCTATTTCGTTGCCTCTGATATCAACGGCGCAGGCCAAGCTTCGCGACGATGTCACGGTAACGCTGAACGTCACGATCCTTCACGTAGTCGAGCATGCGACGGCGACGACCGACCAGCATCAGCAACCCGCGGCGGCTGTGGTGATCCTTGGCGTGCACCTTGAGATGCTCGGTGAGGTGATTGATGCGCTCAGTTAGAAGAGCAATCTGCACTTCCGGGGAACCGGTGTCGGTTCCGTGGAGCTTGTGCTGATCAATTGTGCTCTGCTTGGCAATTGCTTCGTTAGACATGGAACGGCGCCTTTCATAAACGCTGTTGCGCCTCAACCCGGCGGGCTGACGGCATCACGCCCCAGCACTCCCGAATGATCGGGCGCCGAAACGGACCCTCCAAGGCTACGGGGTAACGGCACTTCTGGGCAAAATACCCGTGCTTAACCGTGTGGGCTCAGGGTTGCGAGCGCAGAGCTTGAAGTACAGGGGCGGATAATTCAAGCGTTTCGCGCAGACCCGCGTACATAGATTCACGTCTAGGTGCGGCCAAGTTCATGCTTGCGCCATCAAAACCAAGGGCGAGCACTTCCTTAGTGAGTTCGATGCACTCGTCGGGCGTGCCAGCTATCGCAAATCGACTCACTATCTCGTCATCGATCAATGTGTCGAGCTCGGGGTCATCCACGCGGTCATGGTCGAAATACCAACCCGACGAACGCGCGAGCGCAGCCTCTACTCGCTTCATCCAATTGCCACCATCGCGTTCCACCAGATCCGAATGACGTATCAAAGTCGCATAGTGCGCTGCGTAACGCTTCATGCTTTGACGAGCGAGGGCGCCATCGGAAGAAATACACAATGTGAGACGCGGGGCGATCTCGATTGCATTTGGATCACGGCCCGCCTTGCGGGCGCCATCTGCAACCCACGATTTGTAGTCATCAGCAATTTTCTGATTCAGACTGCGCCCACCTACTAACGCAATGTCAGCCATCTCACCTGCAAGAGTCATCACTTGCTGGCTGCGCGAGCCAATCGAGATCGGAACACTCTGAACTGGGCCCACCATTCGTGCGTGGTCAACAGTGATGGTCTCGCCGTGCAGTGTGACTTCCTCACCAGCGAGTAACCCTTTGATGGCCGTAAGCGCTTCACGCAGAGTGCGAACTGGTCTTGGGTAATTCATGCCGACTTGTTCAAGCCCTGCTCCCACTCCAATGCCGAGAAACATTCGGCCCTGTGATGCGTCCTGAAGTGCTGCCATGATGCCTGCCATTACCGCAGGGTGACGCGAATACGGATTGGTCACCATCGGACCCATGTGCAACTTCTGAGTTTTCTGACTCACAAGTGCAAGAAGCACAAAACAATCGTGCCAAAAGACCACGTCAGAAATGCCGAGGCGATCAAACCCAGATTCCTCGGCGATCTGTGCAAGTGTCACCACCTCTGAAGTGGACATGCCGGGCGTGATTTCTGCTTCAAAGACGAGACCCATATTGATATGGAAGCGTAACCAGAAACAGAGTGACTCACGCCGTAGGGACCGTTTATGCTCGCATTGTGGACAGCACTGAGAACACGGGCAGGTCATTGCCTGAGTTGCGGGCAGAGATTGACGAGATTGATGCCGCCATTGTTGAGTTGCTCGCTCGTCGCTTGGATGTGTGCCGCGATGTCGCCCATGTCAAACAAGGCAGCGATGCTTCCATTATTCAGCCACAACGAGTGCGCGAGGTGCTCAGTTCGCGGCGTCAGTGGGCGATCAATGCCGGCGTCGACGCCGATTTTGTGGAACAGCTTTTTCGCGTGCTGCTAATCGAAACGCATCGCATCGAAACAGCTACTGGGACGGCACGACCAGCACCAACCAAAGGTGCGGGTGGAGTTGAACGCTCGCCACTTGACACCGTCGCCACCGCAATCGACCACGTTGTAGTCGTGGTGCCAGATGTAGAAGACGCATCCCAACTTTTTGCCACACTCGGGTTCTCTATTTCACCTACCGAAGATCAAGGTGTGGTTATTGCAACCGCAGGCGGCGTAATGATTGCTCTCATCGCACCAAACGGCGACACGGCAGTGGCTCAACACCTAGAAACCCACGGTGCAGGCATCAGCCGAGTGGTGATTGAGGTGCTGAACACCGCTTATGCCCAGAACGAGCTCGTGCGCGCTGACCCATCGCTCATCACTGATCTACACGTTGACGACGACGGACACGAACAGTTCCTTTCGGTGCTTGACCCCGTTACAGGGGTGCAGATGGGCTTTATCAGCCGCACGGGACACCGGGTGCTCCTAACCGGCGCCAGCGTGCGTGGAATGTTCCACGCCCCGTTCAACGCTTGAAGTTCAAAGCCTTCGGGCTATCCTGAAAACAGCGCAACATTTGCGGCCTTCGGGGATCATCTTGCTCTCCCTTCGGGTTGGTTACGCACTGGCAAAAACCTAATTTCTTGTTCCGCCTGAGGAGGCCTGCTGGTGCTGCGCACACGCATAATTTCTGACGACATTGCGACTCTCATGTCGCAAGCACGAGCCGTTCGTGACGCACGCACCGGAAGCAGAATCACCTTCTCGCCGAAGGTTTTTATTCCACTAACGATGCTGTGTCGCGACACCTGCGGCTACTGCACGTTCGCTCAACCACCAGCGCGGCTGCAGAATCCGTACCTGAATCCTGAGGAAGTTCTAAAAATTGCCAAGCAAGGCGCGCGTCGCGGTTGCCACGAGGCACTGTTCACACTCGGTGAACGACCCGAACTCAAATATGAGGTTGCCAAGAAGTGGCTCGCAGACAATGGATACGACAGCACCGTTCACTATCTCCATGACATGGCGCAGCTCGTGGTCAAAGAAACTGGACTACTGCCCCATGCCAATGCAGGAGCGCTCTACCGCGAAGAACTAGCGCAGCTTCGCGGGGTTTCACCTTCTCAGGGAATGATGCTCGAATCGCTGCGTGATGATCTCTCTTGCCACCGTGGCGCGCCCGACAAGGCACCACAGCGACGACTCGACACACTTGACTTCGCAGGACAACTGAAGATTCCCTTCACCACCGGGCTCTTGGTGGGAATTGGTGAAACACGTGCCGATCGAATTGATGCACTGAATGCGATCATCGAGTCACACCGCAAACACGGACATGTTCAAGAAGTCATTGTGCAGAACTTCCTGCCCAAGCCACGAACCGGCATGCAGAACGAACCTCCTTGCCCAGATGATGAATTCCTCTGGACCATCGCAACTGCTCGCGTGATGCTTCCGCCAGAGATTCACCTGCAGGCACCACCCAATCTCACTGAGGATTTCGGAGTGCTACTTGATGCAGGCATTGACGACTGGGGCGGTGTATCGCCTGTAACGGCAGACCACGTGAATCCCGAGCGCCCGTGGCCGGATCTCGATCGGTTGCGAGAAGTCACCGAGAACGCCGGCTTCGAACTCGCGCCTCGACTCACGATCTATCCCGAATTCGTGCGCCAACCAGATACTTGGCTTGATGCCGCCCTGCACTTCCCAGTTCAAGACCGTAGTGATGCCGACGGTTTTGGCCGCGACGATCCAGGTGAAATCTGGCCCGAAAAAGTAACGGCCGCAGATGTAGTTCACGACGGTGCCGAAGTGATCCTGGTCGGTCACCGCTCGTCACAGTGGTATTCAGGCGCCAACGTTGCTCCACCAACCCTTGTCCCAAGCGCAAAGAAACTCTCCCCCGCCATTGCAGAAGTGTTGGCTTGCGCTGAGTCAGGCGCAGAACTCAACGAGCCGCAGATTGTCACCTTGTTCCGTGCTCGCGGCCGTGAAGTTTCGGCAATTGCGGAGTTTGCCGATCACCTGCGTCACCAAACGGTTGGTGAAGAAGTCACTTGGGTACACAACCGCAACATCAACTACACAAACGTGTGCACTTTTAAGTGCAAGTTCTGTGGTTTCTCAAAAGGCCCGCTTTCACTCAACTTGCGAGGCACGCCGTACCTGCTCACACTTGATGACATCGCCGAACGCGCCCGCGAAGCGTGGGATCTTGGAGCTACTGAAGTCACCCTTCAAGGTGGGATTCATCCGGACTTTGATGGTGACTATTACATCGACGTAACCCGTGCGGTTAAGGATGCCGTGCCCAACATGCACATTCACGGCTTCACAGCGCTTGAAGTAACCGAGGGTGCGCGCCGATTGGGTGAACCCCTCGAGTCCTACTTGCTGCGACTGAAAGAAGCAGGGCTTGGCACACTGCCTGGCACAGCGGCTGAGATCCTCGATGATCCTGTGCGCGCCGTCATCTGCGCAGACAAAGTCAACACAGATGAATGGCTTGAATGTCATCGTGTTGCGCATCGTGTCGGACTCCGGTCAAACATCACAATCATGTTTGGCAGCGTTGAGCATCCCGAATCTTGGGCCCGCCACATCATCCGCACGCGCGATCTGCAAAAAGAGACCGGTGGTTTCACTGAGTTCGTACCGCTGCCATTTGTGCACATGGCCTCTCCCATCTACCTACAAAAGAAAGCCCGCCGTGGCCCGACTTTCAGAGAAACGCTGCTTATGCACTCAGTGGGTCGAATTGCATACCACAGGTTCATCGACAACATTCAAGTCTCATGGGTGAAGATCGGCGTCGATGGTGCACGCCAGTTGCTGCAATCTGGATGCAACGACGTTGGTGGCACTCTCATGGACGAGAACATCTCACGTGCAGCCGGTGCAAGCCACGGGCAAATGATGACGGACGAAAAGTTCCGTGATCTAGTGGCACCTCTTGGTCGCCCACTTCGCCAGCGGACAACGCTTTACGGCGACGCTGCTATTGCTACGCGTTAAGAGCTTGCTTGGCGTGCTCGATGTCCTGCATGAGCTGCGCCTTCAAAGAATCAATGCCGTCAAACTTGCGCTCACTGCGCAAGAAATCAACAAAACGAACTTTCGCCAATTCGCTGTAGAGATTGCCATCGAAGCCGATCAGATGGGCTTCAAGAAGTGAGTAGTTCTGCGCATCGTAAAAAGTTGGACGCCGACCAAGGTTGATCGCGCATGGGTGCACTTCCCCATTTGGTCGTTCGTAGAGTCCGGCATAAACACCATCAGCGGGCAAACAAGTCAGGCTTGCAACTTCCACATTGGCTGTCGGAAAGCCGATCGTGCGTCCGCGCTGATCACCTTTCACCACTATACCCACCGCTTCAAAATGATGACCCAGCATCTCGGTTGCGGTGACTACTTGGCCTCCTGCCAGAGCGCGGCGAATTGAGGTCGAGCTAACGGGCTCGGCGACGCCGTCTCCACGATTTAATAATCGCACTGGCTCAACTTCAAAGTCGAGTGCCATTCCAAGCTCACTCAGCAATGGAACATTTCCACTGCGCTTGTAACCGAAGTGGAAATCCTCACCCACCACCACTGCTCGCACCGCTAGACAATTGACGAGGACTCGCTTGACGAAATCTTCTGGTTTCTCATGTGACGCTTGGTCATCGAACGGAACCAGAACGGTGGCGTCCACGCCGGTGGCGTCCAGCAGTTCGAGCTTCTGTTCGTTACTGGTCAACAACTTTGGTGCCGACTCAGGGCGCACAACCCATGCAGGGTGCTTGTCAAAAGTGACAACCACACTCTTGGCTCCGAGCTCCTCGGCGCGGGCACGCACACGCGCGATGACTTCGCGGTGTCCTGCATGCACTCCGTCGTATGCGCCGATCGTGATCACCGTGCGTTGGCCAGGAAATGCAGCTGTGTTGAGATCACGGATTACTTGCACAGAAAAAACGCTACCGACTCATGGCGAATTTTCGGCTATCACAACCGCAGGTTTTACAGTTGATTCGCGGTGAGGCTCGTAAATCGCCAGTAATTCACCAGCAAAATCACACACAGCCCACGGCCCATCACCAGTAAACAAATCGCCTCGGTCAAGCACCGATCCGTGCAGAACACGCACCTTGATGGACTCGTCAACTTGCACCCTTCCCATGTGCGCAACCGCCTCGAGCGGATCCATAAGCACTGCATGCTCCACGTCAGTGGCTGAACCGATGTTGAACGGTCCAACTCGCGTGCGTCGCAGTGTCTTCAGGTAGGCGCCACCGCCCATCAATCTGCCGAGGTCATCGGCAAGTGAGCGAATGTAGGTTCCAGATGAGCAGTCAATTGCAAAAGACCAGGTTCGCGGATCACTAGTTGGTGCTACATCAAAACGGGAGATGGTAACCGCACGTGGCGTTCTTTCAATTTCAATGCCTTCACGTGCAAGTTGATGCAAGCGCTTGCCTTCAACGCGTATTGCAGAGACCATCGGCGGAATCTGCATGATGTCACCAGTGAGATTTTTTGTTATGCAGCTCTCAACATCAGTGGACACAAAATTGGGCATATCAAATGTCTCAATTACTGTCCCCTCTGCGTCAAGAGTGTCCGTACGTGCACCAAAAGTGAATTCGCCCTCATAGGTCTTGTCCATGCCGACAAGAAATGTCAGGAGCCGCGTTGCCCGCCCTACACCCACCAGCATGAGTCCAGTGGCGTCGGGATCGAGAGTTCCCGCGTGCCCAACTTGTCGTTCGTTGAACTTCTTGCGCAACTGCCCAACGAGACCTTGGCTCGTAATTCCCGCCGGCTTATCAATCAGAAGAAAGCCGTGTACCTGCGGCGGCTTGCGACGCGCCATCGTCAGGACGCGTCTTGACCGCGGTATCCGGTTTCGCGGATGACTTCGTCAATGCGCTCTGCAGCCCGAATAACTTCGTCGGGTCTGAATTCAAGAATCGGAGTTTTCTTGGCCCGCACCTGTGCGCCAATTGCCGACTGAATCCGTCGGCGGTGCTCGCCTAACACCTCTTTGATTCTCTCGTCACCTTCAGCGCCTTCGAGCGAGTCGAAATAGACAATCGCACGGTTGAGCTCTGAATCGACATCAATTGCGGTCACGGTAACGAATTCGATGCGCTCATCGTCAATTTTTGTGAGTTCATCGGCAATCACTTCGCGCAGTATTTCGTTGAGTCGCGCCGATCGCGGGTATTTGTGGGTGCCCGAGTTGGACGCACGGCGCCGTGGTTTGCTCATACGCCCACGCTATATCGCAGGACTTGATGATCTCAGATTTGGTCAATCCCCGGCATGAGAGCGCGTACAGTTATTTGAAACGAGTGAAACAAGCACCAAGCGAGGATTTCCATGGGGCCAAAAAGCATGTCTAAAGGACCACTACTGACTGGACTGGGTGGTTTGCTTTTGTTAATCGGCAGTTTTTTGCCTTTCTACAAAGTGCCAGTCGTGGAAAGTTCTGATGAGCTTGACTTTGGTTCGATGTTTGGCGTGCTACTTGACACTTCTTGGAAGGTTTGGTCTGACGCGTGGAGCATGTTCCCAATTGTCCCAGTCGCGATAATCCTGTTGCTCTTGTTATCAACCGTCGTAGCTTTGCCAAGCGTTACCGCATTTAAAGCACCTGAAAAAGTGTTTGGCCAACAATTTGATCAGTTTGCAAAATGTACGTCTCTACTAGCTATTGCGACCATTATCAATTACACATTACGAAACTTCGTGAACTCAACAACAGGCTGGGAGATTGAGGCGGGATCTGGCACTTGGGTAATCGCCGTTGGTGCTGCACTTGTCGTAGTTGGAATTTTTACTGGATCATCTAACTCTCTGCCAGCACCAGATTTGCCTCCCTCATCACAAGCTACGCAACCACCCACGAATCAATCAGGTTTTGTCATTGACACCAAGATCAGGAACATTGGTTTACTCATTGGATTATCAGGGCTTGTTCTTGGAACGTTCCTTAAGATGGTCGGAACAACTTTTGGTGCGGAATCTGGTGATGAGACAATCAATGGTTGGTCAGATGGTGCACGTCCTGTCTATTTGTGGGGTGCAGTAATCGTGATGACATTCACGATCATCTCCGCTACCTATCGATTCAATCCTGATGCCAGAGTTGCAGTTACTGGTCAATCACTCCGCATCACCCAGATCAACCTTTCGGTCTATGCGTTACTTCACGCCCTAACACTTTTGTTGGGCAACTTCGCATTCGGGGGACTTGGAGGAATGATCGATCCGGCAATCGGTGTATACGTGTCATTGATCGCATCAATCGTTCTTGTCGTCGCATCAACGAGTAGGCCCAATTAAACGGGATCGGACTTTTCTCGGGCAACCACCTAAAATCAACCGCCTATGACAGAGCAGCCATCCGGCAGCGAATCGACACGGCAAGATCCGCCCAAGTTCAGGTACAACGCTGCCCTAGCTGCTGGTATCGAATCGCAGTGGCAGGACTATTGGGATGCAAATGGCACATTCAATGCCCCGAATCCTGCTGGGCCACTCGCTGAGCCAGAAAAAGTTGCAGGCAGAGAAAAACTCTTTGTACTCGACATGTTCCCGTATCCATCAGGGGCTGGTCTGCATGTAGGCCACCCGCTTGGCTACATCGGCACCGACGTTTTCGCACGTTACAAGCGCATGAAGGGATTCAACGTTCTGCATGCGCTTGGCTACGACTCATTTGGTCTGCCCGCAGAACAACATGCGATTGCAACTGGCATCCATCCACGCGAAAACACCGAATCAAACATTGCCAATATGCGTCGCCAATTACGTCGCCTCGGTCTCGGCCACGATCCACGTCGCAGTGTAAGCACTACGGATGTTGAGTACTACCGCTGGACCCAGTGGGTGTTTCAACAAATTTTCAATGCGTGGTATGACCCGACCGTCAACAAAGCACGACACATCAATGAACTCGAAGCCGATTACCGCAATGGGAAACGCAAAACTCCCGACGGACGCAATTGGCAAGATCTGAGTTTCACAGAGCAGCGCAAGGTAATTGATAGCCAGCGCCTCGCTTACCTTTCGGATGCTCCCGTCAACTGGTGCCCTGGGCTTGGAACAATCCTTGCGAACGAAGAAGTCACGGCAGAAGGTCGCAGCGACATCGGCAATTACCCGGTATTCAAGCGCAACATGCGCCAGTGGACCATGCGGATAACTGCATACGCCGATCGATTGATCGACGATCTGGACCGCTTGAACTGGCCAGAGCCAATCA
Source organism: uncultured Bifidobacterium sp. (assembly GCA_964638795.1). Taxonomy (GTDB): domain Bacteria; phylum Actinomycetota; class Acidimicrobiia; order Acidimicrobiales; family Ilumatobacteraceae; genus CAIYHK01. Next base: position 27,343 of record CAZXAX010000008.1, on the reverse strand, counting down.
AACTCATGCAGCGCAACTGGATTGGTCGTAGCGAAGGTGCACGTGTGCGTTTTGCGTCATCAGCTGGCGCGATTGAAGTGTTCACAACCCGGCCCGACACTTTGTTCGGCGCAACATTCATGGTGCTTTCCCCAGAGCACCCTTTTGTTGATTCGCTAACGACGCAAGAGCAGCGTTCCGCTGTTGATGCATACCGAGTTGAAGCTGCGAAGGCTGATGATGCATCACGCCAAGATGACACTCGCACCAAGACAGGTGTTTTCACTGGCGCATTTGCAACAAACCCAGTGAATGGGGCGCAGATTCCGATCTGGATCGCTGACTATGTACTCATGGGCTATGGCACTGGGGCAATCATGGCAGTGCCCGCGGGCGACCAGCGCGACTTTGAGTTCGCACGCAAGTTTGAGTTGCCCATTGTTGCTGTGCAGATGCCGCCCGTTGAGTGGTTTGCTGATCGAAGCATTGAACCAACAGCCAATTGTTCGACATGGCCCGAAGCGTTCGTGGGAGAAGGCGAATTCATCAACTCAGCCAATGATGAAATCTCCCTCAACGGCATGCACACTTTGGCCGAGAGCAAGCGCAAGATCAGCGAATGGCTCGAGCAAAAGGGAACGGGCTCCGCAGCAGTCACTTACAAGTTGCGTGACTGGCTCTTTGCCCGCCAAAGGTATTGGGGTGAGCCCTTCCCCATTGTTTATGACGCCGACGACAATCCAATTGCGGTGCCTGAACATCTTCTCCCCGTGCAGCTTCCCGAACTGGATGACTTCAAGCCACAGGCGCTTGACCCCGATGACGATCAGTCAGCACCGCAACCACCGTTGTCACGCGCCAAAGAGTGGGTACAAGTTGAGCTTGATCTTGGCGATGGGAAAAAGACTTACCGACGCGAACTGAATGTGATGCCTCAGTGGGCTGGGTCGTGTTGGTATGAGCTTCGATACTTGGACCCAACTAACACCGAACGTTTCGTTGATCCCGAAGTCGAGCGTTATTGGATGGGTCCACGCGATGCATCACACACTGGTGGTGTTGATTTGTATGTCGGCGGCGTCGAGCATGCGGTGCTTCACCTTCTCTATGCACGTTTCTGGCACAAGGTGCTGTTTGATCTCGGTCATGTCAGCAGTGCTGAACCATTTCATCGTTTGTTTAACCAGGGATACATTCAGGCATACGCCTACCGCGACATGCGAGGGCAACCTGTGCCTGCGTATGAAGTCATCGAAAACAACGGTTCGTACACCTGGAATAACGAACCCGTCACGCGTGAATACGGAAAGATGGGCAAGAGCCTGAAGAACATCGTGACGCCTGACGAGATGTACGACGAATATGGCGCGGATACCTTTCGCTTGTACGAGATGTCGATGGGTCCGCTTGAAGCGAGTCGCCCCTGGAACACGCGTGACGTCATTGGTATGCAGCGTTTCCTCCAACGCCTTTGGCGGAGCGTGGTGGACGAGGACTCGGGTGAATTGCGCGTATCTGACTCCCCCGCCCCTGTCGAACTGCGTCGCTTGCTGCACAAGACCATCGAAGGTGTCGGCAATGACATGGAGAACCTGCGCTTCAACACCGCGATTGCCAAACTCATTGAGTTGAACAACGCAACAACCCAGCATTTGAACAACCACGGGTCTACTCCACGCGAAGTTGCTGAAGCTGCGGCATTGATGCTTGCGCCATTGTGCCCACATATGGCCGAGGAGATCTGGTCGCGCCTAGGGCACTCTGAATCGGTCACTTACGTAACTTTTCCTGCAGCAGACCCAGCGTTACTTGAATCGGAAACGATCGAAATACCAGTGCAAGTAAACGGCAAAGTCAGGACCAAGCTCGTGGTTGCCAAATACACAGACGAGCCGACACTGCGCTCCTTGGCACTTGCAGACCCCAAGGTTGCCGAGATCCTCAGCGGCAACGAACCCAAGAAACTGATCGTTGTTCCGGGCCGCCTGGTCAACATCGTTGCCTGATTGAAGCGCCGACTTCGGCTAGGTCATCAAATCCCAAATGGGGTTAGTATTTTGTCGTTCATCGCGTTGTCCACGCGTGCTTTGACGGGGAGTATCCATGGGGGAAATCGACACCAGTGCCGATAACGAGACCTTTCGTCAGCAACTGCGCGAAGCCTTCGCTGCAGCCAACCCAGGTAAGCCTGGTGCATCGGCTGAAGAGCGTCGGCAGTGGGTACGGGAGTACCACGGGAAGTTGATGGAAATGCGGGCCAATGGCCCGAGTTGGCCGCGCGAATACGGAGGCATGGATCTTCCGTTCGAGAAGCAGGTCATCTACGCCGAAGAGTCAGCAAAGGCACGTGTGCCAGGCCAGCTCGGAACCGGTTACTCGATTTGTGGTCCAACCATTATCAAGTACGCCACTTCGGATCAGAAAGAACGCTGGCTTCCTGCACTACTCAGTTCACGCGAAGCATGGGCGCAGGGATTTTCTGAGCCAGAAGCTGGTTCGGATCTGCCAAACCTCAAAACCTCTGCAGTGCGTGACGGCGATTACTACATCGTCAATGGTCAAAAGCTGTGGAGCAGCAATGGTCATTCGGCTGACCGACTCTTTACCCTTGTGCGCACCGGCACACCTGGACCCGATCAGCCCAAGCATTGGGGAATTTCTTATCTGATTATCGATGCCAAGACACCTGGTATCACGGTGCGTCCAATCAAAGAAATGACCGGGGGAACAGACTTCGCAGAAATCTTCTTCACGGATGTTCGCGTCCCCGTAACTGATCGAATCGGTGAAGAGCATCTTGGCTGGGGCCTCGTGCGTACGAGCCTTGGCCACGAGCGTGCCGCTGGCACTTTGAACACCGCGCTCAACTATCGACGCGTAGTGACAGAAGTGCTGCAATTGGCGAAGGATCTAGGTGTCACCAGCGACCCACTGATTCGTCAGCAACTCGCGGATTTCGAAGCGCGTGTTCGCATTCTCTACGTATCGGGTGCGCGCACCATCGCCGACATCACCTCAAAGGGCGAGCCTGGGCCGGCATCGTCTGTGAGCCGCCTCTTCGTCACCTCATTTGAACAAGATCTTCACGAGTTTGTGGTGAACATGCTTGGCGCACACGGCATGCTCGCACGCAAGGACCCGCACTCAATTGAGAAGGGTCGCTGGGTTTGGGGTTTCCTGCGCACACGCGCATCCACAATTGGTGCCGGCACTGCAGAGATTCAAAAGAACACCGTCGGCGAACGCGTGCTTGGCCTCCCCCACGAACCATCTGTCAAGTGATTTCAATGGGTCGACAAGTCGATACTGGCACTGAGGTTGTGCTCGCTGAAGTGCGCGACCGCATGGGCGTGCTCACCCTCAATCGACCCGACCGCATGAATGCGTTGCATCGTGACATGTATCCCGCGATCAAAAAAGTGTTGCTCGAGTGGGAAGCCGACGATGAGGTTTCAGTTGTCGTGCTCACAGGTGCGGGCAAAGGGTTTTGTTCCGGTGGCGACGTGCGCGACGGATCATCACGCCGAGAAGGTGGCGAACCAATACCGGTGGAACAGCGGGTAGCCGCTCTCACTTCTGATGCTCAAACCGCACAAGCACTTTGGGATTTTCCAAAGTTGACCATCAGTGCGGTCAACGGTGCCGCAGTCGGTGCAGGAATGTCTTTGGCTGTTTGCACGGACTTAAGGGTTGCGAGTTCGGCAGCCAAACTCGTCTCGGGCTGGAATGCACTTGCTTTCACCGGTGACTTTGGCGGGATTTGGTACCTCGAGAAACTGATTGGGCCCGCACGCACAATTGAATTTGCAGTTACAGGTGAACCCATGAACGCAGAACGAGCACTTGCGCTTGGCGTATTTAATGCAGTGCTTCCTGCTGAGACCTTCGCCGAAGCTTGGCCACAATGGGTGTCCAAATTCGCCAACGCACCAAAGAGCTCAAGCATGGGAATGAAGTCCAACGTGCGTGATTCACAGAGGTTGCCAATTGACGAGTACCTATCGATTGAAAGTACTCGCATGGTCCACTCAAGTTCGACGGCCGATCATAAAGCCGCAGTTAAAGCGTGGTTTGAGGCCCGCAAAAAGTAGCTAGGAGACCTACATGTCTAACGAAGAAGTAATTTTCGAAGTCGGCGATGATCACGTCGCCACGATCACCCTCAATCGCCCCGACAAAATGAACTCGTTCAACGAGTCAACCGCACGACGCGTTGCCGAGATCTGGCAGACCATTCGCGATACGGATTCGATCCACGCCGCTGTTGTGCGCGCCGCAGGTGAGCGCGCTTTCTGCACAGGAATTGATGTCTCCGAGGGTGCATGGTGGTCCGATTGGAACGTCTGGAATCATGTTGATCCAGGTACTGCTCTTGGCCCCAAGAATCACCAATGCTGGAAGCCAGTCGTAGCTGCCGTGCACGGCATGTGTGCGGGTGGCGGCATGTACTACATCAACGAAGCCGACATTGTGCTCTGCTCAGAGGACGCAACCTTCTTTGACCCTCACGCGAGCAGCGGAATCGTCTCAGCTCTTGAGCCAATGGGAATGTTGCATCGTGGATTACCAATCGGTGATGTGTTGCGTTGGGCATTGATGGGCAATGAAGAACGCATAGGTGCACACACCGCTTTGCGCCTTGGTCTTGTCACCGAGGTGACCAAGCGTGAGGATCTTTGGAGCCGCGCACATGAAATTGCAGCAAACATTGCATCGCGTCGACCCGAAGCAATTCAGGGAACGGTGCGTGCAATCTGGGAGTCGATCAACATGATGCCGAAGATGGCTCTACAGAACGGCATGGCATACACCCACATCGGTAATCCAAAGCCAGGCGAACGCCCTGAACGCAAAAAGACCGGCGACGTAACAGTTCGTTGATTCAGTAGTCAGAAAGAGGAAGAGACATGAGCGAAATTTGGTCACAGCGACTGGGATTTTGGTGGATCGCCGAAGATCACCCAAACAAGACAGCGATCGCTGAATCACCCGACGGCACTTACACGTACGGTGAACTTGCTGGCCTAGCGCACCAAACTGTTCATTACCTACGCAGTCTTGGTGTCAAAAAGGGCGATGCTGTTGCGGGAATGTTTGCCAACGGCGTGGACATCATCTCTCTCTCACTTGCCTGCAATGAAGCTGGCCTGTGGTTTATCCCACTCAATACCTTTTTGACCGCTGATGAGATCAAGTTGATCATGGAGCACTCTGAAGCCAAAGCGGTCGTGTTTCATCCGCAGTTTGTGTCCAGCATGGAAAAACTTGATGCAGGGGTGCCGCCGAACGTGCTTTGTGCTGGCGAATTGAATGGATATGTGAACTACCACGCCGAGCGTGCGAAGTTCCCAACCACGTTGCCTGAGGAGCGCGAGACGGGAAGCTTGTTCCCTTACACCTCGGGCACCACGGGAAAGCCAAAAGGTATTCGACGCCGTTCCGAAGGTGGAGACCCCGGTGCTGCAGCGAACGCTGCGGCTGTGTTCGGTCGCGCGTTTGATTTCCAGCCATTTGCTGGACCCAACCTTGTGTCAACTGCGATGTACCACGGCGGATCACACTCGTACTACATGGGTGCTCTTAACTGCGGACACCCGCTGGTCATCATGCCTAAGTTCGAAGCCGAGAAGTCTTTGCAACTGATCGATAAGCACAAGGTCTATTCGGCCTACATGGTGCCCACTCAGTTCCACCGATTGCTGCAACTCGACAAGAGCATTCGTGACAAGTACGACTATTCAAGCCTGCACTCGGTCTGCCACTCGGCGGCGCCGTGCCCACTTGAAGTCAAGAAGCAGATGTTCGCCTGGTGGGGGCCCGTTATCTGGGAGACCTACGGTGGCATGGAAGGTGCAGCCACAATTGCCAAGCCATACCAGTGGGAAAAGTATCCCGGCACGGTTGGGCGCGCGATTCGTGGAGTCACAATCAAAATCCTTGACGATGACGGCAACGAACTACCCCCGAACACGATTGGCAACATCTATATCGGCACCGACGGCCCGTCATTTGAATACAAAGACGATGAAGAACAGACCAAGAGTGCTTACCGAGGAAAGCTCTTCACGATCGGTGACGTAGGCGAGATGAACGAGGAAGGTTTCCTCTTCATTCGTGATCGCGCAAAAGACATGATCATCACCGGCGGCGTGAATGTGTACCCGCAAGAAGTTGAAGCCGCTCTGCTCACACATCCAAAGATCGCTGACGTTGCCGTAATTGGCCTACCCGACCAAGAGTGGGGCGAGTCAATCAAAGCAGTCGTGCAGCTGAAGCCAGAGGCATCCGCAAGCGATCAGCTCGCAGAAGAGATCATCGCATTCTGCAAACAACTACTTGCAAGCTATAAGTGCCCGCGCAGCGTTGACTTCCGTGATTCGCTACCGCGCACTGATGCGGGAAAGTTGTACAAGCGTCAACTTCGCGACGAATACGCCGCGAAGAAGTAGTCGCTCAGCCTTTTTTGCGCTTGGCGGCCAACAGCTCGTTGTGGCGTGCGAACATTTGCGAAGCTTCGCGCTGAATGTCCACTGGCGCAGTCTTGATTACTGCCATGCCGCCAGTCTTTGACGGCAACGAAACTGTGGCAGTTGCATATGCCGTTTCGGTTCCGCGCTGGTTCACCATGTTCATCTTGAGATCCACGAGGTAACGGCCGTCTTCTTCGCGCTTGCCGGTTACTTCACCCTCGAGGAACTGGACGTCACCCATGTAGTTGAACTTGCGGATTGAGTCCTCAAGGCGCTCAATGAATGCATCGTCGCCAGCCCAGTCAGAAACCATGTGATTGAACCATGCCTGGCGAAGTACGCCGTAGTCATAAGCCATTGGGTTACCGATTGCTTTTGCCCACTCCGAATCCCAGTGCAGGCGTTGTGCCACGTCCCAAACGCCGTTTTCGTTCTTGATGTAGAACGGTGCGATGCGCTTGCGGTTCTTGTAACCAACACGTGAAGCACGAAGCCCATAAGGAACAAATCCGTAGCCGCCAGCGTGGAACGCGATGATCTCAGTGACCGTCAACGGACCCTTCACCATCGGCTGCAGCTTGTCGCCCACGTTCACGTCTTCCCAGAAGCGCGGTGTGGCGCCACGGGGAGCTTCAGCTTCATAAATCGCGTCAATCTTTGCGTAGTCCTCGTCTGAGTACTTGGCGGGAGCGAGCTCGGCGTACTTGCCTTTTTCACGGGCGGCCTTGCGCTCAGTCATCACTCGCAACACTCGGTAGACACCTACAACTTCGCCGCGCTGATTGATGCAAACATTGCGGCTCACTGCGATTACAGAACGGCCGGCAAATTCGGACTGCTTCACCTCAAGTGATTCTTCGCCGTGGTAGGCGAAAATTCGGTCACCTGGATAGATGGGTCGATACCAGTCCCACGTTCCACCTGAAACGAACACATGCACACCACGGAAAAGGCTCTTTGTGCCTTTCTTGATTTCTTCTGGCATCGGATCGCCGAGCATTGGGGTCTTGATGTGGCCAACCATTGCGCCGTGACCAATCTGAGAACCCCAACGTGTGGTCGGGCCGTACTCCTCATCTGTGTACAACGGGTTGTCGTCGCCCACACCGAGTGCCCAGTTGCGAATCGCATCTGGTGTTGCCTCAGAGAAGAGCTCGCGGCCACCACTTGGCAACATGATGCCAAGCAGCAACTTGGCGCGTTCGATGTCGTCGTCGGTCAACTGATACTTGATTGCTTCGGCAAACTCTTTTTCGAGTTCGGCAGAAACCTTCAAGGATTCTGGTGTTGCTTCTTTAGTCATGGTTAACCCAGTACTCCGCTTTCTCTGTATGCGCCGATTTGATCCCAGTCGAGACCAGAATCCAGCAGGATTTCTTCGGTGTGCTGTCCGATTTCGGGTGCTGGACCCGCCGGTGCAGTTGGCACCTCGTTGAAATGCGCCGGTGGTGCAACAAGTCGGAACTTGTTCCCATCGTGTCCTTCAACCTCAGGAAGGAAACCATTTGGTTCGATCTGTGGGTGTTGGTGCAGTTCAGCGAAATTGATGTACGGCGCCCAAACGCCGCTAAAACCTTCAAAGCGCTTTTGCCATTCGGCAAGAGTCGCTGATGTGAATGCTTCATCGAGAGCTTCGACGCACGCACGACGATTCTGATAGCGCACAGCGGCATCTTTGAATCGCTCATCATCGATCAGATTCTCGCGACCAATCACCTTGCAGAGCTCGGCCCAGAATCGATCTGCCTGAAGCAACACAAGCGTGAGCCAGCGACCGTCCTTGGTCGGATATGTGTTCGTGAGTGGGTTACCCGGCTCAAATCGATCGGGCTGCGCGTTCGACTGTTCCTTGGCAAAGGGTGCCATCACGATGTCTGGTGCGAGCTGCCACATGCCCACGTTCATGAGCGAAACATCGACAATTGAGCTCTCTCCAGTGTTCAAGCGGTGGAACAATGCGGTGGAAATTGCACCTGCAATCGTGTTGCCGCCGGCGAGGTCAAAGAATGCCGCAGGCTGGCCAAGTGGTGGCTTGCCCGGAAGGGTGAACTTGTAGCCAAGGCCAGAGGTTGCATATGCAGCAGCAGCGTCGTATCCGCCGACATTCACATACGGCCCCTGTGAGCCCCAGCCGGTGCCGCGAACGTAGATGATCTTCTCGTTGACGCCACGGATGTCCTTGACGTCAATTCCCATCTTGGTGCGAACCTTTGGCAAGTAGCTCGTGAGGAACACATCCGAATTGCGCGCAATATCAAGCACCACGTCGCGACCCTTCGGGTGCTGAAGGTCAACTGTGATGCTCTTCTTGCCACGGTTGGGAATTTCAAGGAACGGGTTTGGGCCGTTCTTGTCGAGGTTCAACAGGTTGCGAAGCGCACGCTGGGGATCACCTTCTGGTGGTTCAACCTTGATCACTTCAGCACCGAGATCGGCCATAATGGCGCCGGCGGCCGGCACGAAGGTCCATGCCGCGATTTCAAGAACGCGGACTCCTGCTAATGGTTTGCTCATGATTTCCCCCTTAACTTCCCAACCTGATTGGTTCTGGCAGTGACTTTAGTTGGCGCATCGGTAATTCTCATCTTGCAACCTTTGGCAAGTGCCTCGATGCGAGCACGCCCATCGCCTCGCCCACCAGAGTGTGGTTCCAACACACCCGGTTCCACTCGTAGGTGAGCAAATCCTTGGCGTTGAGCCGACCCTCAAGCACGGCTTTTTGTAGGTCGCTACGGCCCCGCTCCACGTCAACGACGGTGTGACCAAGCAGACCTGAAAGATCGTGCAATTCCGACTGCAGCGGGCGATCTCCGAAACGCTCAACTTCGCGCAGGTACTTGAGCGCTCGGCTGATTCCTTTGGCGCGGCCCGAAGCGAAAGCATCAGAAATGTTTGGAACAACGATGTCCTTCATTTGTTCAAGAACTGCATCAAACACACCAGATGCACTTGATTCATCGGCTGGGAACTTTGTCCACTCACCAAGATCAACTTCCAGAAGTTCCGCCATTGCTTCGCAAGTGAGTCGCATATGCAGGCCCCCACCGAAAATCAACTGCGCACCGATGTCGCCTGCTGCTGAAACTCGAGAACTTGGCCGTGCTGCATCGAGAACACCGATGCGCCACTCGGCGAAAAGCATGTGGTACTTCAAGCGGAATGCATCAACCTTGATTCCAGATTCAGATTCGTATAGCGCAAGGAGTCGATCAAAGTCCGGTACTGGTTCTTGGGCATTGCGGGTGCCAATCCACGCGAGGTCTTCCATCGGGTCACCGATGTGAGCCAACTCAAAGTCAACAATCGCGGTCAGTTTGGATCCGTCGTGGAGAAAGTTCCCCGGCCCTGTGTCGCCTTGCACGAGACACGGCCCACCTGGCACCTCAGGATTGTTTTCGCGCAACCACTTAAGGCACGCCTGCAAGAACGGAGTTGAACGCGCGTGATAGTTCAATCTTGTTTCCCACACATCGAGTTCGCGCGCTACGTGCTCTTTGATCGTGCCAATAGGTCCAAGAGTTGGCAGATGCATCGTGTTCACATCGAGTGCATGCATCTTGGCGATCCACGGCACGAATGAGTCCACGATGCTGTGCTGTTGCTCGAGCGGAAGTTTCGCAAGGGGTGCGGTGCCCTCGACATAGCCAAGCAACACAGCCTCGATCTCTGGGTGGACCGCAATCACCTCTGGGACTGGAATGCCAGCCTTGTGAAGAGCGTCATAGATTTCGGCTTCTCGGCGCAACGTGTAGGTCTCATACGCTGCCCCACCGCCCATGTCCACACGGAGAAACAACTTCGGTCGTTGCTCTTTGAACTCGACGTCCCAGGCCTCATTACGCCCTCCGCCGGGGCGACGGAAGATGCGTTCAACTGGGGAGCCAGTGGCTGTGGCTACCCATGTAGCGAGTTTTGACTCCCGCTCGCTGGCTACACCCCCATCGCCCATGGGCTCCATCTTTGTAGCGAATTGCTCGAACTCAAAATCCTTGCCCTATTTTTAAAGCATGACTGAAACCGTCGCAGAATTTCGGGCTCGGGCAGAAGAGTTCATCGCTGCCCGCTACCCCCTTCGCAACCCAGAAGTCGACGACGACCGGGTTGACACGATCAGCCGGTCCCGCGACGGACACCATGCCATGACCCAGGCAGCTCGCAATTTCCAGCGCGAGCTTTTTGATGCCCGCTTGGCTGGCTCTCGCGTGCCAGTGGAATACGGCGGGCTCGGCCTCACGCGCGATCACGAAGCGGCTCTTGAGGAAATACTTACTCGCTATGACACACCGAATCGACGTCCAATGGGAATTGGTATCGGACTCGCTTTGCCAACGATTCTCAGTGCCGGCACCGAAGAACAAAAACAGCGTTACGTTCCAAAGATCTTGAGCGCTGAAGAATCATGGTGCCAGCTTTTCTCCGAACCCGACGCCGGCTCTGATCTCGTTTCACTTCGAACAAAAGCCCAATTGGATGGCGAAGCTTGGGTGGTGAACGGTCAGAAAGTTTGGAGTTCCTATGCCAGTGATGCCGAATACGGCATGCTTCTGGTTCGATCCGATCCGAACTCAGAAAAACCCCACAGTGGAATCACGATGTTGATTTTGAAGATGGACCTACCAGGGGTTTCGGTACGACCGTTGGTTGACATCACTGGTGGCCTGCATTTCAACGAAGTATTTCTTCAAGATGTGCTCGTTTCCAAAGATTCAGTGCTCGGTGAACCAAATAAGGGCTGGGGTGTTGCCAATGGAACTCTTGGCGGTGAGCGCTCCAGCTATCGCGGTGGGTCTGGCGGTGGCCGCCGTAAGCGCCAGGTGCTTGAAGCAGTTTCGGGCACCAACGCTCTTTCTGACCCAACTATGCGTCAACGCATCACCTCAGTAATCGCCGACGAATGGATTGTGGATCTGCTCGGTGAGCGTTTCAGCGCGGGATCAGTCTGTGACGGGAATCCAGCAGCTGGGTCTTTGATGAAAGTGCTCGTGGGAAATCTTGAACAAAGATCTTCAGAACTAGTGGTGGATATTCTCGGATTGAGCGCCACCGCATGGCTTCAAGACGACTGGGACGCTGCTGGACCAAACCACCAGATCAATGCCTCGCGCCAATCGATGATCGCTGGTGGCACACATCAGATTCAGCGCAATCTTTTGGGCGAGCGCGTACTCGGCCTTCCCCGCTAATCAGTCAGCGAACGCCTTGAGTAGCCGGGTCGAATCTTGGCGCGAGATCGTGTACATCATCACGGTGCGCCAGTATTCCTCAGCATCTTTGTCTTTCCCTTCGCGGATGTAATCCACGAGTTTGCGGTAGGACTTTGCAGCACGCTTGAACTCATCGCCTAACGAGTTTTTATCGGTTTTCTCCGTTGATTTCATGTAGTAGTCGTAAACGAGATCATTGACCAGAGCCGCCAAGATGCTGATTGCTGGGTTGCCAGAGCGATAAAGAATTGCCTGATGCATACGAGCAGCTGCCTTTACAAACATCTTGCGGTCGTTCTTCTCAGCGGCTTCTTCCGCCATAGCAACAATTTCTTCAAGAGCCATGATGTCTTCGGCCGTGTGGTCAAGAGCAAGCTTGCCTGCAAGGCGAGGTTCCAGAAGCTGTCGCGCTTCATCAAGGTGGCCAACTGTTGTGCCGTCCAGTTGCAATGTCACCGCGAGACCCTTGGACAGCGTTCCAACTGTGGGGCGAGTAACGATTGGGCCACCACCACGACCGCGCAGAATCTTGATCAGCCCCTCTGATTCAAGAACACGAAGTGCTTCACGCAAAGTAGTGCGAGCAATGCCAAATTCCTGCGTGAGTTCTTCTTCGGCCGGCAGGCGCTCCCCGATGGGCAACTCCCCCGTGACTATGCGTCTACGGATGCGTTGGGCAATTACTTCTCCGGTCTTTGGACCACGGTCTATTTGGCGCGCCATTCAGTCATTTTCCCACACATGGAAACGACCTAGATAATGACGCCCTTTTCACGCAACGCAGCCAACTCAGTGGTGTCATAGCCCAGTTCCGTCAAAACTGCATCGGTTGATTGTCCGAGAAGCTGCCCTGGCTTTGCGACCCCACCTGAGCGAGACAACTCGACATGGGGCGTAAGTCGTACACAGTCACCAAACGTTGGATGATCAATTGGCGCCAACCAACCTGCCTGGCCACCAAAATCTTCGGCCATGTAGACCTCAACCGGACGACGGCGGTCAACTTTGATAGCACCAACATCAGCCGCCAATAATCGGGCTTCATGAACGTCGGCTGAATCCAATTTGAAGAGATCAGCGAGCACCTGCGCCAATGCCGAATCGTTCGTTGATCGCAGCTCTGGCGATACAAATCGTTCATCATGTCTCAAAGAAGTGAAAACGGTTGTGAGCGAATCCCACTCGTTTGCTGCTGGGGCTGCGAGATAAACCCATTCGTCTGCACATTCATAAAGCCTGTGCAAAGCGCTGTAACCGAACAGCTGTTGGTCTGGAGTCAGAGTAGCTGGGCGATTCGCGTAGTCGACTACGTCATCACAAAGCATGTGACCAGCAGAGTTGAGCATCGAAGTCATCATTGTGCGGGCTTCGCCTGTTAGATCACGTATCAAAAGCCCAAGCAAAAGGGCGGTGCCTGCAGTTGCTGCGGAAATCCCATCGGCTTGTGCGTATCCCGCGGTGCCTGCGTTGTACAAAATCACCGCAGACTTTTTCATCTCGGCAAGTGAGAGGTTGGGTTCCTCTTTTGCTGCGGAACCCGCATTGCGGCGTGCGATACCCGACCCCGCGCCAATTGTTGGCGCATAAGCAGGGCGGTCGCCGCACGGACCATCAACTCCGTAGCCAGGTGAATTGAGGTATATGAGATTGGGATTAATTGCGCGCAAAGTCTTCGCGTCAACACCTTGGCGTTCGGCAACACCGGCACGGAATGACTGCAGAACAATGTCTGCCTGTGCAACGAGCTTGTGCACGATCTCGCGACCTTCATCTGTTGCCAAATCGACAGCTATGCATTCTTTGCCTTGCAAGGCTTTAGCAGCCCCAACTTCCGGAAACGGCTGAATAGTTCGCATTGGCTCACCATCAAGCTGTTCGATCTTGATCACACGCGCGCCAAGATCAGCGAGCATGGTGGTTCCATATGGCGCGGCATAGAACGTGCCGAGCTCCAAAACAGTTACCCCATCGAGGGACAACCGATCGGGTCCGGTGGACCCAGTTACCAGGTTTGTTTTTTCTGTTTCAAAGATCGGAGAGCTGGACCCAAGCTTTGGCGCGCCAAGAGTTAGTTGTGGCTGCGATTCAGGAATCAGCACAAGGGTGCCGACTTGTTTAACTTTGCCAAATTGCTCGTCATCAATCTCGATTACCGACTTGTTGTGCAACATCTGAGGATGATCCAAAAGCTCGGTACCAGTCCTAAATATCTCCCCCCATAAGTCATGGTCGGCATCCATGAGTTCCTGCCATTCCGCAAGGGTCATGCTGTTCGCGGCGGTGAACATGATTTCCCAGAACTCGTTGCGCAGTGCTTGGGTCGGCAACACCGGAAGCCCTTTCCACTTCGGGTCTGCAAACATCCAGGTCAGCTTCAGGGCTTTCATGAGAGCGAGGAACAAATGTGGCTGCACCTGCGAGAACTGCAACCAACGTCCGTCTTTGGTCAAACCCTGGAGCAACATGAAAAACAACGGGGACTGCGGTATACCGTCGGCGTCCAGTACGTCTGACGGAGTAAAGGCATCGGGCCATTTGTCGGTCACAACTTTCAGGTACCAATCCCATGGATCAAGTGCAGAAAGTCCCTGAGCGAGAGAAGCATCGACCCGCTGACCCCTACCGGATCGCATGCGTTCATGAAGCGCTGCTAGCAGACCTTGCAAAAGAGTTTGCGTAGCCGAGTATGCAGCAAATGGTGCACTCAGATGCGCTGGCCCGGGACGCGGAGCAATGATTTCCTGCACCCAGTTTGCACCGAGTTTTGCGTATACGAGTGACTCATAACCCTTCACATTCGCGTACTTACCGCGGCGTCCAAACGCCGTGATACTTCCGTAAACAAGGCCTGGATTGAGATCGCGCAACTGTTCATATCCGAGTTCAAACTTTTCCATCACGCCCGGGCGAAAACACTCAATCAATACATCGGCATTGATTGCGAGTTGTCGAGCAGCGTCGCGAGCCGAATGATCCTTCAGATTTAGTTCAACACTTCGCTTGCCACGGGCAACGAATGGATACGAGGGCAATTGCCGAATTGATGAACCACCGGGTTTTTCAACGTGAATCACTTCGGCTCCAAAGTCGGCGAACAACTGACTCGCTTGCGCCCCCGTTAGGGTGTCTGAGAAGTCGACAACCTTCAATCCCTGCAGCGGTTTATTGGTAGACATCGTCACTCCACTGGTTTGAATCTGATCACGGTCAGTTCGTCGTTGACATGTTCGAAAACGGCTCGCACGGCATCGCCGATCTGCAGCGTTTCAACGTCGCAGTCAATGAAGTTCACGATCATGCGTGAGCCCGCTCCTTGCGTGCCGTCCAACTCGACGATTCCTGACGCATACGGAACTACAGGTTGCAACATTTCGGCTAACGGATGCCTAACTACAACGAAGCTGTAAACGCGACCAGTGCCCGGGAGTTCAACCCACTCGATTTCTCGGTGTTGACACTCAAAACAATATGGTGCCGGTGGCAAACGAAATGTTCCACAGTTTGTACATTTGGCCGAGACAATCTTGTCTCGTTTTGCTGCATCCCAGAACGGCTGGATGAATTCATTGGCGTGAGTTTCAGTCAGCACTGCAGGGAAAACACCTTGTCTTGATTCTGTACTCATCTTCAGCCCCTCCTCAACAAACTCGCACTTACTGGTAGTGACGCTGGGCCTCCAGTTACAAGTGCAATTTCGGCACCTTCTACTTGATTCACTGCGGTCCCGCGCATCTGTTCGATCGCCTCTCGCACGTGTGTCATTCCAATGATGTACGCCTCCGAAAGGTTGCCTCCGTGGGTATTTACAGGAATTGTGCCAGTGCCGTAACGGATGTTGCCCTCCGCCACGAACGGGCCACCTTCACCGATTGGGCAAAAGCCGTAATCTTCCAATTGCATGATGACCAGCGGCGAAAAATGATCATAAAGAAGTGCCACATCAACATCTTTTGCAGTCACACCTGCCATCTCATAAAGCCGTTTGGCAACGGGCCGATGACCTGACGATGCAAAATCTTCGTCGGGCGTTTGGAAGTACTTAAACAACGCTGGCCCCCAGCGCCCAGTTCCACCGTGGGCCGATGCCATGATGTAAACCGGTGGCTGCCTTAAATCCTTAGCTCGATCTGCCGCCACAGTGATCACCGCTACTGCCCCATCGGACTCCTGTGTGTAATCAAAAAGACACAGTGGATCAGAAATCATTCGCGCGTTGAAGTAGTCGTCAAGGGTTAGCTCTTTGGTTTGCAAAGCCGTCTTTGGGCGACGGCGCGCATTCTCACGAGTAGAGATCGCCACCTCCGCAAAGTGCTCACGCTTGGTGCCATAAAGATGCATATGGCGACGCGCGAGGATCGCAAACGAGTGACCTGGCGATAACAAACCGGCATTGGCTGTGAACGCTGCACTCGGTGGAATTCCCGACCCACCATAAGGGCTTGAGCCCTCCGACATTGTTGCGTATGCAAGCAAACCATTAACTGCCGATCCACCAAGCCGCTTATTTAACTGCTGCAGAGTCATGAGGGTTACTACGCATGTGGCCATACCTGCGTCAATGGCAGCAGCAGCAACTCCTAGTGCACCAGCGCAACCGCCGCCACCTGATGTGAGAGTGGTGGCCCAGCGCACCTCAGGGACTCCGAGCACAGATGAAATCTCCGCTGGGTCACATGAATTTGAATAGATCGAAAAACCATCAAGGTCCTTGATCGTGAGCCCCGCATCTTCAAGAGCCGAAAGTATCGCGGTGCACGCCATCGAGAGTTCCGTTTCTGGATACGACTGGCCGCGTTTGTAATACGGCGTTGCCCCGACACCAACCACCGCCGCTTTGTCTTTGATTGTCATGAAGCCCCCACTCTCATTTTCTTTCTCTTCGTGGTTTTGGAAACCTGTTCCGACTCTGCGATCCATGCGAGCACGATCGCTGTGTTGAGTTCAGTCACCTCAAGTGCACGGGCGAAATCGCCATCGGCGACAGCGTCGGCAAGATCGCGCAAATACTGGAGAGCGAGCTCAGCTTTTTCGGGGTCATCAAAGATCCCGAGGTAAAACGGTCCACGAGCCAGTTCATAAAGGGTCTCTTCAAACAGTCCAAGAATCGGATTTCTTGACATTGTGGAAGCAACACGCATGAACTCGAGCGAGGTTTGGAGTGCGCGGCGTGGCGTGTATTCCCCCTCAGCGTCGCGTTGGTTCATCCAGTCTTTAAGTATCGTTCGCTCAGGATTTTCAATCGCCACGCGCACGATTGCAGCAAGAATTGCAGACTGGGCAACCATCAACTCCGATGCACTGACCCCATGCGCGCGGATGTAAGCGCTGGTGTTCCGAGCAAGGGAATCTTGCCCGGGTATTCGCGCAAATAATCCACCGTTTACTCCGCGTCGAACCTCAAGCAGGCCTTCGGCTTCCAGCATTCGCAATGCCTGACGCAGAGTTGGGCGACTCACGCCCATACGAAGTTGCACATCCTCTTCAAATCCGATCCGCCACCCATCTTCATTACGCGCGAGTATCTCTTCACGCAACGCAACCACAACAGTCGCGACAGTTGCTTTCTTTGGTGCCTTACGACGCTCAGGCATTAGTGAGGTGCGTTGGAATGCGTGGAACTTCAGGGAACAATTCAAAGAAAGCCCCCTTGGTGATTCGCTCCACCGCTTTCTCATCTACCCCGTCAAACAACGAGTGCAGGGTCTCTTGTGTGTGGCCAAACGTACCTTCCATGTGCGGATAGTCAGATCCCCACATCACGTTCTGGTAGCCCATGGCCGTCAAAGCTGCGACAGCGGTCTCGTCATGCTGGAACGATGTGTATACCTGTGACATCAGAATCTCTTTTGGTGAACGTGAGAGCTGTGGTCGCACCGCGATTGCATGCTGGCGGTATCCCTCATTCATGCGATCGCCAAGGAACGGCACCCAGGTAGCACCACCCTCAGAAATCAACACCTTCAACTCCGGATGGCGATCAAGTGCACCCGACGCAACCATCTTCATCGCGGCACGCTGGCCCGAGAATGTGGTCTCGGTGTAGTTCAATACCGCGCCGCCAGGACCCCGAAACGAAACACCAATCTCATCAGTTGCCATATCAAAAGGATCGGTACCAATGTGAAATGCGAGCACCATGTTTGCGCGTTCAGCGGCTGCCCAGAACGGTTCCCATTCATCACGGTTGTAGTCCGGTAACGCCTTTGGTGGCGTAGTCGGAAGGAAAACACTGCGGAATCCAATGTTCGCACAACGCTCAAGCTCGTCTATCGCGTCTTCAATTGAAAGCATTGATACTTGCGCGGTGACAATCATGCGGTTTGATTTGCTGGCGATGGTCTCCCACGCCCAGTCATTAGAAACGCGCATCACTTCACGTACTAAAGCTGGATCACGAAAACACGAGTTCCACATTCCAAGCGAAGGAAAAACAACCTCACCCCAGATGCCTTCTTGGTCGAGATCTTTGATGCGCGCGTCCATATCGCCGCCACCTTGGGCTTTGTTTGACGAGGAGAGAAATTCCTGTTGCAGTGGCGAAGGCAAACGTCGCTTGAACGATTGACCATCAACGAACACGGTCTCGAACCGACCATCGCTGTCCTTAACCGACCGCGGCGTACGGTCAGCAAGATCCTTTGGCAAAAGTGACCGCCAAAGGTCATCTGGCTCGGTGAAGTGCGAGTCCCCTGAGTTGGCCCAAATCTTGTTCATTTTCCATCCCCTTAACGATGACCAGTCATCTTAAACAGTTAACTGTTTAACAAAGTTTCCCTAAAAACGCAACGGTTCCGCTCCCGCATCATAAACATGGTTCAGTGGGGCTCGTTTTCGCGTTCTTTGTGGCTGGGTGGCTGGTCGGGTCGCGATGGTCCAGGGCCGACCTTGTGGCACGACCCATTGAGTTCTGGGTGATCACGATTGCATTTCCTGCCTTGGTCCTGGTTGAACTCCCAAAGCTTGAGATCACAACCGATGCCGCGGTGCCGATTCTCGGTGCTTGGACGGTTGCTGCTTTATCCGCGCTTTGTGTTCTCGCTGCGGCGAAGTTCTTTAAGTGGGATTCGGCGTTGACCGGAACGCTGCTTTTGATCGTGCCGCTTGGTAACACAGGCTTCTTGGGAATCGCTGCCGTGCGAGCTTTACTTGGCGAAGACCACGTTGCGCTCGCACTAACTTTTGACCAACTCGGCACCGACATCTTGTTGGTTACTTATGGCACCTATGTAGCAAGCAAGTTTGGCGAAGCCGCAGGTGGAGTTCGGGTGATGTTGAGAAAGATCTTCAGCTTTCCACCTTTACTTGCGATGCTTGCTTCAGTTGTGATCAGACACTGGCCACTCGCTGACTGGATGAATGACTCACTCAATGCAATTGGTGACACCGTTTCATACACGGCAATGCTGGCACTCGGTTTGCGTTTTCGACTGAACCGCGCCAACGCGGTATTGAAGCCAGCACTATTTGGGTTAGCAACACGCATGCTCGTGATGCCCATCATCGCGATTTTGGTGGTTGCGCTGGTCGGCGATGCATCAAGCATCGCTTGGGATGTCACTCAGTTGCAGATCGCAGTACCACCAATGGTGATGGCCGGATTGCTCGCAGCCCGCTCGGGTCTCAACACCGAAGTCGCAACATTCACGGTCGGTGCCGGCACGTTGCTCGCTTTTGCAACACTCCCCTTGATGGGAGCGCTAATTACGTGATGCGCTGATCAGGATGGGAGCTGAGGAATTTCGATTGTTCCTTCGCCGTTCAGCAGGCCCGCCATGTACGACGCCAGCCACACCACCATCGCAGAGTGAGCCCGAGCACCAACACGCGCTTGCGCAGCGTTGGCATTCACTGCGGCACTGACCATAGTGAGAGCGGTTGCTTCGACGGTTTCCAAGAATGAAGAGCTCACATCGAGTAGTTGGTCATAAGCCACTTGACCAAAACCTTGTACTGATAGTCCAGTGCTCCATACGGCACGGCCCCGCACGATGCCCTCACTTTGGATGGACTGCAGTGCATTGTTCAGTTCTTTGTATCCCGCATCACCGCGATCAAGGGCTTCGGCGATCGGACGAAGGTTGGCAATTGCTGCAAGCTTCGGTGATGCGTAGTCACAACTCAGCAATCGACTACAGGTGACCTGGAAGCGATCGGGTACTGCGATGCCCGCTGGCGGCGCAGCAAGAATCTCGAGCATGTAACCAGCGTTGTAACCAAAAGTGTCCCCGAGACCGCGAATTGGTTCAGCACCCTCCACCGGTGATGGCTCATCAAACAGAGATTTGTGCGCTGCGGCAAGTGCGTCGGCATCAGTCGAATTGGCCTTGGCCATTAGGTCAGCAACACGTGCGAGTGGGACGTTGAATGCTTCCTGTGATGGCGGCAGAGAAAAACTAACGAGCATTGCTTGGGGTTGTGCTGCGGCGATTTCACCACGCAGCCAGCGCCCACCGAAGTAACCCGAAAGATGCATCATCCAAAGGCTTGAGCCGAGATCTGGTTGAGCATTCTGATCGAGGAGTTCAGAAAATACGACTACTGGCAGATAGCCAAACAGGTATCGCTCCGCAGAGATCTCGTCAGTTGTTGTAGCCAAATAATTAGCGGCATGGCGCGCTAATCCCGCATCGTCGCGCTTGAGAATCGAGTTCTCGAACCACGGATAGTCCGGCATGGTCAGGTGTTTGTCAGTCATTTCATATCTCCTCGTTTGAACTTCGCCCACTCAGCGGTGGGCCATGGCTCTTGATCTTCGCCCCATGCGGCAACCCCGTTAATAGTCCAACTCATTAACGATGTCCACACAAGTGCGTGCACTCCGGGAATCGGCATAAGCATTGTGCTTACAACTTCACCTGTCGCATCAAGATCACGGCCCGCTTCGTCGCGAGCACTCACATGGACTTTCACAGGGTGCCCAGTCTTTGGTGAGCGCTCAACGGCACGTATGCCTTCAGTGATGGCGTGGCGTTCACCGTCAAGTGCGAGATAGCCACGGAGTTGATCGGCGCCGACAACCAAAAACGCCTCGCCGGACTCTGCTGCGGCATTGGTGTAGCCATAGCCGCCACCGTCACGCCAGCGTTCTGAGCGCAGTGTCCAGGTGCGATCACGGATCGCAAGACAGTTAACGGACATTTTCTCTCCGTGGAGAACCAACGATCCTGTAACTCTTCCAACTTGATCGAAGTGGTGCGGATGCGCCACCCCAGATTCATCAACGGAACCACTTACCCATGGTGGCATTACGGCGTCAAATTGCAGATCAAGTGCAATGCGATCAGCATCGCTGTATTGCAACTGATATTTGGTCAGTGGCTCTAAAGCTGTAACTCGCACTCCGGATGGAAACTTGAAGTCACGCAAATCGCGTTCTGCTGGCAACTTCAGATTCGTGTAGTTCGCGTAGTACGGAACTTCCCAATGCACATGCGTTGTGTCATCCCACACCCAGCATCCGCCACCTGACACGCCGATATTGGGTCGGATCCAGTTGTACAACCAGCCACCCACTTTGCGTTCTGGCACATAGAACCAAAACCAACACGTTTCATGGAACCACCAAGAGTCATCTGGTGGTGCGTGAAAGTTGTCGTCAGCAGGGCCGAGCAGTGAGGCGTCCATCAGGAGTTACTCACCGCAGCTTCCAAATGGGCTCACGCTTTTCGAAAAAGGCGGCGCGTGCCTCGGCGGAATCTTCAAACTTCACGAGCCTCTCGGTGTAGGTCTGCTCAATGCGATACGCCTCTTTGAGTGGAAGGTCTTCAACTTGATTCATCGATGCTTTCGCGAGGCGCATTGCAAGTGGACTCTTTGATGCGAGGGTTTTGGCGAGCTCACGCGCCGTTGCATCGAGTTCCGTGCGGGGCACCACGGCACGAACTGCACCAAGGCGTTGCAATTCCGCCGCGGAAACCATTTCGCCGGTGAAGAACATCTCACGTGCTTTATGGCGCCCCACCAACAGCGAAACATGGGCACTCGCGCCAAGCAGACCAACGTTGATCTCAGTGGTTCCAAAAGATGCATTCTCTGCCGCGATGATGATGTCGCAACACGCGGCGAAGGCCAAGCCCGCTCCGATAGCAGGGCCATTGATTGCCCCAATCACCGGCACTGCACAATCTGTGATCGCCCACATCGCATTACGACTTATCGCTCCTGAATCAGTGAGAGAGCTAAGCGGTGCTTCTTCTCCGGGCGCTGAAGCAACTGACTTAAGGTCAACACCTGCCATGAATGCGCGATCACCGGCTGCCGTAAAGATCGCCACACGAACTTCACGATTGTCGGCAAAGGAATTGAACACTTCAGCCATTTCCTGCATTGCCTCGTTAGTAACCGCATTTACCGGAGGGCGATCAAGCGTGACGGTGGCGATGCCTTCAGCGATCTCAACATTGATTGATTTCATTGCACAACTCTCTTTGGATCGGAAGTGAATCAGTGACCTTCAAAGTTGGGTTTGCGCTTACCCATGAACGCGCTCATGCCTTCTTTGAAATCGTCGCTACGGATTGTTATCTCGACACCGTAAGACTCGTTGACCAATGCATCCTCCAGCGATGTGTACATGCTGCGATGCACCAACGACTTAGTGACGCCGATTGCAAATGTGGCGCCTGCGCCGAGCTCCCTGGCAATTGCCTCCGAGCGCGAAGTGAGTTGGTCATCGGCGACAACTTCGGTTACCAGTCCCCACTCACCTGCCGTTGCAGCATCAATTGGTTGGGCCCGATACAAAAGCGACTTCGCGCGAGCGATGCCGATATACCTCGGCACCAGCCAGCTGCCACCGCTGTCCACACTGAATCCACGCTCGACAAATGGTTCAGCAAAAGAAGCGCTCTCGGCACACACGGTGTAGTCACAGGCAAGCGCCATGTGAAGTCCCATTCCAGAAGTGCGACCCTTTACTTCGGCAACAATCGGCAGCGAGCAATTCCACAAGGTCTCAATGAGCTTGTGCGGGCCGGCGGCCAAACTGCGCAGCATGTGACCAGCCGTTGGCCGTGGGGCTTTGGTGTCACGTTTGGATGACGAGATATCGGCACCAGTGCAGAAGTGCTTGCCCTCGCTACGCAACAAGATTGATCTGCATTCACCGGAGGCCTGCAAATCTTTGATCAGGCCGATCAAAGCGATCGAAGTATCGGCGTCCATCGCGTTGCCGCGATGCGGACGATTAATCGTGATGGTGGTCAACGCTTCGTTTTGCGTGACGATCAACGATTCGCCGTGTTCGTTTTCTGTTGCTGAATCCATCGGTTCAAACCCCCACCCGATGTTACGCTTTGGCGACCGCAGATCTAATTGGAGGCAGTGCGTTGACACTGAATTCACCTACAGAAGAGATGCGCGACTGGGTTGAGGGCCTGATTGGATCACCCATCGCAGGTACCACCCGTGAGTTCGCCGGCGGTTCCCGACCCCTTTGGTACCTCCAGATTGGCGATGAGTCATATGTGCTGAGACTTGATACCGGTGGAGGTGCCCTTGCCGGATCCGTTTATGACGTAAAGCGCGAGATTGATGTGTATCGAGCCCTTGCAGGGTCGGTAGTACCCGTTCCAAATGTTCTTGGCACACGACAATTCACTGAAGGGCTTGTCATGCTCATGAGCCGAGCACCAGGTGATTCGCGCTTGCCACGTGACACCGATGGAGCATTGGTGTTGATCGACGATCTAGTGAAGGCCATCGCTGATCTTCATTCGCTTGATGCGGCACATCTTGATCTTGGCTGGGGTCAGCCACCGTCCATTCACGATTCGATACGACACGAACTCGCGGTTTGGAACGAGCTTGCTTCGGCTCACCCACGAAGCGAGTGCTCCTACGCACTTGGTTGGCTTGGAACACATCTTGGTTCACTTGAAGTTTCAAATGCTCCAGCAGTTCTGGTTCAGGGCGACACCGGCCCTGGCAATGCGGTGTTTGATGGCGACAAATTGTCAGCAATTGTTGATTGGGAGTTGTCGCACTTCGGTGATCCGATGGAGGATCTTGCGTGGATTGACCAGCGTTGCCAGCAGTGGGATTTGATTGCGGGTGCCCGTGCGCGTCGATTGCGCGCCTACGGCTTGACCGTGAACGAGCAACGCGTTGCGTACCACGCGGTGTTTGTGCGATTGCGTTGCGCAGTGATCACAGCACGCACGATCAAATCTGGAGGTGGCGCACTCGGTCTCGCCGTGTATGAGCCGGCACAAAACCGTTTCAACCGCGAAATTGTGCGCACTATTTGTGAAGCCTCTGGAGTTACGACCCCAGACCCAGACCGCATCACAAGTGAAATTGCTAGAGAGATTGGTTTTGATCCCGTTGCGCTTCGTGCACAAGTCGAATCCATAATGAGCAATCGACCGGTTGACAAAGCACAGCGTCTCACCCACCGTGAAAATGCAATCCGCGAGCTCCATCAGTGGATGGAATCAAACCATGGCGTGGCAATGCGTGAGCACGATGCGGCCGACGCGATGAAAACCCTCGGTGCGCCGCCCGATCCGGCACTTTTGCGAGCAGCTGGCGCAAGCACTGATGAGGGCGTTCTTGCATACCTAGCGCGTAGTTCGATCCGTACCGCGATGATGTGGCCCGAACCGACACTTGGCTGAGTCCGATGTTGGCCTTGAGCCGTTGCTGACTAAGGTTGGCAACTAACACTGAGTGTGACTTTGGGGAGCCATTCAGGAGATTTTTGGGGGAATTGTGTTTGATCCAGTTGCACACGGGCTCATAGTGCCATCAAAGCC
>CAZXAX010000008.1:0-2835 GCA_964638795.1 uncultured Bifidobacterium sp. | reverse complement strand
TACATGTTGCGTGACTCTCAGACCACTGTGTTTATCGGTGACACCGCAATGAGTGACCAAGTGAAGTCACAGCAAAGTGAGTTGCCCGATTTGCGTCACATCATTGTGAGCGAGCCTGGAGTGAACGATGAGCTCAGCTCGATGATCGCTGCCGCGTCTGCTGATCGTGTTACCACCGAAATTGATCCGCTGGCACCCGCAGCCATTGCATACACCAGCGGCACGACTGGCTTTCCAAAAGGTGCAGTACACAGCCAGCACAACTTGTTGTTGCCAGGCGCAGTCGGAACATGGCGTTCAAAGATGGCCGAACCCGTCGAGAATCCAGTTCTTGGTGTGCCACTCCCGTTGACGATTCTCAACTTGATGGTTCTTGGCCCGTTGTCTGCGTACCAATCCGACACTGTGATGGTGGCAATGGATCGTGTTGACGGACTCGGCATGGGTGAATGGATCCATAAAGAGAAGATCACCACCTTCGCTGCAGTTCCCGCAATGGTCTACGACCTACTCACACATCCCGAAGTCTCCGACGAGATGTTGAAGAGCGTCGCTGCAATTGGAGTCGGTGGAGCCGACATGCCAGATGCATTCCGTCGTCTGTATGAGGAGCGTTTCGGCAAGCGTGTGTCCACGGGTTATGGATTGACCGAAGCACCAACATCGGTCACCAGTGAAGATGTCACTAAGCCACCGGTAGCGGGCACCTGTGGTTCAGCATTGCCACAAGTTTCAATTCACATCCTTGACGATGAAGGAAACGAACTTCCCGTAGGTGAAGTTGGTGAGGTTTGTGTTGGGCCATCCACAGAGGGTGACTTCGCTGATACTTATCGCCCGATGCTCGGCTATTGGAACAAGCCCGAGGAATCAGCGCGCGCCTTGCGTGGCGGTTTGCTGCACACCGGCGACATCGGATGCATGGATGCTGACGGCAATGTATTCATCAAGGACCGCAAAAACGACCTGATTATTAGAGGCGGAGCAAATGTGTACCCCGCAGAGGTAGAGCGCGTTATTCATGACGTGCAGGGTGTGGCGGCATGCGCTGTTATCGGTGTGCCCAATGAGCGACTCGGCGAAATCGTGGTGGCATTCGTTGAGCCAGCCCCAGGTGCCACGGTTGACCCCGCCGAAATTCAGCAGTACTGCGCGGCAAACCTCGCGCGTTACAAGGTGCCTGAGCAGATCCATGTGATCGAAGCCTTTGACCGCACGCCGATGGGCAAAATCCGTAAGACCACATTGCGCGAGAAACTCCGCAATTCCTGAAATACATTCAGCCGAATAAGGGCTATCCAATCTCCAAAAAATTGTCTAACTTGCCCTTAGCAAATAAACGCTTGCTCATTGGGGGAAAATCATGAGGTCAGGTAGTTCTATGCGTCGGCGACGCAGCATGCGTGCAGGTACCGCAATGGTCGTAGCAATTTCGTTGTTTGCCACAGCGTGCTCCGACGACGATTCGGGTTCATCCGACACCACCGCTTCAGAGACAACCGAGACCACTGAGGCACCAGCCGAAGTGAGCATCGGCGTGGAACTCGTTGACTATCCAGATTTCACCACCGATGTGATGACAACCTCGCCAGACCTACTCGAATCGATGGCGTTTGATTACGCAAGCACGCTCGCTGAGGGCGAAGAGCCCGAGATGGAACGATTCCTTTTTGGATACGTGCCAGTAGAAGTTTTCAACCGCATTTTTGACGGTGACGAGTCCGAAACATCCGGCCTTTTGTGGCTGATGTGGTTGTCGGGTTACTTCGGTGGTCGTTGGCTACGTGGCGAAATTGAAGTTGCGCAGCCCGGTGCGCCATTGACCACTTACTCAAAGACCCCAGATCAGGTGACTTTTGATTCAATTATGGCAACTGCCAAGGTTGGCCTCGATGCTGCGGCTGCCGACGATGCCACTGTGCTCGAGTACGCACGCGAAAGCCTTTACGACAAACCACCGACAGAACCAGACGGTGATCCGATTCGTGGTCTTACTGACAACTTTGGATACAACAAGGGTTACATGCTGCAGATTCTTGAAGTACCACCAGAAGGACTTGAAGCCGGGCCCGCTTACCAAATCACCTGTGGCGGACTCTTTGATTGTGCGTATGCAACACCGCGACTCACCGTGCTCACAGAACTCGCAGAATTGCAGGCCCAAGTTGCCGCTGGCGAAGGAGATTTTGCGAACCTTGCCGCTGAACTGAAGACCATTCAAGACGAAGCTGAGCCACGTGGTCGCATGGTGTGGAGCAGCGGACTCTCAGTCAAAGGCTTCCCACAGAAGTCCTACGACCAACTGCTCGACGTGAGCTCTTCATTCCTTGAAACAGTTCAAGCCACAGCTCTCGTGATGATCGATGCAGCCGCAACTGAAAATGCGGCACGTGCACGCACTGGCGCGATTGCCAATGCCGCAATGGGCGTGTGGCTCAGTGGCTATCGAGTTGGGCTGATCTTCGGCGACGGAGACAAGGTCTTGCCGGCATTCACCACACCTCAGTGATTTGAACTACGGCGGAAGTTCTCTTGAGCTTCCTTAATCTCCTGCCACGCTTCGGCGTGCCCGGCGAGGCCGCCTGTCTCTGAGGTCTTACCTGGCTCCAGAGCCTTGTAGACCTCGAAGAAGTGTTTGATCTCTTCAACGAGCTGTGGGGTTAGATCGTTGATGTCTTTCACGTGTTGCCAGCGCGGTTCACTCGGGGGCACACAAATCAACTTCGCATCCTCGCCCGCTTCGTCTTGCATGTAGAGCACGCCAACCGGTCGCGCCTGCACCCACACTCCTGGATAAACGGAATCTTCAAGTAGCACCAGTGCATCAAGTGGGTC
>CAZXAX010000007.1:0-47855 GCA_964638795.1 uncultured Bifidobacterium sp. | reverse complement strand
CCTTGCTCAGTTTCTCCATATATTCCAACCTGCCGATGCGAATTACTCCGAGACTCGCCAAATGCGGTGTCTGCCATTGGACATCCAACAAAGTCATCCCTGCTCGGTTCATCTCCTGCACAAGCCTCCACAGTGCAACTTTTGAGGCATCCGTGGAAACATGGAACATGGACTCGCCTGCAAAGAAGCCATTGATACGCACTCCGTAGAGTCCCCCGACCAACTGGTCGCCCTTGAAGGTTTCAATACTGTGCGCATAGCCAAGACGATGGAGTTCTGTGTATGCATCAATGAATTCGCCCGTGATCCAGCGACCATCACGGGGCAACTCGGCGCACATAGTGACAACGTCTCGAAAACAAGTGTCAATTCTGGTTTCGTATTTGCGGGCACTCTTTTGCAATGAACGCGAGCATTTAAATCCGTCCAGCGGCAACACACCGCGTTCCGTTGGCGACCACCAGCCAAGAACTCGCCCACGACGAGTTTCGATGTCCATTGGAAACATCCCGTGTGTATAGGCATGGATCAAGGTTGCAGGTGCAAGGTCCGCGCCAGCGGTTATGACATCAGACCCAGGCCACTTGTGCATGACCGGAAACTCCCATTCACATGCGCCAACCAGTTGGTGTGGCGCATCAAAAGGATTTGCGGTGGTCAGTATGAGTAGAAGCCTTGTTTAGTTTTACGACCGAGTCGACCCGCAGCAACCATGCGACGCAATGTTGGTACTGCTGCATAGTTTGGGTCACGAAATTCAGCGTAGAGAGCATCAAGGATTGCCAGCGATGTATCCAGACCGACAAGGTCGAGCAATGCAAAAGGACCCATTGGGAAATTACAGCCGCCTTTCATTGCGGTGTCGATGTCTTCCATGGAAGCGGTTCCTTGCTCCCAGATACGAACAGCGTTGTTCAAATATGGAAACAGCAGCGCATTGACTACAAAACCAGCACGGTCCTGAACTCGCACCGCATCTTTCCCACACTTGACGGCAAACTGGGTGGCGGCATCAAGCGTTTCATCCGTTGCAGTAACCGGTGCAACCACCTCAACTAGTGACATTGCTGGAGCTGGATTAAAAAAGTGAATTCCACAAACTTGTGATGGCCGGTTCGTGGCAACTGCCATTTCAATAACAGGCAGCGTGCTTGTGTTCGTGGCGAGAATTGCACTTGATTTGGCCACCGAATCGAGCTCCTTGAACAGAGCAAGCTTTGTTGGCAGATCTTCAACCACCGACTCAATGATCAAGTCGCAGTCAGCAAGATCTTTGAGATCAGCAGTTGGCGTGATGCGTGCCTCAATATCTGCAGCATCTTCTGCAGTGAGTTTGCCGCGCTCAACTTGCTTGGCAAGATTCTTCGCCACACCTTTGACACTCGCTTGTGCAGTGTCTTTGTTACGGGAACGCAGGACAACTTGACAGCCAGCTTTGGCGGCAACTTCTGCAAGGCCCGACCCCATGATTCCTGAGCCGACGATTCCAACACGATTGATTTCCATTCGCTCAGGCTAGTTACCCACTGGTAATTCACCCAACTCTCATCGTGGGTTCATGCGCACATGGCGGTTGAGGGCGGTGATTCCCGTACCCTTGCTGCGTGAATGCTGATCAGTTTCAAGACCTGTTGTTGCATCCCGATCGGCATATACCCCTTGCAGCAGTTCACAACTTTCGTGACCTCGGTGGTTATCCAGCAGATGGTGGTACCACTCGGTGGGGAATGATTTACCGCGCTGATGGTTTATTCAGATTGACATCCGAGGACCTTCGGGTTGTTGCCAAATTGAACTTGCGCACGGTGATCGACCTGCGAACCTTCCGTGAACTCGAGGCCAACGGCCGCTTCCCGCTCGAACACCATCCAGTCGAGTTCGTGCATGTGCCGGTGATTGATCAAACATGGAGCAGAGAAAACGTTCCTGGCATCGAGGCCGCTACTGAATATTTGGTTTGGGCCTACCGCGACATGCTTGACAACGGTGCGGAGAAATTCGCCCATGCTTTTCGTGTCATGACCGATCCTGCGAGTCTGCCTGCGGTTTTCCATTGCGCAGCGGGCAAGGATCGCACGGGATTGATCGCAGCGATGGTTCTGATGTCGGTTGGTGTAAATCTTGATTTGGTGGTTGCGGACTACGGTCTCACGAATGGTGCAATTGAACGCCTTCGTGAGTGGGCCACCAACAACAATCCGGAGTATTTGCAGAAGTTGATCGATACTCCGCCCGTGATGTTGGCTGCTGATCCGCAGGCGATGCACATCGTCTTGGATGAAATCGTGCAAAAGCACGGATCAATGAATCGCTATTTGCAGTCGCTTGGGGTCACAGACGCTGAGCTGGCAACACTGCGAACTACTTTCGTCGTTTAATCAGGATTCGGTGATGGTCACCGAATCAACAGTGACGGCGCGACTCGGTGCGCCACCAAGTCCGTTGTTCAAGTCAACATGCAGATCCATCACACTTTTCAGAACATCCAGACCTTCTGTGACACGACCGAACACGACGTAGGTGCCTTGACCATCGAGTGCTGAAACATTGGGGCCAGTTGCGAAGAAGAATTGACCACCAGCGCTGTCAGGCGCAGCAGTGCGGGCCATCACCAGGTCACCTTCTTTATAGGTGAACTTTCCACCCTCATCTTTGATCGTGTAGCCAGGAGTGTCGGCATTTGTTTCGCCTCCACCTTGGATGATGTCAATTGAAGGGTCGGTCCGGAACAAGAGTGAGGTGTCGTAATACTTGTAGCGCGACAAGACCACGAAGTTATTCACTGTGTTCGGAACTGTTTTTGCATCAAGCTCGGCAACAATGGTGCCCTCACTGGTTTCAAAAGTTGCTGTGTAAGTTTTTGCAGGATCAATACAAAGTGTTGGTGCCTTTTCAAATTTGATCGTGCGCTCAGCAGTGCCATCAGCTGCGGGGCAGGGGGTCTCGCCGGTGAGCGTGGCACCTGGAGCTGACGTCGGCGTGGGCGCTTCGGTGGTGGTTGTGCTGGTTGTAGCTGGCTCATCATCACCAGTGAAAGTGACGAGAAGGAGCGCACCGAGGATGATTGCGGCGATGATTCCGCCCCACTTCAGCACCCTTCGCTTAATCAGGGATGTCCGGTATCGGCGGGCGTCAATGACGCGACGCTCGGCACGGTTTTGCTTCTGGCGTTCTCTCTTTGCGGTACCCACAAGGGGAGAAGGATAGTGCGTGTTGTGAATACAGCACAGGTCGGCGAGGGGTCCAACCACTAACTTTGAAGTGGTTATGGCGCTCATTGTTCAAAAATATGGAGGCACTTCGGTAGCCGATCCTGAGCGCATTCGGGCGGTCGCTGAACACATCGCGTACACAAAGAGCCACGGGAATCAGGTGGTAGCGGTGGTGTCAGCGATGGGCAAAAGCACTGACAACCTCATCAACCTTGCTAACCAGGTTTCCAAGAACCACCCGGGTCGCGAAATGGACATGCTCCTAACAACGGGCGAACGCATTTCGATGGCGCTTTTGTGCATGGCACTTGCCGACCTAGGGGTGGAGGCAAAGTCCTTCACTGGTAGTCAGGTTGGGATCATCACCGACACGGTTCACACAAAGGCGAAGATTCTTGAAGTCAAGGGTGATCGTGTTCGTGCCGCTTTGGATGAAGGCCGCGTGTGCGTGGTCGCTGGATTTCAAGGTGTGAGTACCGAGAGCGAAATCACAACTCTCGGTCGTGGCGGTAGTGACACAACAGCCGTTGCGGTTGCCGCTGCTCTGGGTGCGGATAGCTGCGAGATTTACACCGATGTGACCGGCGTGTTTTCTGCTGATCCGCGACTTGTGCCTCAAGCTCGCAAGCTCGGCCATATTCAGTTCGACGAGATGTTGGAAATGGCAGGTGCAGGCTCGAAGGTGCTTGCTCTGCGTTCAGTGGAGTTTGCTCGAAACCACAATGTACCGATACATGTGCGCTCGAGTTTTACGTGGGAGCACGGCACCTGGGTAACAGGAGATACCGCGCAGAAAGGTGATGGAGTGGAAGACCCAATTGTTGCGGGTGTCGTTCATGACGCCAGCGAATCAAAAGTCACGGTGCAGGCGGTGCCCGATAAGCCTGGTGTTTCTGCAGCGTTGTTCGAGCCACTGGCGGCTTCGAATGTGAACGTTGACATGATCGTGCAGAACGTGTCCGTGAAGGGAACTACCGATGTTTCGTTCACCGTTCCAAAAGCTGACATGAAAGTTGCAGAGAAAATTGTTGCCGATGTTGCCAAGCAGATTGGTGCCGAAGGTGTCACTCATGACGACAACATTGCAAAAGTTTCTTTGGTTGGTGCCGGGATGAAGACCAGTCCTGGTGTCGCGGCAAAGATGTTCCGCGTTCTCGCCGAAAATGACGTGAATATTCAGATGATCTCCACCAGTACCATTCGAATTTCAGTTGTGATTGCAGCAACGGATTTGGAAAAAGCCGTGCGCGCATTACATACAGCTTTTGGCCTTGACAGTGGATCCGCTTACAGCGCACCACTTCCAGAACGCAAATAAAAATCCAACCCATGGCTGATGCACCGAAAAAGCCCCGCCGTAGTCACTTAGTTCCATGGCGTACCGCGGGCAGTGCAAGTGAAGCCAAAGTTACCGGTGACGAGGTTGTTCGTGACACTGGCTGGGTATTCAACAACGAAGTTGGCTCCGCATTAACGCTTGATCAATTTGTTGCTAGCGGTGATGCCGAAGTTGCGTTGTACATGGAGAGATTTGGGATCAACATCGAGGCAGCAGCATCGCAGACGATTCTCGAACTCGGTTCGGGTATTGGGCGTATGACCGCAGCATTCTCACGCAACTTCGCCAAAGTGATTGCCTGTGATGTGGATCCAGCATTTCTTGAACGTTGCCGACAAACTGTGGCTCAAAAGGGTGACGTTCAACGTTTACGCACGAGCCAAGTGCGTGATGGTCACGTCATACAAGAACCCGCGGCATCGGCTGATTTGGTTTTTTCCTACATCACGTTGCAGCACTGTTCGCCAGAGGATGCAGCGGATCTTGTGCGTGAGTCTTGGCGGGTATTGAAGCCAGGTGGTCGAATGATTTTGAATTTCCGCACTTGGGTTGCACAAGACATCGTGCTGGTGCCAGCTGGTGCGATCGTACGTGCCGTGTGGAGGCTTCCGATTGTTGGCCATCGACTCACCGGTCGTCGTTGGACAACCAGATTGGGTTGGCAGGCGAATCGACTCGGGCTTGACGAGGTATTACGCATTGTTCCTGATGCCGACAACATTGTGATCTGGAAACATCCGCGCCGCTCGATGAAATCGTCACCGGCTTTGCAGGCGCGACGCACCGATCGTGACCTCGACATCGCCAATCGCAGCCACTGGTGGATAGACGCACAAAAACCAAAGGGGTAACCCAAGGGGGTCGGCATTAGCCTTGACCCTCATGCGAATTGGAGTAGTTGGTGCCACTGGTCAAGTCGGTGGCGTGATGCGCGAATTGTTGATTGAGCGAAATTTCCCAGTAACGGAAATCCGATTCTTTGCTTCAGAGCGTTCGGCTGGCTCCACCATCGACTGGAACGGCCACTTAATCACGGTTGAGAATGCGTCAACTGCGGATGTTTCCAATCTTGACATTGCGTTGTTCTCTGCTGGCGCAACCTCTTCGCGCGAACTCGCTCCAAAGTATGCCGCTGCTGGCGCGATAGTTATCGACAACTCGTCTGCTTGGCGAATGGACCCGGATGTTCCACTTGTGGTTTCGGAAGTGAACGGCGAGTTGGCAAAGAATCCAAAAAAGGGAATCATCGCCAACCCAAACTGCACCACCATGGCAGCGATGCCGGTGTTGAAGCCACTGCACGACGAGGCCTCACTGTTGCGCATGGTCGCAAGCACATACCAAGCTGTAAGTGGTGGTGGTCTCGCTGGAGTTGATGAACTCGATTTACAGGCCAAGAAAGTGGTGGAACGCGCGCGTGATCTCACTCACCATGGTGATTCAGTTCAATTTCCACCAGCCAAGAAGTTTGTTAAGCCGATCGCGTTCAACGTGCTGCCGTTTGCCGGATCACTCGTTAACGATGGTTCACTTGAAACTGACGAAGAGCAAAAGCTACGCAACGAGAGCCGCAAGATTCTTGGCATTCCAGACCTCCGAGTCAGTGGCACATGTGTTCGCGTGCCCGTATTCACTGGTCATTCGCTTTCGTTGAATCTTGAGTTTGCTCGTTCAATCACAGTTGAGCGGGCGACTGCGCTTTTGTCAGCAGCAGCTGGTGTCTCGGTAGTTGATATCCCAACCCCACTTCAAGCAGCAGGCATGGATCCCAGCTTTGTGGGTCGTATTCGTCAAGACACTTCTGTTGATGATGGTCGCGGTCTTGCACTTTTCGTGTCGAATGACAACCTTCGTAAAGGTGCAGCACTTAACGCCGTGCAAATTGCCGAATTACTGATCTGAGTTCACTTCGGCGCCCTGAATACCTTGGGCATAAGATCGCAGTCATGACTGGTCTTTCTGAACCTCCCGCACTCGGTACACCGATGCTTCCCTTGGGCACTTTTAAGGGCAAGGTCGTAGTTGTAACTGGTGGCGGTACCGGACTGGGAAAGGCGATCGGCACCGAGTTCGCTCGGCTAGGTGCAACCGTTGTTGTCGCCAGCCGCGATCCGGAGCATCGCGAGAAAGGTGTAGCGGCAATGAACGCTGCTGGAGGAAAGGGCTTTGGCATCGCAGTTGATGTCCGCAGTCCAGAAGCGATTGCGGCGGCGTTTGATGAAATAGAGAAAGAGTGCGGTCCAATTGACGTACTGGTCAACAATGCTGCTGGAAACTTTCCAGTTCTTGCTGAAAAAATGTCCCCGAATGCATGGCGTGCAGTAACTGACATTGTTTTGGATGGAACGTTTTTTTGTTCCACGGAACTCGCACGTCGCGCAATCGCAGCGGGTCGGGAAGCGGCGATATTGAATATCGGGGCAACATATTCATGGACAGGTGGCCCAGGCACCGCGCATTCAGCAGCTGCCAAAGCAGGTGTAACAAACATGACTATGTCGCTCGCTGTCGAATGGGCTCCTTATGGCATTCGCGTAAATTGTCTCGCGCCAGGATTGTTCCCCCATGACGATCTGCCGAGTGTGTTGCGCGATAAAAGCAATCGCAGCGAAGAGCAAGATGCGGCACGCGTTCCAGCGGGTCGAGTCGGTCGCCCGCACGAACTCGGCTGGATCGCAACATACATGTGCTCACCGTTCGCTTCGTATCTGTCGGGTCATACCGCGGTACTGGATGGTGCGAACTGGTTGCGTCGTGGTTTGCGGATGCCGGACTTTGTTCCGGTGTACGAGCAGTTCAATTTCGAAAAGGACAGCTAAGCCATCAACTGGTCGGGGTGAGAGGATTCGAACCTCCGGCCTCCACGTCCCGAACGTGGCGCGCTAACCAAGCTGCGCTACACCCCGCAGTGCAGGTTTTGAGGCTACCCGCTCAGAGCTTCTGAATACGAAAGACCTTTTGCCACGTCGTTGACGGCTTTGGTCAGACGGATTGGATTCAAAGGCTTAATCAGCCAACCATCTGCACCTGAACGCTTGGCAAGATGCACATCGGCTTCACGATCCAGCAGAATCAAAATCGGTACGTGCGGGAGACGACCACTTGATTCGTCAAGGCGAAGATCCATCGCCACAGCCATGCCCCCCATGGTTCCTGATTGCAGATCCAAAACTGCAACATCAGGAGTGGTTTGGGTCACGTAGGGGGACACATCGCGGCCGTCTCTGCAAACAACGATCGTGGTGTCGGGCCCGCCAAGGGCGGCGCTGACTTCATCCACCACCCAATCCGCATCGGTTGCAAGAAGAATGTGCACGACCCAAAGGCTAGTCCAGTCATTTCCCGTCAGCCCATCCCGAGTGGTTTGGCTGTATTAAATCGCGTCGTCGGCGGTACGGTGGATCTCCGGATGTTGCGTTTGAAATCCTCCCCGCGCCGATTTTTGGCATTCCTCGCATTGACACTTGGAATCGGTGCACTCCTTTTTGGTGCCGTTGCCGATGCCGAAACTGTTGCTGCTGACTTAGCACCAGTGGATGTAGTTGAAGTGAGCGGCCTCATTGACCCGATCAATGTTGACGCCATCGAAACCGCAATCGAGCGCAGCGCTACAAATGGAGCACAAGCACTCATCTTGCAGGTCAACACAAAAGGCTCAGTTGTTCCCCGCGCGAGAATGGCGCGGTTGATCGAAAAGATCGCCAGTGCAGAAATTCCAATTGCAATTTGGGTTGGACCCTCTGGATCAAAGCTTCTTGGTTTGCCAGCGCAGATGCTCGCAGCTGCAGATGTGACTGCGATGGCACCTGGAAGCAAGATCGGTCGTACTGGTCTGCCACTCAATGTTGATGGCGTGGAAATTGACTTTGGCGCAGCCACCGATGTTTTGGTTGATGGCACATTGGGTTTCAAAGAAGCGCGTTCTTTGGGTGCGTTAAAGCTCACTACTGATGATGAAGGTGTACCCGTGTTGCGAAACATGTTGTACGCACTTGATGGCCAGAACTTCAACGGCACGGTATTGGACACCGTTATTGAGTCCACGGATGAAGATGGACAGATCGTGCGCGACGCAGCACCGGTGAGATTTTTCAAAACCGGACTCTGGGCCCGACTCTTTCACACCGTGGCGAGTCCAGCATCGGCATATTTGTTGTTTGTGATCGGCGTGTCGCTTTTGATCTTTGAGTTTTTTACCGCGGGAATTGGTGTTGCGGGCTTGGTTGGAGCTGCATGTGCTGCGCTTAGCGCATACGGGCTAGGCGCCTTACCGCTTCGCGGATGGTCGCTGATCTTGATGCTGTTTGCATTCTTTGGTTTCGCAGTGGACGTACAGGTCGGAGTGCCGAGATTCTGGACCCGCGTGAGTTTGGTCTTGTTTGCAGTGTCGTCATGGTTCTTGTTCCGCCCCGTTGATGGGCTCACCATGCGGCCAAGTTGGATCACATTGTCGGTGGGCATCATCGGGGTGGCACTCACCTTTATCGTCGGCATGCCATCCATGGTCCGCACGCGTTTTGCTACTCCGACCATCGGTCGCGAGTGGATGGTGGGTATGAGCGGGGTGGCCGTTAACGAAGTCAACCCCGATGGCGTGGTGTTGGTCAGCGATGCACGTTGGCGAGCCCGCACTAATCGCGCCACACCGATTACTGCTGGTTCCACGGTGAGGGTTGTCGCAATTGATGGCGTCACGCTCGAGGTGGAACCCGAAGAAGGTGGCGCACGCGACTACCGCGAACGCCGCGACAAGTAGACGCATCATTAGGCTGACGGGGTGGGAATCTTCTTTCTCCTCCTCATTGTTTATCCATTCATTGAGTTGTATGCGCTAATCAAGATCGGCAGTGCGTTTGGAGTATTCACAGCACTGCTTGGGCTGTTTGCTCTCAGTGTTATCGGGGCAAGCGTGTTGAGGCGTAGTGGTACCAAGGCGTGGCGCAAACTCGGAGATGAAATCGCCAAAGGCAACGATCCGTCAGCACGACTCGTTGATGGTGTCGTAGTTTTAGTTGCTGGGATTTTGTTGGTTATGCCTGGCTATGTAACCGGCGCAATTGGTCTATTGCTCTTGCTTCCACCGTTTCGTGTCGTATTGCGCGGCATGGTTCGGCGGCGTGCCGAAGTCTTTCATGCACATGGTGGAAACAACTTTGGGGGTCGAGGTGGCTATGTCGATGGGGAGATCATCGAGGTTGCTGGCGAAATAGTTCCACCGGAAGATGAACGATGAGCGGAGACGATTTCGATCCTGCAGCGGTTCCAATACGTCCCGCTGCAACTGTTCTGTTGGTTCGCGATGACGATGTAGATCGTCGACTTGAAGTCTTTATGTTGCAGCGCAACCGCAACACTGCTTTCGCGGGTGGCATGTTTGTGTTTCCCGGTGGCCGAGTTGATGACTTAGATGACATCGAGGATTACGAAGAGCTGTGTGATGGTCTTACTGATGCCGAGGCAAGTGCAATCTTGGGCATCAACCGCGGCGGCTTGGCATTTTGGGTGGCGGCGATACGTGAGTGTTTTGAAGAAGCGGGGGTGTTACTTGCGCGACCACGTGGTTCAACAGAAGCACTACGTTTTGATGATCCCGTCGTTGCACTTCGATATACAAAAGCGAGGCACCAGATTCATGAAGGCGAGTTGAGCCTGGCAGAGTTTTGTCGTCAAGAGGACCTCTTATTGATCACCGATGCGATTCACTATTTCGCTCATTGGGTGACGCCATACGGTGAGGTTCGCCGATTCGATACCCGTTTTTTTCTCGCCCGCGCTCCACAGGCTCAAGAACCATTGCACGATAATCACGAAACAGTTGATTCAATCTGGGTCAATCCCGGAGATGCACTGGAGCGTTACTCGCAGCGAAAGTTCAAGATGATCTTTCCAACCATCAAGAATCTTGAGTTGATTGCTTCAGGTGATTCGGCTGATGATGCAATAGAAATCGCCCGTCGTAATGGTCGCCCGCCACGAATCTGGCCACGGGTTCTGACCGACGAAAATGGCAAAGTTACCGTGATCAAAATGCCTGGCGAGCCAGGCTTTGAAGACCTACCTACAGACGAGCCACAGAACTAACTGCGGCGCAACGAAACCTGAGTGATCTCTGGCTCGGCTTGGCGAGCAGAACACTCTGACAATGAATTTGCTGGAATCGTCTCGGCAATCAAGGTGTCTGCAATCTGCAGAAACACTCGAGCTGCCGGTGAATCTGAAGTTAGAACCGCGGGTTCACCCACATCGCCACCACGTGACACCGCTGGCTCAAGCGGAATCTGACCTAGCAATGGGACACCGATGTCTGATGCAAGAGCGAGACCCCCGCCTTGTCCAAAGAGTGGATACTGATCGCCGTGAGCACATTCAAAGGCACTCATGTTTTCAATCACACCTGCAACGCGCAAAAAACTGCGACGCGCCATATCAGCAGCGCGCGCAGCAACTTTTTGGGCCGCAAGTGCAGGTGTGGTCACAATCACCAGTTCGGTGCGTGGCAACATGCGTGCAAGACCCATCTGTACATCACCGGTCCCCGGGGGCATATCGATAAGTAGATAGTCGAGCTTGCCCCAGTTCACATCATTTAGGAATTGCTCAACAGCTTTGGTGAGCATCAAACCCCGCCACATCAATGCGGTGTCTTCGTCATCCAGCATCATGCCCGTGGAGACGACCTTCAGCACTCCGCTTCCAATGCGTCGCTCGTTGGGAACGATCATTGGTTTTTCATGACCCTCAAAGCGCTGTGCCTGGAGTCGATCGGTGAGTCCAAGCATGCGGGGAATCGAGAAGCCCCAGATGTCTGCATCAAGCACACCAACTGTGGCTCCGCGATGAGCCATTGCGGCTGCGAGGTTCACAGTGACTGAACTCTTGCCCACACCACCTTTACCGCTTGAGATTGCGAACACACGTGTGTCCACCGAAACCTGTGTGGCATCGTCCTCGGCACGTGCGTTCCACCGGGCGCGGCTCATGACTTCGGTGCGTTCCTCTTGAGACATTTCGCCCCAATCAATAACAACCTTGGTCACCCCAGGGTGGGAGCCCACACGAGATTCGATGTCGTTTTTCAGCTGTTGGCGTAATGGACAACCGCGGATAGTGAGCTTGAACCCCACATTCACGATCCCCTCAGGGGTAATGCCCGTAACGGTTGCCATTCCGAGGTCAACCACGTTGCCCCCCAGCTCGGGGTCAATCACGGCTCTCAGCAGGCTGAGGACTTCGGGTTCAGTGGGGGTGGTCACGAGATGATTTTACCGATGAAGTTCGTTATCCTTACCTAACATGATCACTCTTACCGACCAAGCAGCATCGAAAGTCAAGGAACTCATTGAGTCCGAGGGCGATTCCAGCCTCGCATTGCGTGTGGCCGTGAAGCCGGGTGGTTGCTCAGGGTTCCAATACGACATGTTCTTTGATTCCGATGTCACAGCTCAGGATCAGCAGGCTGAGTACAACGGTGTTCGTGTTGTCGTCGATGCAGAGTCAGCAGCACTTCTCATTGGTGCAAGCCTTGATTATGCAAACGGCATCCAAGAGCAGGGATTCAAGATCAGTAATCCCAACGCGCAGCGGTCATGTGGCTGCGGCAAGAGCTTTAGCTGACCCCAACCCGCGCCAGCGCATCACGAATTTCTTCTTCGTCAAACACGCTGTCTAAACGCACGCGAAGAATTCCATTCGAATCGGTGATGAACAGGGCTGGTTCAAAGGTCATGTAGTAATCAGTCACTGCAGGCGTGACTTTCGTAGCACCTTTGTCTTGATAAACCTCAGTGTGGATGAAGGTCGCGCGGTACTCAAACTCTGCGGCGATATCAACCAGGTACTCAAGCGCGGGAGCACACGTTCCCGTGGTGCAATGTGCGGGCGTGCCAATTAGATAGACAACTGGCATCCCCGCCTTTAGGGCCTGATCCACTGATGTGCGATGTAGCGGACACGCGCTAGGTGTCAGCGTGCACATCGGATCCATTTCCATCGGGTTGTCAAGAGTTGGTGTAACCACCAAAGGAAGTGGATCTCCAGGAATCGGCAGTGAAACTTCTGCTGCTGCAGCAATCTGCATGGCAGCTCCATCTGGATTTGCGCCATCAACCACGATTTTGTACATGCCCGGCTCAGAGATTGTGGCGATGAAAGGCCAGTACGGGGTCGGTGCATTGCCTTGGTGCTTGGTCGCGGTTATTGCATCGTTCACCACTTCTCCGGTCTCAAGGTTCACGATCTTGCCGGTCAAAACATCTGGCAGGTCATCACTGCCGAGAATCGAAGCATCATTGGCAAGAGAGATGGGCAATCGGACTTCGCCTGGCACCAATGCCGAGTCAGGGAATCGCTTGACCACCACAATTGACTCATCAAGGGCAAAAGCGCCGGCCGTGGAGGTTTTTGAGTCCCCGCCACAGGCAGCCACCACGGCTGATAGTGCTACGGCTCCGCCGCCGAGTGTTGCCGACTTCTGCAGCAGTTCGCGGCGTGTGATGGGGGTTTTTGGGCTCACACTTTGATGGTATCGGGGGCATAGTGTGAAGGGCATGGCACAAGCACCAGTGGGTCCCTACACACCAGTTGTCCGCGCAGGAGATTGGGTAATTGTTTCCGGTCAGCTCGGAATGAAAGACGGAGCGATTGTTCCAGGAGGCGTTGCTGCGCAAACAGCAATGGCAGTCCAGAACCTCAAAGAACGCCTGAAAGAGGAAGGTTGCACTCTCAAAGACGTCGCAAAAACCCTCTGCTTTCTTACGGACATGGATACATTTGCCACGTTCAACGAGGCCTACGTTGCTGGCTTCAATGGTGCTCGTCCCGCGCGTTCAACGATCGGCGTAGCGTCGCTGCCGTTTGGTGGCGAAGTTGAAATCGAAGCCTGGGCCTACAAGCCACTACGGTAGGAATCATGGCTGGCGCAATCATTTTGGTCATCGCACTTCTTGCTTTTCCGATCGTTGTTGGTCTCAGCACTGCTGGTCTGGCCGCTTTGATCGGACACTTCTTGTATCGTGACGCCGAGATTCGTCACGAAGGAAGCGAACTCTTGGAGACCAACGTCTGACAAGTCTGCTTGTCAAGAACGCGCGCCTTGTTGCGACTGTTGACACCCACCGCCGCGAGATACCCGGTGGTTGGGTCTTGGTGGAAGATGGTTTCATCAAACGTGTCGGTGGTTCGTCGGAACCCCTTCCATTCGCAGATGAAGTCATCGATGCAACCGATTGTCTTGTGACACCTGGGTTGGTGAACACACATCATCACCTCTACCAAAATCTGACCCGCGCGTATCCGCCAATGACCTCAGCTCCACTCTTTGGCTGGCTGCAGACCCTCTACCCACTGTGGAGTGCAATCGATGAGGAGTCCGTTTACGTATCAGCGTGGGTGGGTTTAGCGGAACTCGCACTGTCGGGGTGTACAACTTCGACCGACCATCTTTATCTCCACCCTAAAAACGGTGGTGACATCTTGTCAGCCGAAATCAAGGCAGCGCGCGATCTCGGTCTGCGTTTTCATCCCACCCGGGGCTCGATGTCACTGTCGCAAAAAGATGGTGGGTTGCCACCAGACGATGTTGTGCAAGATGACGACACAATTCTTGCTGAGTCTGAAGCCGCAGTTGCACGGCATCACGATCGTTCATTTGGAGCCATGACCCGAGTGGCATTGGCGCCGTGTTCGCCGTTTAGTGTCACGGTTGATCTCATGAAGCGTTCTGCAGAGTTGGCAGAAAAACTTGATGTGAGGCTGCACACTCACTTTGCTGAAAATGCAGAAGACGACGCGTTTTCATTGCAGCGTTTCGGGTGCCGGCCGATGGAATATCTAAAGGAAGTGGGCTGGTGCACCGATCGTGCCTGGTTGGCGCATTGTGTGATGCCAAATCCTGAAGAAGTAAAAGAACTCGGTCGTGCTGGTGTTGGTGTGGCGCACTGTCCGAGTAGC
Organism: uncultured Bifidobacterium sp.; assembly: GCA_964638795.1. Taxonomy (GTDB): domain Bacteria; phylum Actinomycetota; class Acidimicrobiia; order Acidimicrobiales; family Ilumatobacteraceae; genus CAIYHK01. The sequence goes on along the minus strand of CAZXAX010000007.1, from coordinate 33,356 downwards.
AATCTCATCCTCTCCTCAGGCATTGCACCGGTCATTGATCTTCGTGCCCATGGTGTGAAAGTGGGCCTTGGTGTTGATGGCTCAGCATCGGCTGACTCAGCATCGTTGTGGCTCGAAGCACGCCAAGCAATGTTGCTGGCAAAGCTCCGTAACGGTGCTGATGCGGGCTCGGCGCGAATGGCTCTTGAATGCGCAACTGTCGGTGGCGCTGGGTGCCTTGGTCGCGAAGGTGAAATCGGAGAAATCAGCGAAGGTGCTGTCGGAGATTTGGCGATTTGGTCGCTGACCGGCCCAGTCTTTGCAGGTGCTGTGGCTGATCCAATCGAAGCGTGGCTGCGATGCGGTCCCACTTCAGCGCGGGACACGATCGTTCATGGGCGCACCATCGTGCGCAACGGCATGCTCGTAAGCGGCGAACTCGAATCAATGTTGCGACAGCACGATGTGCTGAGTCGGAAAATTCAGCGACTGAGTTAACCCCAGCGGGATTCACCAAACTTGTAGCCAACACTGCGCACGGTTTGGATCAAATACGCATGCTCTTCGCTGAGCTTTGCGCGTAAACGACGGATGTGAACATCAACGGTTCTTGCACCGCCGTAGTACTCATATCCCCAAACTCGCGATAGCAGCATTTCGCGCGTGAAGACCTTTCCTGGGTTCTGAGCAAGAAACCGCAAGAGTTCATATTCCATGAAGGTGAGATCAAGAGGACGTGAGTCGATGGTTGCTTGGTACGTCTCGAGGTTCAAGACAAGGCCTGAGTATTCGACCAGCTCAGGACGCGAAGTCTGTATACCTCGGCCCATGAGATGACGGAATCGAGTTTCAAATTCACGAGGGTGGAACGGAGAAATACAGAAGTCGTCATAGAGCTCATCCCGCAACTCAAGGTCCGCGAGTTGCGCTCCTGTGACTAACAGAAGAATGCGAGTTGCATCGCCGTCTTGTTTGCGGAGCGCACGACAAAACGCCCACGCATCCTCGGGTTTTTCTTCACAGGAGACGATCGCGCCTGCCCAGCCAGCGACGGGAGCATTACGCACAGCGTCATCCCACGAGTTCACCGCCTTCCAACGAAAGCCAGCGAGGTCAAGTGTGCGCGCAAGATCAATGGGAGCGGGGTCTGGAAACACGACCGCGAGCTCCATGCCTGCGTGCGAAGAATTCATCTCAGAGAGCCTTCAAGTACCTGTCGAGCTCAAACTGCGAGACATGTGTCTTGTACGCGCGCCATTCTGAGCGCTTGTTGCGAAGGAACCATTCAAAGATGTGTTCACCCAAAGCTTCGGCAACGAGCTCCGAATTCTCCATTGCAACCAATGCGTCATTCAACGATTGTGGAAGCTGTGCGATGCCGTACTTGGAAAGCGCCAGGTCATCCATCTCAAACAAATTGGCATCGGCCTCTTCAGGGAGTTCATAACCCTCTTCGATGCCCTTCATGCCAGCAGCCAAGAGAACTGAGAAAGCGAGATACGGATTGCAGACAGGGTCTGGCGACCGGTATTCAATGCGGGTGGCCATCGGGTTGCCCTTTTTGGGGATCGGTACACGAATTAAGCCACTTCGATTATTTCTTGCCCACGAGATATGAACCGGTGCTTCAAAACCAGGTACGAGCCGCTTGTAACTGTTCACCGTTTGATTGGTAATTGCGGTGATTTCCGACGCATGCCGTAACAGGCCAGCCATGAACTGCTTGGCAACAGGTGAAAGGAAATATGGGTCTTTCGGGTCATAGAACGCGTTGTCTTCGCCACGGAAAAGCGAGAAGTGCATGTGCATTCCTGAGCCTTGGAGTCCTTCCAGTGGCTTTGGCATGAACGTTGCGTGCACCCCGTGCGCTGCAGCGATCTCTTTCACTACAAGGCGGAAGGTCATGATCGAATCCGCCATGGTCAATGCATCTGTATGGCGCAAATCAATCTCGTGTTGGCTCGGTGAATCCTCGTGGAACGAATACTCAACCGGAATGCCCATGGTTTCAAGTGTGCGGATGGTTTCTTTGCGCAACGAACTCGCGATGTCACTGGCTGTGAGATCAAAGAATCCACCTTCGTCTAACGGCACAGGTGGTGTGTTTGGCTGCGGTGTTGCGAAGTAAAAGAACTCGATGTCAGGCGCGACGTAGAAAGTAAATCCTTGCTTGTGCAATGCATCAAGCTGGCGGCGCAGCACATTGCGTGGGTCACCACTAAAGGGTGTTTCATCAAGATTGAAGATGTCGCAGAAAACGCGGGCCTCGGCGGCATTGCCCTCTATCCACGGCATGACCTCGAACGTGTTCGGATCGGGGATCGCGAGCACATCGCTTTCTTGGATGCGCGAAAAACCGTCGATGGAAGAACCATCAAAGGTCATACCATCTTCGAGCGCGTTCTCGAGTTCCGCCGGGCTGATTGCAAAACTTTTCAGATTGCCGAGAACATCGGTGAACCACAAGCGCACGAGACGCACGCCGCGTTCTTCGACGGTTCGCAACACATATTCCTTCTGCTGTTCGAGCATCGGATTCATGCCTCCAATTTTGTCTTATCGCTGCGTTGAGTCCACAGCCGAATGTCTAGAAGCGAAACGGGGGGCCTTGCGACCCCCCGTTTCTTTGGTTTTTGCTGAGTTTGCGGTCAGCCGCAGACAGTTTCGAGGATGAGACGTGTCACGGTGTAAGGGTCGGCGTTCGCGTTCGGACGACGATCCTCGGCATAGCCGCGCTTGTTGCGCTCGACCTGCCATGGGATGCGCACCGATGCACCACGGTTGGACACTCCGTAGGAGTACACGTTCCAAGGAGCTGTCTCGTGCTTTCCAGTGAGGCGGCTCTGAATGTCGTGACCGTAGTTCTCGACGTGTTCCATCACTCTTGTGCCGAGCTTCTCACATGCTGCGATAACTGCATCGTATGACTCGCGCATTGCACGGGTTGAGAAGTTTGTGTGTGCACCCGCACCGTTCCAGTCGCCCTTCTTGGGCTTGGCATCGAGCGAGATCACTACGTCATAGTCTTCGGCGATGCGATGGAGCATCCAGCGAGCAATCCAGATCTCGTCTGAAACTGCAAGCGCAGGTAGTGGACCAATCTGGAATTCCCACTGACCAGGCATCACTTCTGCGTTGGTACCAGAGATTCGAAGGCCAGCATCCATGCAAGCTTGTGTGTGACGCTCAACAATTTCGCGTCCCATCACACGGCCAGCACCAACGCCGCAATAGTAGGGACCCTGTGGTCCGGGCTCGCCACCTACTGGGAAACCATACGGAGTTCCGTCGGTGCGCATCATCGTGTACTCCTGCTCGATGCCGTAGATCATTTCTTGATCGGCATGCTTTGCAGAAACATCGCGCAGTGCGGCGCGAGTGTTAGTTGGGTGTGGGCTGCCGTCTTGGGCAAGCAACACTTCGCACAAAACGAGGATGTTGTCACCACCACGAATTGGGTCCTTGCAGGTGAAGACTGGCTTTAGAGCACAGTCTGAGGCCTCGCCTGTTGCCTGCTCGGTTGATGAACCATCGAAGCCCCATTCATCGATTGCAAGTTCATGCAAAGAACCGATGTACTCGGGGATGACTTTGGTCTTGGAACGCAACATCGGGGTTGGCTTGGTGCCATCGATCCAGATGTATTCGGCTTGAATTGCCACGGTGTCTCCTTGTCGTTATTGGAACGTGCATTCAACAATGGCAGGAAGCCGTTTCTCGGCTGTTATCCGTTTGTAAACGCTGTGTGAAGTTCCACGGCTGGTGCAATGCTGAAGGGGTGCGAATTGCCCTGGCCCAGCTGAACCAGACCGTCGGTGACCTCGACGGAAACCTTGTGCGGCTTGAATCTGCCTATGCACGGGCCGCCCAGGCGGGGGCTGATGTGGTGGTTTATCCCGAATTGGCCGTTACCGGCTACCCGCCCGAGGACCTCGTCCTGAAACCGGGCTTTGTAAAGGACAACCAAGCAGTGCTTGAGCGTTTCGCGGCCACCACGGGTGACACCGCAGCCGTAGTTGGTTTCGTGGATGCAAAAAGCGGGGCTCTCTACAACGCCGCGGCGGTTTGTCAGAACGGACGCGTTATCCACACGTATCGCAAGAATCGTCTCCCGAATTACGGACCCTTTGACGAGAACCGCTACTTCGAATGTGGCGGCATCGAGGATGCGATTGTTGAGATCGCTGGTGTTTCCTGTGGTGTGACCATCTGTGAAGACATCTGGGATGCCAATGGCCCAGTGCGTAAGCAGGCAACCGCTGGTGCGGTAGTCAATTTGAATCTCAATGCTTCGCCGTATCACAAGGGGAAGTGGCGTGAGCGTGAGGCGATGCTTGTTGAGCGAGCCAAAGACGCGAAGTGCGCAATTGTCTATGTCAATCAAGTCGGTGGTCAAGATGAACTTGTCTTTGATGGTTCATCTACCGTCATCGACCAAGTGGGGAATGTTGTTACACGCGGGCTACAGCATGCCGAAGATTTTCTGGTAGTTGACTTCGATCCCACGACCGGCAAGATCACAGCGGATTCAGAATCGTCCACACGCGATCGTCTCGATCCGATCGCCGAGGTGTACCACGCACTTGTTCTTGGTACACGTGACTATGTGCGCAAGAACGGTTTCACTGATGTTGTAATTGGATTATCAGGCGGCATTGACTCGTCTTTGGTGGCGGCAGTTGCCGTTGATGCACTTGGTGCAGAGCACGTTCACGGTGTTTCAATGCCGTCACGATATTCAAGTGATGGATCAAAGACTGATGCATATCAATTGGCGGAGTCTCTGGGCATTGACTGCCAAACGATTTCAATCGAACCTGCGTTTGCCGCCCTCAAGGATTCGCTTGCTTCCGCATTCACAGGTCGCTCTGAGGACTTGACCGAAGAAAATCTGCAGAGCCGTTGTCGGGGGATGATCTTGATGGCGCTGTCCAACAAGTTCAACTGGATGGTCTTAACCACGGGCAATAAGAGTGAGATGGCAGTTGGATACTTCACCATCTACGGTGATTCAGCCGGCGGCTATGCGGTGATCAAAGACGTGTTGAAGGTGCAGGTATATGCGCTGAGTAGATATGTCAACGAACGCGTGGGTCGCGAGATCATTCCCGAATCGGTTTTGACCAAAGCCCCTTCAGCTGAGTTGCGGCCCGATCAACGTGATGATCAATCACTTCCCGCATACGAAGTGCTTGATCCAATTCTTGAGTTGTATGTCGAACAGGATTTGACCGCCAGCCAGATTGTCGCCCGGGGGCACGATGAGGCACTTGTGCGACGCATTGCACGATTGGTTGATTTATCTGAGTACAAGCGGCGCCAATGTGCACCCGGAGTGCGAATCACCACCAAGGCTTTTGGCAAAGATCGCCGGCTCCCAATCACTAACGCTTATCGTGGATGAATCCGAGCGTCAGCAATGACGCAATCAATGCTGCAGCTGTACCCAAAAGTGTTGGAGCCGTGAAGCCGTGTGCGTCGTAAAGGGCCGCTGCTGGAATCGAAAACGCCGCTCGACCGAAAGTTCCTGCACCGACGGATAGCCCAAGCCCCCGCCCAGTCGAGCCAGGAACAAGGTGGGCAGCTAATGGCAGCAGACTCACAATTGCGAATTCAAAACCCATCAAGAAGATTGCCAGCAACACAATTCCGATCCATTGGTTTGATTCGCTGAAGGCGAGCAGGATGCCAGTTGGGACCATGATGATCGCGCCGATAATCACGCTTTGTTCTTTGCCCCAGGCATCCGTGTGTCGCGCCGACGTTGTTGATGCTGCAAGCTCCACGGCCCCAAAACTGAAACCCACAGCAGCCAGTGCCGCTGCAGTGAATCCGAATCCATCTTCGAGCCAAGCACCAAAGGTGATGTAAACCGCTTGGCTTGCGCCCATCAGAAGAAACGATGTGGTCACTACTCGCCAAGATCCACGACGGAATTTTCCACCATGTTCTGCTTGTACGTGTTTTGTCGGGGTGCCTTCATTGGGAATGCGTGCAGCAACAACCAGCGTCACGGCAAATACTGAGATGCCTCCGAGCATGAATCCCCAACGCCAGTTGGTGGCTGCCACCATGAGGCCCATGGCAGAGACTCCAATCAAAAGCCCGAGGGCCCAAGAAGTCTCAACTAACCCCGAAACGCGTCCGCGTTTTTCGTATGGAACGTGATCGTTAAACCATGCTGCCATGGTCACATCGAAAGTTATTTTTGCCGCACCCAGCAGGAATACCCCGACGGCGAACAGGACCACATTCGGTGCCGTCGCAGCGATGGTTACTCCAACTACGACCCCAAGTGAACCAATGAGCATTGATGCCTTGCGACTTCTTGGGTCAATAAAGTGCCCAATCAACGGCGCAAGAAGGCCAGATAGCTCGGCAACAGAGAGTGCTACACCAATGTCGGCAACATCAACATCAAAGCCGCGTGCAATGGTGGCGATGAATGGTGGAGCAAATCGATAACAAGCGTTCGACACCATTCGCAACAAAGTGAGGACCGTGATGTTTTCGCGCACTGTTGGTGCGTAGGAATCATCGAGTCTCTTGGCAAGAACCATTTGGTCAGAGAGTTTCGTCTGCGCCGGTGTGATCAAGCAGGTAGGCACTCTCGCCATAACTGATTTTTGAACCTTGCACCGTGAACCAAGAACCTTCGAGGTTCCCAAATCGCTCATCTGACCCACCGAGGTGGCGCTTCAAGGCGCGGATGGTTCCACCATGGCTCACAACAAAGATTTCGCCAGACCCGATTTGGGCAGCGAGGTCTATCAATGCCGCATGGGCACGAATAGCGACTTCGGTTTCAGTTTCAGCTTCGGGGGGTCGGCGGCCATCTTTTATCCAGCCTGGCCACTGAGCTTCAATTTGGTGTCGCGTGAGACCTTGCCAAGGCCCGACGAAGGTTTCGCGCAGACGATCGTCAACATGAACGGGACCTATGCCGATCAGTTCTCCTATGACTGTGGCGGTTATTGCTGCGCGTTGGAGGTCGCTGGATGCGATCAAGTCAAATGACCCCAGGACTTGTCCCGCACGCATCGCTTGGTCAACTCCGAGTTCTGTCAGCGGCGGATCTTCTTGCCCTTGCCACTTACCGATTGCGTTCCACTCAGATTGACCATGGCGCACCATCAGAATCCGAGCAACACCGTTGGCAACCACGTTGAGCAGGTTAGTTGGAGTCACCAGACACAAGTCGCAGAGCCAGCGGTACGATGTGCTCATGGCCGTTCTGTTGCTGTTTGCGTCCGCACGTGAGGCAGCTGGCACACCCAGGGTTGAAATTGATGCAGCAACGGTTAGTGATGTGCTTTCGGTGGCGAAAGATCGGTTCGGACCCCATTTTGCTTCGGTGCTCTCAAACTGCAAGATCTGGCTCAACGGCGAAGAGGTGCACGAATCCACACCCGTTACAGGCAAAGATGAAGTAGCGGTGTTGCCGCCTGTTTCTGGAGGGTCGCAATGAGTGATGCGAAATCGATGTCACTGACCGAACTCCGTGAGGCGCGCTCGCGATTAAATGAAGATGAGGATGCAGTTTCGTTTGTGCGCCGACTCACGCAAGGTCGCCTCGATCTGGTGCGTGCTGAACTTAAGCACCGGCGCGGTGGTGAAGACGACACAGCAAACCTGGCCCGAGTATTTGGTCAAGAACACGGTGGTGGATCCAACCGTCCACCGCGCGACACTGAAGTGCCCGTTGGACATCCATTGGTCATCGCACTTGAGAAGATCTGCGAAGAACTCGGGTTTGGTCAGTTACGTACTCTGCAAGTGGCTGAGCTTGAGGCCCTTGAGGTATCGCTCGCAACCTTTGAGCGCGAGCGGTCCGAGGAGCGCAAAGCCTTATTTTCAAGCATTGACGCACTCACTACTGAGCTGGTCTCCCGAATCAAGGGTGGCGGCGCAGATGTGGATGCAATGTTCCAATAGTTAGCATTGACATCCCTATGCAGCGAGTGGCCGTCATCTCCTATCACACCTCGCCGTTGGCCCAGCCCGGTGTCGGTGATGGCGGTGGAATGAATGTCTATGTACGCGAGCTCGTCTCGTCCCTTGCCCATGTTGGCATCGAGTGCACCGTGTATACCCGCGAGACGAGTAGTGACACAGCGCGTGTTGTGGATGTTGAGCCCAACCATCGTGTTGTTCACATACCAGCTGGTTCGCACACACTCTCCAAGGATGAATTGATTGCACACATTGACGAGTTCGCTGAGAAAGTGATTGAGGACATCAAGGCACATGGTGGCGTTGATGTAGTGCATGCGAATTACTGGATGTCGGCGGTTGCTGGCCACAAGATCAAGCACGCTCTCAACATCCCGCTTGTCACCACGTTCCACACATTGGCAAGAGTCAAGGCCCAGGGTGGAGATCACGAGTCTGCACATCGTGAACAAGAAGAGATCAAGGTCATCGGCTGCACCGACGTGATCTGTGTCAGTTGTACTGAAGAGCAGCGTCAGTTCGTGTCGCTTTACGGCAAGCCAAGTGGAACCCTTGAGATTGTTGCACCAGGTGTTGAGCACGCATTTTTCACACCCGGAAGCCAGCATGGGGCACGGCATGCATTGGGGCTCGACAGTGATCCGACCCTGCTTTTTGTTGGCCGCATTCAGCCCCTGAAGGGAATTGAAGTTGCGATTCGTGCGCTCAAGATTCTCCACACATCGAATCCGCATCTAAGCAAGACGCGATTGATGATTGTCGGGGGAGCAAGTGGTACCGAAGGCGATGCCGAAGTAAGGCGTATCAATGACTTGATCGACGAACTCGGTATTCGCGATCGGATCATGATGGTTCCACCCCAGGAGCACCACGCGTTGTCCACCTACTATCGGGCAGCTGACGCGGTGTTGGTCCCGAGCCGTAGCGAGAGTTTTGGTCTTGTGGCCCTTGAAGCAGCCGCCTGTGGTGTGCCTGTTATTGCAAGTGCGGTCGGCGGTTTACTCACACTGGTCGAGCACGGCAAGACCGGCTACTTGGTACCAGACCGAGACCCTGCCGTCTACGCCGGGCACATAGCCCATCTTTTGAACAACCGTCCGCTTGCGGCCGAGATGGGGGCTGCTGCTGCAACTCGCGCGCGTCGTTACACCTGGAGTTTTGCTGCTGCACGATTGCGCCGCGTGTATGCCGATCTCATCAACAAAGCACGTGTCGAGTGCGTTTGATGCCATGAGTGAATTCTTCACCGGCCCCGATCTCTTCTTGATTGAAGAACAGATCGATACTTGGCTGGCGAATTTCAAAGCTGAGAATCCAACGATTCTTGCTATCGATCGCGATGAGGGTGACATCATTCGCTGGTATGTCCGCCTGCAGGGTGAAGAGAAAGAGTTCACAACCGTGTGGCTCACCCTTGGACAGCGCACACTCAAATACGAAACCTATGTGATGCCATGGCCACCAGAAAACCGTGATCAGGTGTACGAAAGTATTTTGCGCGCCAATGACACTTTGACCGGCGTTCACTTTTCAATCGGTGATGAAGATGCGATCTACTTGCGAGGCGAAGTTGTTCTCACCGCCTTGAATGCACGCGAGTTGGATCGCGTAATCGGCACTTGCCTTCATACGGTTGAACGGTATTTCCCGATTTTGATCCGCCTTGCGTTTGCCAGTCGGTTCGAATCCTGATTTCCGCCCATCCCTTTTCACTGCACACATCCCCTTGCACTCGGGTCGGCGGTGGTCGGGGAAGTCACTCAACGGCCCGGGTGCACCAATCTTTTAAGCCTTAGCTAGCACAACCAGAAAATTCATGGCAACGCACGGGTATTTGGTGGCTTAGCCTTGCGCAGTGGCAATCAAGAAGTTCGACGAACTGGTCGTTATAGGTGGCGGCAACATGGGCAGTGCGCTCATTGGTGGCTGGTTGCGCGAAGGTGTGCCCGCATCGTCGATCACTGTGGTCGAGGCGATCGAGATTAGACAAGCACAACTAAAGCGCGAGTTCCCTCGCATCAGGGTTCTTAATTCGATTCCAAAGTGTCACTCGGTTCTTGTGGCAGTGAAGCCAGGCGATGTTGCAGAAGTGGTTTCTGAAGCCGCTGTCAATGGGGCCCGACGCATTGTGTCTATTGCAGCCGGTGTGTCGAGTTCACAACTTGCTGATGCAGCTGGTTTTGATGTTCAAGTACTGCGCTCAATGCCGAACACTCCGGCACTGGTTGGCAAAGGTGTCACTGCCCTGTGCGTTAACAACACCACTCCAGAGTCACTTTTGACATGGGGTGAAAATCTGTTTTCGGCAGTGGGCGATGTTGTGCGCGTGCCGGAATCGGCCATTGACGTATACACGGGTCTGATTGGCTCGGGTCCGGCGTACTTGTTCCACGTTGCCGAAGCAATGATCGCCGCGGGCCTCGAATTAGGGGCCAAGGCAGGGCTCACCCCAGAGGTCGTTCGCCAGGCCGTTGAGCAGCTCTTTGTCGGGTCCGCAGCCCTGCTGGCATCGGGGCAGGGGAGCGCGAGCGAACTACGGGAAAAGGTCACCTCGCCCAACGGCACAACGGCAGCTGGGCTGGAGGTTCTATATGCGGCTGGGCTTGAAAAATCAGTCCTAGATGCAGTCCAGGCAGCAGCAGCCCGCAGTGCAGAAATGACCCGAGATCTCGGCTCCAAATGAGCCCTGAATGGGCAGCTTGATTTCCTGTTTCGGGCACTTGTGCCACGCGTCACTTTGTGTCTAACTTTGCAGTCACAACGGACTTCTCGATAGAGAAATCCTGATCGCGCCCCCAGCGGGCAGCGTTGACGGGGCCGGTGCCATCGGGGGGTTGGCATCGGCCCCGTTTCTTTTTCCGTTTGAATTCGCAACAAGCCGCAATACTTAGACGCAACTTATGAACAACGGACACTCAACCATTTCATTTCTCTCTGACTACGGATTGCAGGATGAATTTGTTGGCGTTGTGCACGCAGTAATTGCTGAGATTGCCCCGCACGTTCGAGTTCTTGATATCAATCACAATGTGCCGCCATACGATGTGCGCGCTGGTGCAATGTCGCTCACGCGCGCAGTGCAGTACCTGCCCACAGGAATTGTGCTTGCAGTTGTTGATCCTGGCGTGGGTACATCACGCCGAGCGGTTGCAATTGAAGTTGGTGCTGGCCGTGGATATTTCGTCGGACCTGACAACGGCTTGCTTTCAGGTGCGGTCGCGATGGCGGGTGGCGCTGAGCGCGCAGTTGAACTCACGAATACCGAACACCACTTGCTCGCGCATGGCGCCACATTTGCGGGCCGTGACATTTTTGCGCCTGTTGCCGCACACCTAGCCAACGGCGTTCCACTTACGGAGTTTGGTCCACTCGTAGATCCCGTATTACTGACCCCGGGATTAATCCCATTGCCTCAGGAATTAGAAAATGGATCTCAGTGTGAAGTCACCTGGGTTGATCATTACGGAAACTGCCAACTCAACATCGGCTTAGACGATGTGCGTACTTGGGGCTCCCCAATCAAAGTAACTATCGGAGAAACCGTACGCATGTGCCCAGTAGTGGACAACTTTGAATCAATTGGAACTGGTGGTCTCGCGCTCGTGGTTGATTCTTACGGAATGCTTGCACTTGCCACACAGCGTGGTTCTGCCGCATTTGAAATCGGTATTGGTGTCGGCGACTCAGTGTCGTTAGAGCGTGCCTAGGATTGTCCACATGCGTCCCGCAACCACACTCACAATCGGTTTGTTGATCGCCGCGATTATGGTCGCCGGTTTGATCTCGCTGCTCCAGATGTAGATACCAGGAATCCGATAAACAAAACGATGATTCCAGCGAGCAAAGTGATCGCGAACGAACGATCTTTTCCGAGCCTTCCAGACAACGATCCACTGGCAGAAAGAATCGCTGTGCCGAGCGCAATCAACAAGTTGCCAACAACAAGACTCTTGGGTGAACGCACTTCTCGTTGTACAGCCGCGCTCATTGATGGAGCTCGGCGTCGCATCAACCGATAAGCGGACCAAAGTGCTGCAAAAAAGATGAACAGTGCCGGGACTCCCGAACCAACTGCTGCAAGCACGCGTGGTGCGACCCCAAAAACTTCTTTCGCGGTAGGGAATTCACTGCCGCCGATTTCAAATTTCTCCGGCGCGACCAGCACTACACCAGTGGCAAAACCACTGAGCAGAATCAACCAGCTCCGCACATGGTCGCCGACGCGTCGCCCGAACTGTAAATAGACGCTGCCAAGAGCCAGGAACGGCACGTTGAGAACTGCGCCAGCCAAGAAGAAAACTTTGAAAGATTCATTGCTCCATCCCCGGGATTCCGCCCACCACAGCGCACCCGAGCCGACGGCAAACAGCGATAGAGATATGGCCCAAGCGAGTTCATGCGGGCGACGGCGTCTTAGCCACCGATCCAGTGTCGAAAGCGCAAAGGCAATTGCCACAAGCGTTGCTGATGCCGCAAGGGCCGCGTTCAGGGTCACCGGATGAGCCTAGGAAGGCATGCCACTTGCCACACGAATCAAGTTGCTCCCGACTTCGTGAAAAGTTGCACAAGGGCGTAGCGTATTCACTTATGACGGATTCCCCCCGACGTCGAATCCCCGAGGCAACGCTCTCGAGGCTTCCGATTTATCTGCGAATACTCGGTGAACTCTCTGATGAAGGGACCACACAACTCTCATCAGATCAAATGGCGGCACTTGCGGGTGTCAATGCCGCAAAGGTGAGAAAAGATCTTTCCTATCTCGGCACATATGGCACTCGTGGTGTTGGTTATGACGTTGCATTCCTCACTTATCAAATTCAACGCGAGCTGGGGCTCACACATGAGTGGCCAATCGTTGTAGTGGGCGCAGGCAACCTTGGTCAGGCACTTTCTGGATACGGCGGGTTTACATCGCGTGGCTATCCAGTTGTGGCGATGTTCGACTCAGATCTATCCAAAGTGGACACCGTGGTCGGCGGGGTGCGTGTGCGGGCCATTGATGACCTGCCTGCAGTTGTGCAATCAATGAACGTTTCAATTGGTGTCCTGGCAACCCCTGGCGCTGCAGCCCAAGAAGCAGCGGATCTCATGGTGCGTGCAGGTATCACTTCAATTCTCAATTTTGCCCCTGTGGTTATTGCGACACCGCGGGCCGTTCGGGTGCGCAAGGTAGACCTTGCATCGGAATTGCAGATTCTGAGTTATTACGAGGATCGCCGTCAGAGCGCGAACCCGAGTGCTGACCCAGCACGCACGGCGAGCGCATAACGTGTTGGTCAGCCTGAAGGTCGTAAACGGGGGGATGTAAGTGTCGATTGTGGTCATTGGTGTGAACCATCGCACTAGCCCGTTGTCCGTTCTTGAGCGCATGACGCTGTCCCAAGACGAACAGGTGAAAGCAGTTCATAGTCTTGTGGCCCGCTCGAATGTCAATGAAGCAGTGATTCTTTCCACTTGCAACCGCACTGAGGTGTACGCCGTTGCAGAGAAATTTCATGGTGCATATGGCGACATCCAACAGTTCTTCAGCGAGTTGAGTGGCCTCAGCATCGACGAGCTCCAGGCTTACATCTACAACCAACACGACACTGCTGCCATCAGCCATCTATTCGAAGTGGCGGCGGGTCTTGACTCTGCAGTGCTCGGTGAGACCGAGATTCTTGGGCAGGTAAAGCAAGCTTGGGATCTTGCACGAGTTGAAGGCGGTGTGCGCACAACCCTGAACATCCTTTTCCGTCACGCACTGGAAGTTGGGAAACGAGCTCGTACCGAAACCAGCATCAGTAGGCACACGGCATCTGTTTCTCATGCAGCGGTGGAGATGGCAGGTGAATTGCTGGGCACGCTTGCGGGTCAACGCGTCCTAGTAGTTGGCGCCGGTGAAATGGGCGAAGGTGTAGCTAACGCACTTCAGCATGCAGGTGCGGGAGACATCACCGTTATCAATCGCACTCCCGCGCGCGCAGTTGAGATTGCCGAACGCATTGGTGCATCTGTCCGTGCGTTTAAAGATCTCGATAAAGCGATGATTGACGCAGACGTAGTTCTCACTTGCACTGGCTCAGGCACTCTGATCATCGAGCGAGACACGGTTGAGAACGTGCAAGAAGTGCGCGGTAATGCACCATTGCTGATCGTTGACATTGCCGTGCCACGCGACGTTGATTCCACCGTGGAAGCAGTTCAAGGGGTAATGCTTCGCAACCTTGATCACCTCCGTGATTGGGCCGCACGCGGTATTGCAATGCGCGAGGCCGAGGCACAAATGGTTCGGGTCATAATCAACGATGAGGTTGACCGATTCGCCGCCGAATTGACCGCGCGCCAAGCAGCACCGTTGGTTTCTGAGTTGTACGAGCGCGCTGACCAGTTACGACTTGGCGAACTCGATCGCTATTCCTCGAAACTGTCCGGGCTTACTCCGGAGCAAACCGATGCAGTTGATGCGCTTACAAAGGGCATTATCGCCAAATTCCTTCATCCGATTTCGGTGCATTTGAAAGATGACGCTGGCACCCCACAGGGTGAGCGCAATGCTGCGGCTGTGCGCGATCTCTTTGACCTGCATTAGGTCCAATGAAAACCATTCGCATTGCCACCCGCGGCAGCGATCAGGCGCGCACGCAGGCCGCGTCAGTTGGCGACGCACTTCGCTCGGCTTGGTCCGATCTCGCCATTGAATATGTCATTGTCAGCACCACTGGTGACCAGAAACAGGATGTTCCGCTGCACCAGATCGGTGGACAAGGGGTGTTCGTAAAAGAAGTGCAAAACGCCGTGTTGGATGGCCGCGCTGATCTTGCTGTGCATTCAGCAAAAGACCTTCCCGCTGCCACTCATCCTGAACTCGCGATCTGCGCCTTCGCACGTCGCCGCGATCCGCGCGATGCACTCGTTGGTGTCGCACTGGATGCACTCGAACAAGGTGCCACGGTGGCAACAGGATCAATTCGGCGCAAAGCACAACTGCGCAGGTTGCGTCCCGATCTCGAGTTTGTTGAACTACGTGGCAACATTCGTTCACGCCTCGAAAAAGTGCCTGCTCGTGGCTCAATTGTGATGGCCTTGGCAGCCTTAGAGATACTCGGTGAGACCAATGCCGTGGCAGAAGTTCTTGACATCAGCGCCATGGTGCCGATGGTTGGCCAGGGCTGCGTTGCGGTTGAATGTTCGGCACACAATTCACAGCTAATGGAATTGATGGCCGCTGTGGACCACGCCCAGACGCGTCGCGACGTGACACTCGAACGCATCTTCCTTGATGAACTTGGTGCGGGCTGCTCAATGCCAATAGGAGCACACGTGATCGAAAATGATCTGCACGTGTTTATGGCTTCAGAAAATGGCAACGAGCGCTATTTCCAAAAGGTATTTGATCTGACAGGTGCTGCTGATGAAGAGCAACTCGTGCGCGCCGCTGCCCGTGAAGCTAGGACTGCTGTTGCCTAGAGTTCTGCTCACTCGTGCCGCAGGACAGAACGAGTCGCTTGCAGCCGCATTAAGCGAACACGGAATTGAGCCAGTAGTTATTCCCGTACTCGAGATTCGTGTCGATACTCAAGCGCTCGAGATTGAACTTGCGCGAACTGTTTTTGATTGGGTTGTCGCCACATCACCAAACGGTGCGCGCACGGTTGCAGACCACATTCCAAATGGGTGCAAGGTTGCAGTGGTGGGCAAAACCACCGAAGAAGCACTTGGCCGCCACGCTGACCTCGTGGCTGAGGTCACGAACGCTGAAGGGCTCGTCGAAGCTTTTCCGATCGCCACAGTTGATGGTGGGAAAGTTTTGGTGTGTCGCAGTGATCTTGCCGATGACACCGTCAGCGCCGGGATTGCTGCCAAGGGTTGGTCGGTCATTGATGTGATCACGTATTCGGTGCATTCGCGTGATCCACAGGTAATTGTCAAAGAAGTACACAATGCTGGGCACATCGACTTGATCGTTCTTGCGTCGGGTTCTGCTGCTCAAGCGTTGCCTATCGGGCCAAGAATGCCTGGTGTGGTCTGTATCGGACCCAAAACCGAAATTGTTGCACGAGGACTCGGTCTTGATGTCCGTGCCACCGCTGAATCACAAGACACAGAGGGATTAGTCGCAGCTGTGCTTCGGGCTGTCCGCTGAGCAACTCGATTACCTAGCATTGGAAGGCATGTTCCCTGAATCGCGTCCACGTCGCTTGCGCAGCACTGCTGCGATTCGAGACTTGGTTGCCGATACGCGTCTATCGACCAAGGACTTCATCGCTCCATTGTTCGTGCGCGAAGAAGGTGATGCTCCGGTTCCGATTAAATCTTTGCCCGGAGTAGTGCAACACACTTTGAGTTCGCTGAAGGATGAGGTTCGCCAGTTGCGTGACCTCGGTGTGCCAGGGGTAATCCTGTTCGGAATACCGAAACATAAAGACGAAGTAGGCAGCGGCGCCTTTGACCCGAATGGCATTGTCCAACGTGCTCTGAGTGAACTGCGAGCAAGCGTTGGCGACGACATGGTACTCATGGCGGACCTTTGCGTGGATGAATACACATCACACGGTCACTGTGGAGTTCTCGATGCCAAAGGACACGTGGATAACGACGCAACAATTGAGATCTACACCAAAGCTGCAGTTGCACAAGCGCGCGCCGGTGCACATGTAGTCGCACCAAGCGGAATGATGGACGGCCAGGTTGGTGCAATTCGGTCAGCCCTTGACTACAACAACTTCCTTGACACTGCGATTCTGGCTTACTCGGCGAAGTACGCATCTGGTTTGTACGGTCCCTTCCGTGACGCAGTTGAGGTTCAAATTGCTAGCGGTGGAGACCGCAAGGGATACCAACAGGATTACCGCAATACACGTGAGGCGCTGCGCGAAGCAATGGCTGATGTTGATGAAGGTGCAGACATGGTGATGGTCAAGCCCGCACTGTCCTACCTTGACATCCTCGCCGATGTTCGTGCTGCTGTTGATGTGCCAGTTGCGGCCTATCAGGTAAGTGGCGAGTACGCGATGATCAAAGCTGCAGCTGCCAACGGCTGGATAGATCACGATGCGGTGGCGATTGAACAACTGACCGCGATCAAGCGTGCGGGAGCAAGTTTCATTCTCTCGTATTTCTCTCGCTGGTTCGCAGAGAACAACCAATAGCAATGGCTGACGGAATTCCATACTGCGATCCAGTCGCGTGCCCAGCTGCTGGCTGTGATCCAGTTGTCTGCCGAGGTGCAGCACTTGGCGACAATGCCACCGCTTTTGAGCGCAGCACACGTGTGATACCTGGTGGGGTGAATTCTTCGATCCGTGCTTTCAAAGCAGTTGGTGGAACGCCGTATCTTGTGGCGCGAGCTGAAGGTGCACGCGTTCACGACATTGAAGGCAATGAATACATCGACCTTGTTCAGTCGTACGGTGCCGTGATTCTTGGCCATGCCCATCCAGAGATCACTCGTGCGATTACCAGTGCGGTCTCCGATGGCACTTCGTATGGGGCACCGACTCCACGCGAGATGAAACTTGCTGAAGCAATCAGTGAACGCGTGCCAAGTTGTGAACGCGTGCGTCTGATGAACTCAGGAACCGAGGCCACAAGCACAGCGGTACGACTCGCACGTGGGGCAACTGGTCGCAAACGGCTTGTTACATTCAACGGCAACTTTCATGGAGCAACCGATGCTCTTTTGGCGGCTGGTGGTAGCGGTGTTGCAACGCTTGGATTGCCTGGAACCGCTGGCGTCCCTGAAGAGGCGGTGGCCAACACGCTGGTCGTGCCTTACAACAAGGTGCCCGAGCTCACAGACGAAGTTGCAGCAGTCATTGTGGAGCCTGTTGCAGCGAACATGGGAGTGGTCGCTCCCGCCCCAGGATTTCTAGAGGGCTTGCGCGCGGAATGTGATCGAGTTGGAGCATTGCTGATTTTTGACGAAGTCATTTCTGGGTTTCGCCTCGGCCCAGGTGGTGCACAAGCAAAGTTTGATGTGCGTCCTGATCTCACATGCTTTGGCAAAGTGATCGGCGGTGGACTCCCAATCGGTGCAGTCGGTGGTCGCCGCGACATCATGGAAAACCTTTCGCCACTGGGCAAGGTGTTTCACGCCGGCACACTCGCTGGAAATCCACTTGCAACTGCAGCGGGGCTTGCGGCGCTCAACGCCCTTACAGATGATGTGTACATGGAACTCGGCGCAAGAGCACGCAAACTCGCTGCGATATTGCGCAACGCCAGTGAGAATCACGGGATACCAGCATTGTTCCCTGTGGTTGGCACGCTTGTTGGCATGTATCTCGGTAGCAGTGATGTAAACCGCACACCGACAAATTTCGATGAGGCCAAGACAACCGATGAGCGTTTGTACGCACGTCTCTTCCACGCCGCATTGAAGGCGGGGGTTGCACTGGCGCCTGGTGCTTATGAAGCATTATTCGTCGGTGTGGGGCACGATGACGCCGTGATGACTGAACTCGAGCGCCGGATCGAAATAGCGTTTGCTGAATGCGCCAAGTCATCACACTGAGATTTCTGGCGCTGGCGCTGGTTATCGCCGTTCTAGGCGCTCTCCTGATCTGGATTTACAGCAACGGTGATAGCAGCACCATCGAAACCGAAAACTTGCGCCGCGTGGACAAAGGTGCGCTGATCACTGCGATTGGAATTGACTCCGGGTGGAAAATTGAAAACGGACGCACACGTGAAAACATCGTTCTGACACTGAACGACAACACCGTTACGAACATCGCTCCACGGACAATTGGGGTTATGACCTGCAAGGAGTTGGTGGCCAATAAATGTGTCTTGCTCGCAGACATGCTTGGCCCAGCTGTGATTTGGTTTGCAATCGTTGATGCTGACAAATCAGGCGCGAGTACAAAGTTGACTCTGACCGGGTTGGTCGACATGCAAGACGGTGGTGACACTGGTGTTCTGGCAAATGGATGGATGTTCCGTCTAGCAACGCCCACCATAAGGAACTGCAGCGTGACCACGAGTCACCTGCGTGACTTCATCAATCGCTACGCGGGTAAACGCAGTATCTCAACGTTCAATTTCAAAACCGACGAAATCGAATCGGTTACCTGCGTGACTTCGTGAATTACGCGTTAGGAGCAACGCGAGCGATCTGCGCTGCAGCCTTGTAAGCAACCTCTGCAACACCGAGCTCATCTTCGCGCAAAAGGTTTGCCATGATTCGCAAAACCCATTCCATAAGCGTGCGACTTTGCATTCCGACTCGCGAAAGTTCGCGCATCAAAAGTGGACGCCCAATGATGTGGGAGAAAAGGCGCGCAACCTTGAAGTACTGACCGAACTCATCGTCAATTCTCTTTGCGTAGAGAGAAATTGCATTTGGGTCATTCTCGGTAATTGCTTGGCTCAAAACTTCGGCGGCAATGCGACCCGTTTCGTATGCGTAGTCGATGCCTTCACCATTAAACGGATTCACACTGCCCGCAGCATCACCGATGACAAGGAAAGTCGGACCACTCTTTGGTCCAACTGATCCACCCATCGGAATGCGACCGCTCTTTGCTCGCTGTGTTGGCTCATCAGGATTAATTCCCCATGAGTCGGCGACTTGATGCGCGTATGCATCAAGCAAGTGGGTGGTATTCACGCTCTTGAAGTCACGGAAAGTGGACAGGAGTCCAACACCGATATTGATCGTGCCGTCACCAACGGGGAAGATCCAGCCATAACCAGGCATCGCGTTTCCATTGCGGTCTTTGACATCGAGTGCGGATTCAATCCAGGGTTCGTCGTGACGCGGCGATTCCCAATAGGTACGAATCGCAGTTCCGTATGGCCACTCTTTGCGGCGCATCGTGCCAAGTGAGCGACCAAATCGACTGTTGGCTCCATCTGCAACCACCACATATCGAGCGGTGATCTCTTTGGTGTTGCCGGATTTATCTTTCACCACTGCACCGCGCAGGAACCCACGGTCCAGAATCGGGGCGAGAGCTTCGTGACCCGTCAATAACGTGGCACCTTTGGATTCCGCATTGTGGGCAACAATTTGGTCGAGCTCGCTGCGACGCACCACGTACCCGTGCTGTGGATAGATCGAGTGCGACGGCCACTGGAGTTCGAGGGCTTTGCCATGGGCTGTGGCACGAAGGCCTGAGTAGCGGTGATAGGGGGTCAGGGCCTCAGCCAAACCCATGTCGGTTAGCTGTTTGACCGCTCGTGGTGTGAGGCCGTCACCACAGGTCTTTTCCCGCGGAAACTCTTTCTTTTCAACGATTGTGACATTGTGATTTTGCTGCGCCAACCAGTAAGCAACAGCTGACCCAGCAGGGCCGCCACCAATTACTAAGACGTCGGGGGATTCGTCATTGTTCAGAGGGCTCAGCCTATGGATGGCCGAGGCTCAGTCCCAACCTCGCCCGGAGCGTTCTCCAACATTCCAAAGTCGTCTGCGATCGAAGCAAATGAAGACTCGCCACTTTCAAGTGCCAAGAAAATTGGCGACTCTGGCGAACACCAGGTCTCGTATTCACTGGCCCATTCTTCGGATGCTGGGTCTGCGCCACCGATTGTGTACCGCTCATGGCAGACAACCGAGAGAATCTCATAGTCGGTGAGTCCGCCACCGGCGTCAACTCCCTGAGCTGGCATCGGGCCGCCGTTGTAGGCCAAAGGAGCGTGGGCTCCACCTTCTCGATCGGGGTTCCCGTAAACCTCCAAACCCGCATTGGCAAAGGCTTGCGAGCCGGTGTAGACGAAGTTCAACATGTCTTCGATCCGTGGGAAGGTCTTTAGGACCTCACCTTGATGGAGCGCGCGACCCGCACCGCCAGCTCCAGCGGCACCGTGGCATGAAGAACAACTGGCATAGACCTCAGCGCCCATGGCGAGGGGGCCTTCAACGGTTGCTTCCTTGGGCTTGACTGCGATGAAGTACAAAAAGGCCCACAATGGCAGCATGCTGAGCGTGGCCATGGCCCAAAACGGGATCTTTTTGCGAGTCTTAGCCGCTGCAACATAAGCCGGGTCGGGCTTTGCAGCCACAACCTTGGGTGCCACTTCCGCCTTGGGGGTAGCTGGAACTGGGGTCGATGAAGTCGTTGCCGGCGCGGTCTCTGACGAGGTGGATTCGCCCGATCCGCCACCACGGCGGTCGCGTGAGCGCTTGAGCAGGTGCTCTGGAATCTCGGTCACAAATGGTCCTTTGGTCAAGGTTGTGTTGCTCACATCGTACGACACATCTGCAGTGCGCCAACGAATCCACCGTTATCTAAGCCTGTGACAATTTTGCACTGCATCACCTCCGGCGACGCACTTCGCAAACACACTTTCGAACCCAAGTTTTTCGCACTAATGCACAAGAAAATCAAGGCTAGGTGTGCTCAGAAGCACATTGGATAAATGGCGGAAGTCGAAGGATCGGTGACTAGTGTTCTAAACGTCGGAAATTAAGAGGAAGGGCTCTCCGCCACCATGCTGGCAATTGACATCCTCGCGTGGCCTGGGATGAACCAGGCCTTCTTGTTCTCGCTGGTACTCACTGTTGGGCTTATCGGTGCTGCTGTCGCATACGGAAAACGCCGTCCCGTGGATCGCAAAGCGACCTGGGGTGAAGCAATGTTCGGCAGCGTTTATGCATTCGGTGTCATGTTCCTTGCTTACGGAGTTGTACCGCATCAGTTCATTGACCACGCAGACAAAGACCTCGGTTGGCGTAAAGACAAGATTCTCTTTGGACCCGGTGGAATCCTGAAACCAAAGGCTCTCGGCGGAAGTTTCCCGATGACGGTTTCTTACGAAGCTCTGCGCGACATCATCGTGGTTGTCATTTACGTCGTATTCGTCGGTGTAGCTGTTTGGAGTTTTGGCTGGTGGCAAAAGCGCGGCCAGAAGGTCGAAAAGGCACCAACAAGTACTTATGGTCGTCCGCTGGTGAAGAAAGCCTGATTCGAAATGGCACGCACTGACGCAAACCCACCGATGCCGGAGTGGTCTTCGGAATATCAACTCGTTGAAGTTGATGCTGAGTATTTGCAGCGCGCAGTCAAGCCAAAGCAGTTCATTCACATTGATCAGTCGGAATGCATCATGTGTGAAGGATGCGTTGACATTTGTCCGTGGAAGTGCATCCACATGGTTGATCCAACTGCAATCGCCGAAGCGCAAGGCACTGAGTTGCCAGGAACTGACCCTTCCGACAAAGTTGTGTTCCTCATTGATGACGACGTCTGCACACGTTGTGCACTTTGTGTCGATCGCTGCCCAACGGGCGTAATCATTCTGGGTAAGGCCGGTGCCCCACAAGCCACTGGCGACTCTCACACGCGTACCAATAATCATGGCTACGCATACGGCATGAGGTTCTAGGAGAGACAATGGCAAAGGTCATGGACAATCCCCGCCCAACGTTGAAAGAGCGTGCGGCGAAAATTGGTGAACAAGTTCAAGGTTCACAGGCGTGGAACTCGATCTTCCGCCCCGGTTCAATCTTCCGCAAGGGTTACACCGACAGCCCACGTAACCGTTCGTACGTGATCATGAACTCGGTTTTGTATCACTTGCACCCAGTGAAGGTAAAGCGTCACGCCGTCAAGGTGAGCTACACACTCTGCCTTGGTGGACTCTCGTTCTTCTTGTTCATTCTTCTGACAGTCACTGGCATTTTCTTGATGTTCTTCTACCGACCAACGTCGGCGAACGCATGGCAAGACATTCAGACCCTGCACACGTCGATCACATTTGGTTTGTTAGTGCGAAACATGCACCGATGGGGCGCTCACTTGATGGTGCTTTCGGTGTTCTTGCACATGGCGCGCGTGTTCTATCACGGTGCATACAAGCCGCCGCGTGAGTTCAACTGGGTAATTGGTGTTGTCCTTCTCACACTGACTCTTTTGCTTTCCTTCACCGGCTACCTATTGCCGTGGGACCAGTTGGCCATGTGGGCAGTTGCAGTGGGTACCAACATGATGGGTTACACGCCAGTGCTCGGTTCACAAGTTCGATTCGTGCTTCTCGGTGGTGTGGAGATCGGATCAGAAACACTCTTGCGTTGGTATGTGTTGCACGTGCTCATGCTTCCGTTCGTAATCATCATCTTCATGGCGATCCACTTCTGGCGAGTCCGCAAGGACGGCGGAATTTCTGGACCGCTCTGATCGGTGACCAAGGTAAAGACAACTAACACGAAGAAAGGGGTGAGGAGATATGACTGAAATTCCAGAACATCTTTTGAAGCGCGCACAAGCAGCGCGTGAGAAAGCGGCTGATTCAAATGAAGGCGACGCACCAGCAGCAGGTGGCGAAGCACAGTCCGATCCTCGTATACCTGCACACTTGCTCGAGCGCAGCAAGGCGCGTCGCGAAGGTGAAGGCGGTGGCGGTGTAGCCGTTGCCGAAAAGACCTCCACCCTCGTTACTGCAACCCCTTCAGGTGGTGGCGTTCCAGTGGGAGCTGGCCCTGGTGGACACACACAACGATTGCTGACCGTTGTTAAGTCCGGATCAATTCAAGAAGTGAAATCAGTTCCCCAAGACAAAGTGCACACATGGCCGCATCTTCTCGCAGTGGAATTTGTTGCAGCACTTTCTTGCACCGCGTTTCTTTTCATGTTCTCGTGGTTCGTTAATGCACCGTTGCTGAAGGCGGCAAACCCGAACCAAACCCCAAACCCCTCGAAGGCACCTTGGTACTTCCTTGGTCTGCAGGAGTTGCTCACGATGTTCCACCCGATGGTTGCTGGTGTGACCATTCCAGGAATGGGTCTCGTGATCATGATCATTGCCGCGTACACAGACAAGAACCCAAGCAACAAACCCGAAGACCGCAAGTTTGCAACATCCATTTGGACCGTGCACTTGATGTTCTGGGCAGTGCTCGTGATGATTGGTTCATTCTTCCGCGGTCCTGGATTCAACTTCGTGTTCCCGTGGCGCGACGGCATCTTCTTCGAGTTGTGAGGTACGACCCATCATGAGCTCAGCAGTAGTAATCGCATTAGTTATCGCCGCAGTTGTGGTGCTTGGTGGCGGTGTTGTCCTGACCACTGCACGTCGCACTGATGTGCGTGGTGCGGGTGCACTTGCGCGCGAAACGCGCAAGAAGGATAAGCCCGCAGATCCAGCAGTGTTCCAAACAACTGAAGAGGTCAAAGCATCAACTGAGATCGCTAAGCCAGTTGCAGTCGAAGTTGAGCCTTGGGTTGCACCGGATGCGGAAGCAATCGGTGTATCGCGTCGTCAATTCTTCAACCGCGCATCTGTCACATTGATGAGTGCAAGCATCGGTGCCTTCGGCGCCGCTGTAGTGGGCTTTCTTTGGAAAGCTCAAGAAGGTGGCTTCGGTTCAAAAATCGGAGTCGGCAAACTGTCTGACGTCGTTCAACAGATCCGTGCAAACAACGGCTTCCTCTATCTGTCTGAGGCGCGTGCTTGGGTAGCTGAGTACCCGGCCGATGCATTGGCCAAAGCCAAAGTTGTTTACGCCAGTCAGGGCCCAGTGCTTGCAGGAATGGAATCTGGAATCGTCGCGCTCTATCAGAAGTGTCCACACCTCGGCTGTCGTGTACCTGAGTGCAAGAGCTCACAGTGGTTTGAATGCCCCTGCCACGGCTCGCAGTATTCACGCGTTGGAGAGAAAAAGGGTGGTCCCGCACCACGCGGCATGGATCGTTTCGGTGTTGCTGTAAACAATGGCAATGTCGTGATCGACACCGGCTCAATCTTCGCCGGCCCTGCAATTGGTGTTAATACGACTGGTCAAGAAGCTGAAGGCCCGCACTGCATTGGCGCAGGCGAGGGAGGCCACTGATCATGATCGCAGTAGCAACTACAACCATCGGGCAGTTGATCCTTCTTGTTTCGGTCATCGGCTGGCTGGGCTATGCAGTATTCAACATGCGCCAAGGACGGCGCGAGGCTGGTTCTGAAATTGAACTCGCAGCAAACCGCAAGGAGTACTACTCCGACGAAGAGCTAGAAGGCCCGCGTCTTGAACGCGCACAATTGCTCGGCGTTCTCTTCTTGGTCGTAATCACAATTGCATTGCCGTTGTACTGGGTGCTTGAGCCAGGCCGTCAGAGCAACGCAGAGTTCGGATGGGACAAGCGTCTTGCATCTTGGGGTGGCGAACTTTTTGAAACCACTGCTAACGGTGGATTCAACTGCGCTGGTTGTCATGGTGGCATGAATGCCACCGGCGGTGTTGCGCCTTATGCGATCACCGACGCAAATACGGGCGAAGTTAAGTCAGTTAACTGGAAGGCTCCTTCGTTGGACACGGTTATGTCTCGCTTCTCTGAAGACGAAGTTCGATTCATCCTTGTGTACGGTCGTCCCTTCTCACCGATGTCACCGTGGGGCACTGAAGGTGGCGGACCCATGAACGATCAACAAATTCAAACATTGATCGAATATCTAAAGAGCATCCAGACTCCGCGTGAAAACTGTGAAGTCATAAATGAAGACCCGCGTTATTGCACCGGTGGACACCTGCCCGCCGAGAAGCAAGAAGAGCTGCAAGCACGTGCCGAGCAGCTGGTTGCCGATGGAACCTATGGAAGTGTTGGCGAAGCATTGTTCAACATGGACATCGCTGCTGGTGCTTACTCATGCGCACGTTGCCATACAAAGGGCTGGTCTTACGGTGAACCCCAGATCACTGGTGGCGGTGCACTCGGTCCGAACCTCACTGGCGGTTCTGCTGTGCGTCAGTTCCCGAATCAGGATGACATGATCAACTTCATCAAGAACGGCTCAGAGTTGGGCAAGCGTTACGGTGAGCAGGGACAGGGCAGTGGCAAGATGCCAGGATTTGGCAGCTTGTACACCGAAGAGCAGATCAAGGCGATCGTTGAATATGTGAGGGGTCTCTGATGCTGAGCACACTCTTGGCAGTCGGTTGGGAACCCGAGATTCGCGGTGCAATCGTCGTCATCATTGGCGTTGTCACCTTGATGGGCAGCGTGTATCTGTTGCTTGGCACCAACGTCGGTGCGCGTCTTGGTTTCACCATTGCGCTTGCCGGCTTCTTTGGCTGGATGTTCACGATGGGCGCCATTTGGTGGGCATATGGAATTGGTTTGCAGGGTCGTCAACCAACTTGGAAACCCGCTGAGCCGATCACAATCATTCGTGATGCGAAGTACTTCACAGACGCACGCCTCGTGGACTCGATCATGCTTGACGATTCTGCAACTGCTACTCAAGCAGCAGCCGCAGCGGAAGAAGCACTTGAATCTGCAGACTGGGAAAAACTCCCTGAATCAGATCCGGGTCGTGGCCAGGCGATTGCCGCAGCCGACGACATCATCCAGAACAAAGCCCAAGAACTCGCAGTAGGCGAGTACCAAGCTGTCTCGGTATTCACTCGTGGTGGTGAGCGTTGGCCAAAGATCAACGACTCGCTCGACTTCTTCGCTTTTTTCCATAAGCCCCATTACGCAGTTGTTGAAATTGCGTTGATCAAACCTCAGCTTTCCGAACCCGGTAGGGCACCGGCAACACCAGTAATTGATTCGACCCAAAATCATCGCTATGTCGTGATGTTGCGTGACCTTGGTTCACGGCGTCAACCCGCAGCGTTCATCACTTTGGGGTCGGGTCTGATCTTTGGCGTGTTGTGCATGATGCTCCATCGGCGCGACCAGGTTGTTGCGTTGAATCGCAGCGCCGTGCCGGCCAAGGTTTAGACGGACTCTTCTCCCATGGGTCAGTATCTTCCGATCATCTCGCTGACCGTGCTTGCGGTGTTGTTTGGTGGGCTGAGTTTCGTTGCTTCGCGCTTGCTGGCACCAAGGCGTCCAAGCACTGCGAAGGAAGCGCCGTACGAATGTGGAATTGTCCCATCAAAGGAGCCACCAGAACGCTTCCCTGTGTCGTTCTTTATCGTGGCCATGTTGTTCATCATGTTTGATATTGAAATCATCTTTGCGTTCCCTTACGCACTCGAACATCGTGCGCTTGGCCTTTACGGATTGCTTGAGATGGTTTCTTTCTCAGTTGTCTTCTTTGTGGCATTTGCTTATGCAATTGCTCGTGGCGCGCTCGATTGGGGTCCGCTTCAGAAGTATCGACGCATTGATGACGAATCCGTTTACGCAGTTACTCGCACCACGACTTCAACGATTCGACGCGTTGGAACCGAAGGGCGCATTGATGAAGATGGTGAGGCTGCCTGATGTCAATTGCACGCAACGTACTCGATGATGGTTTAGGTGGTCTTGAGCACAACTTTGTAACCGCCAAGGTTGAAGACCTCGTCAACTGGGCGCGTTCGCGCTCAAGTTGGGCGGCAACCTTCGGGCTCGCATGTTGTGCCATTGAGATGATGGGTACCGGAGCTGCGCACTATGACTTGGCGCGCTTTGGCATGGAAGTGTTCCGTGCTTCTCCCCGCCAAGCTGACATCATGATCGTTGCTGGACGCGTTAGCCAGAAGATGGCTCCAGTGTTGCGACAGGTTTATGACCAGATGATGGAACCCAAGTGGGTTATCTCGATGGGTGTCTGCGCATCAAGTGGCGGAATGTTCAACAACTACGCAATTGTCCAGGGCGTGGATCAGGTTGTGCCCGTTGATGTCTATGCGCCGGGTTGCCCGCCAACGCCTGAAACTCTCATTCACGCAATCGAAACCTTGCACGGCCTGATCGAATCCAACGAAATCCTGAAGCGCCGTGCCGCTACCGGTGCGGGCGCACAGTTCGCAATCCAGCACGACCACTCGACTTCGGGAGTTATCGAAATCGGGGGCCGGCGGTAATGGAGTCTCTGCACGGCTGTCCATTGAATGAAATTCTGGGTCAACGAGTTTTGTTCGTAGAGCGTGAGCGCTACATCGAAGTGATGAAGAAGCTTGCCGACGATGGTTTCACCATGGCTATTGATGTCACCGCAGTGGACTATCTAGAGCACCCAAATCATTCAGCGCCCGAAGGCATTAAACCTGAGCGCTTCGAACTCGTTGTCAGCCTGCTGTCAATCACCAATCGCGAGCGCATCCGTGTGAAGGTTCAGGTGCCTGAGGATGACGCAACAATGCCTTCGTTGTTTGATCTGCATCCAACCGCCGAAGCTTTGGAGCGCGAAGTGTTTGACATGTTCGGGATCACCTTTGATGGTCATCCGGATCTGACACGCATCTTGATGCCAGAGGATTGGGAGGGCCATCCGCTGCGTAAGGATTACTCAGTGGGTCGGATCCCTGTTCAGTTCAAAGGGTCGCCCGCATGAGCACCACCGATATTCCAATCGCTGCTGCTGGCACCGACGAGGGCGGGCAAGAACTCCGTCCACGTAGCGAACTAACGGCAAAGCAATTACTGCGCGAAGTTGGTGCAGTGTTGCGGATGTCCGAAAAGGAAGCTGCTGAACTCACCACCTCGATCTCCAACGATATTGCCGATGATCAAACAATGATCATCAACATGGGCCCGCAACATCCAAGTACCCACGGTGTGTTGCGTCTAATGCTTGAGTTGAAGGGCGAGACCGTTCTGCGTTGCAAACCGATTATTGGTTATCTGCATACGGGCATGGAGAAGACGGGTGAAGAACTCACCTACATGCAAGGCGGCACGAATGTCACCCGCATGGACTACGCGTCGCCATTCAACAACGAACTCGTTTTCTCACTTACTACCGAGAAGTTGCTTGGCATTGATGCCGACATCCCTGAGCGCGCCACATGGATTCGCATGCTTCTTTCAGAGTTGAACCGCATGAGCAGCCACCTGTTGTTCCTCGCCACAAACGGCATGGATATTGGTGCAGTCTCGATGATGATCTATGGCTGGCGTGAGCGCGAGGAAGTGTTGCGGTTTTTCCAAAAGGTCACTGGACTCCGCATGAACCACAACTTCGTGCGACCTGGTGGCGTCGCAGCCGACCTCCCAGCTGGCTGGCGCGATGATGTGTTGGAAATTCTTGAGGCTTTGCCTGCGCGCCTTGAGGAATATGACATCTTGATGACCGGTCAGCCAATCTGGCGTGAGCGGTTGCAGGGAGTTGGTGTAATTACCGCCGACGAGGCAGTAGCGCTTGGTGCAACAGGCCCAATCTTGAGGTCGACCGGAGTCGCGTGGGACCTGCGACGCTCGATGCCGTACATGAAATATGACGAAGTTGAGTTCGATGTCATCGTCGGGTCGTATGGAGATGCATTTGACCGCTACGCAATTCGATTCAATGAAATTCGTGAATCAATGCGCATCGTTTATCAAATCCTGGAGAAGATGCCGAAGGGTGATTACCGAATCCAAAATAAGAAGGTAACTCCACCACCGCGTGCTCGTATTGATGAATCAATGGAAGCGTTGATTCATCACTTCAAGATTTTCACGGAGGGATTCAAGGTTCCAGAGGGCGAAGCGTACGTAGCTATCGAAAGCCCGCGCGGCGAAATCGGTTGCTACATCGTGAGCGATGGTTCCTCAAAGCCGTACCGCATGCGCATGCGTGGCCCGTCGTTCATCAATATCCAAACTTTGCCGCACATGATGCGTGGTGGATTGGTAGCTGATGCTGTTGCTGTGATCTCTTCAGTTGACCCGGTTCTCGGCGAGGTGGACCGATGAGTCGTTTCAGTGATTCAAATGTCACTCTCGCCAAGGAGATAATTGGTCGTTTCCCGCGCCCAAAATCGGCAGTAATTCCGTTGTTGCATCTCGCCCAAGAACAAGACGGATATGTAACACGTGATGCGATGTCTCACATCGCTGAGCTGGTAAATGTGACCACCTCCGAGGTTTACGGCACCGCGACCTTCTACGAAATGTTCAAGTTTGAACCCATCGGCAAGTACTGCGTCAATGTGTGCACCAACATCGCGTGCCAATTGGTTGGTGGCTGGGAGCTGTTAGAGCACGCCGAGGAGAAACTCGGTATCAAGGCAGGCTCCACCACCGATGACGGCCTATTTACGATTGAAGACGTCGAGTGCATAGCAGCATGTACCGAGGCTCCTGCGATTCAAGTGAACTACCGCTATCGGTACAAAGTCACGGCGGAGAATCTTGATCAGTTGATTGATGATCTGCGTGCGGGTCGCCTGGCCGATGAGATTCCACCGCACGGCACACTCGCGAGGGTTCGCCAAAACACAACTGAGGCTTGGGCAAACACTGGTATTGAAGCGCAAGCAAAAGTAGATGCGAGGTAATTGCGATGAGTGATAACACCACAGCCAATTACTCATTAGGTGGCCAAGTGCCCACTGGGCCGAAGATCTTGACATCGCGCTGGGAATCAGAAGATGGACACACCTATGACGGATACGTGCGCACCGGTGGCTATACCGCGCTGCGCAAAGCATTAACCACGATGTCGCCCGCACAGGTACACGACGAGGTGAAAGCCTCCGAGATGCAGGGCCGTGGTGGTGCGGGGTTCCCGGCTGGCACAAAGTGGGGATTTCTTCCCGCTGACGTGCATCCTCGCTACTTGGTGATTAACGGTGATGAATCAGAGCCGGGTACCTACAAAGACCGTCTCTTGATGGAAAAGGATCCTCATCAGTTAATTGAAGGCATCGTCATTGCGTGTTACGCCTTCGGTGCCGCTCAGGCATTTCTCTATGTGCGCGGTGAAATGGCACTCGCACAGGAGCGCCTTGCACAGGCATTGAACGATGCATATGCGAACAACTTGGTGGGCAAGCGGATTTGTGGCACTGACTTCAGTGTCGACATCACACTCACTTGGGGTGCAGGGGCTTACATCGTTGGTGAAGAAACTGCATTGATTGAAAGCCTCGAGGGAGAGCGTGGAATGCCACGTTTGAAGCCACCTTTCTTCCCAGCTTCTAAGGGCCTCTACATGCAGCCAACGATTGTGAACAATGTCGAGACCCTTTCAAATCTTCCCTACATCGTGAATCAAGGCGGCACGACCTTTAAAGATCTCGGTGGTGCGACTTCTTCGGGTATGCGTATCTTCGCCGTAAGTGGTCATGTCAACAAGCCGGGCGTGTTTGAAGTTCCAAACGGCATCACTACTTTCCGAATGTTGTTCGAAGCACCCGAGTACTGCGGTGGGGTGCGTGCTGACCGCAAGGTGAAAGCTTTCATTCCTGGTGGCGCATCAGCGATGTGGTTCTTTGATGAGCATCTTGATCTTCCGTTAGACAAGCCAACAGTTGATCAGGCTGGTTCAATGCTCGGTTCGGGTGCAATCGTGGTGATGGATGAAACCACCGACATGGTGAAGGCTTGCTGGCGCATTGTTCGTTTCTTCGCTCGTGAATCTTGCGGAAAGTGCACACCGTGTCGTGAAGGAACAACGTGGCTCGAACGCATCTTGCATCGCATTCTCACCGGCAATGGCCGCCGCGAAGATCTGGACTTGCTGTTTGAAGTAAGCGAATCCATCAGCCCCGGGCTCGCGTGGCCTCCGCGCCAGACCACGATTTGTCCCCTTGGTCCATCTGCTGTTTCTCCGATTGCTTCAGCGGTCAATCGGTTCCGTAACGAATTTGAGCACTACATCGAGCACGGCCGAGCGATCGCCGGAGTCGAGTACGTGCCGATGCATGCGGGCTCAAGCCATGGAGCGCACGCGCATGTCTGATGTAAACGACACCGAAGTGCAAGAAACTCCAGTAGTGGTTAAGACCACTCTCAGCATCACGGTCGATGGTCGTGCACACGAAGCCGAGCCCGGCCAGTTATTGATCGATGCCTGTGAAGATGCCGGTTCATACGTTCCACGTTTTTGTTATCACCCGCGCATGGAGCCAGTTGGAATGTGCAGGCAGTGTCTGGTCGAAGTTGAGGGCCCACGCGGACCCATGATGGTTGTGTCATGCATGACCCCGGTAGCCGAGGGCCAAGTTGCACGCACCGAAACTCCGAGTGTCAAGCGCGCGCAAGAAGGCGTGCTGGAACTCTTGCTTGCCAATCATCCACTTGATTGTCCCGTTTGTGACAAAGGCGGCGAATGCCCGTTACAAGATCAAGCGTTTTCTCATGGCCCTGGTGAGAGTCGCTTTGTCGAGGAAAAGCGCCATTATGAAAAGCCGATCCCGATCAGTGACCTCGTGTTCTTGGATCGGGAGCGCTGCATTCTCTGTGACCGATGCACTCGTTTTGCCGATGAAGTTGCTGGTGATCCTTTAATTTCATTTACTCAACGTGGCAACAACACGCAAGTGAACACTTTCCCCGATGAGCCATTTGCTTCTTACTTCTCGGGCAATACGGTGCAGATTTGTCCAGTTGGTGCATTGACCGCGAAGCCGTATCGCTTCAAGGCGCGACCCTGGGATCTCGAGCAGCGTGAGAGCACCTGCACAACTTGTTCCGTTGGTTGTCGCACGGTCATTCAGTCATCGCGTGACGAACTGCTTCGATATCAAGGTTCGGATTCTGATGCTGTCAACTGGGGATGGCTCTGCGATAAGGGCCGGTTCAACTTTGAGAACGTGAACAGCGATGATCGTCTTGAGCAACCGCTGATGCGTGATGGCAGCAATCTCATTCCTGCTGCCTGGTCGCAAGCATCGGCAGCCGTGGCTGAGGCACTCAAAACTGGTACGGCTGCGATTCTCGGTGGTGCTCGGGGCACCAATGAAGATGCATTCGCCTGGGCGCGACTCGCAGATGCACTCGGTATCCAGATGCGTGATCCTCAGTTGTCAGATGGTCTTCCCGCTGAAGTCTTTGGTTTGCCGTCGGCATCAATTGAAGAAGCAGCAAATGCCACCACGATCATCGTCATCGCACCCGACCTAAAAGAAGAGCTCCCAGTTCTTTATCTACGCCTGCGTGATGCTGCTGAAAAGCGTCGCAGTCGAATTCTTGAATTCACCGCAGTGTCGACGGGTCTCACCAAATATTCATGGAAGTCGGTGCCCACTGAACCCGGACTCCAAGCATCGGTCGTGCGCAACACGCTCGGTGAGGCAGCTGTCCGCGAACAACTCGGTAAGGGCAACGTGGTAGTGGTTGTGGGGCGTGCAAGCCTTGCTGAGTCTGCAGATCACACGGTTGCTGCATTGTCAGCAGTGTTGACTGAGATTCCGGGTGCCAAAGTGTTGCCAGTAGTGCGCCGAGGCAATGTGCGTGGCGCTATTGCCGCAGGTTTGGGTTCAAACAGCAACGCGACTGAGATCCTCACCGCGGCTGCGGCTGGAAAACTCGACACACTCGTCTTGCTTGGTGCCGATCCAATCGCAGACTTTCCTGACACCGACCTCGCACGGCGGGCGATTTCTGCTGTCCGCAATGTGATCTCGTTGGACACCTTTCTCACAGAATCGACTGCACGCGCGAGCGTTGTTCTCCCTGCCAGCGCCTATGGCGAGAAGGAAGGAACCACCACCAATCTTGAAGGCCGAGTCACGAGTGTTGCCCAGAAGGTAACCGCGCGAGGAACGAGCCGCGCTGACTGGATGGTTGCAGTCGACATCGCATCACGACTCAATGTCGATCTTGGGTTTGATTCAGTTGAGTCAATCCAGCGCGCAATGATCGCCACGTCGG
>CAZXAX010000006.1:0-51474 GCA_964638795.1 uncultured Bifidobacterium sp. | reverse complement strand
AGGCCTCAATAATCCGCTTGAGCGTGCGACCATCTGTGCGCACAATTTTGACGGGCCGGATTAGGTCCTTCAGCGTCAAACCATCTAGGAACCTATCACCTGACAGGCAAACGTCGGGTAGGAAAACCGTTTCATCATCATCACAATCGGCCAGTACACGGTTTATATCGCTTCCAACCATCAACCCTGTAACTGCGGTGTTACCACCGAAAAATTCATTGTTAACGGTTGCTATTCGGACATGCTTTGGCAATTTTGGAACTACCTCCTGAAGCGCGTGTGCTCCATACGGTGCGGTGAGAATCACGCGACGTGAGCCGAAATCAAATTCCTCGGAATCAAGGATTTTCAGTGTACGACGCAAACCTGTGTCAGCCGCCGGGTTCGTATCGTAAGAATCACCGTAACGATGATCAGTATCGGCTGAACGGAAAAAACCGCCGTTGGTAGCAAGATCATCAGCCTTGTGTCCTGCAAACTCCATCTGCAACTGCCGAACCATGCCAATGCCGTCTTCATACATGGCGAATTCTCCGTAGTGATCAGTCTGCGGCCAGGGCCGATTAGCGAGAATATAAAACTCGTCAGCTGCAAATACCGTTGGGCGACCTACACATTCAGTGAAAATTTCGCGCCACCGATCGACTTGTTCAATCACTGCAATCGCCTCTTTTTCAGAATGGACGCGTAGATGGCTTTCTGGATTGAAACGCGAGAGTCCCAAAGGCACTATCGCCAGGGATTCAATTGATGAATACTCATTCAAGAGATCGCCGAGCGTGCGGTCGAGCGCCTCAGCATCATTTACACCGGGACACAACACAACTTGGCCTCGTATTTCAATTTCAGCTTTGAGCATTTCTTTCAACCAACGCAAGGAAACGGCACCCCGGTCGTTACGCAACATCTTCGCTCGTAGCTGAGGGTCGGTTGTGTGGATACTCACATTCAGGGGCGATATTCGTTCTGCAAGCACTCTTTCAAGATCTGCTTCAGTGAATCGGGTCAAAGTTGTGAAATTTCCGTACAAAAAACTGAGTCGATAGTCATCGTCTTTCAAATACAGCGATGGTCGCAATCCTTTGGGCAACTGATAGATGAAGCAAAAATCACAGTGGTTATCGCAAGTTCGCACGCGATCAAAGACGGCTGACTCGACATGCACCCCAAACTCCTCGCCAGGAGAACGCCGCACTTCAATATCGACTTCAAGACCAGCGCGGGAAACCGAAAGCAAAACTTCAGATTCAGAGGTCTGGAGATGCCATTCAATGATGTCGCGAGGCATTTCACCGTTAACCGCGATGATCAAGTCCCCGACTATCACCCCAGCCCTATCGGCCGGTGAACCAGCATCAATCGAGGTCACAACGGGCGGATAAGACTGCTCAACTGTGGCCACATTCTCAGGTTACAACCACGATTAGAGGGCTACCCTTGACAACGTGAATGTCGACAAAGTGATCGTTGCTTCACCACGAGGTTTTTGCGCCGGTGTTGAGATGGCGATCAAGGCATTGGCGTGGATGGTCCGAGCATTCGAGGCTCCTGTCTACTGCTACCACGAAATCGTGCACAACAAAGTTGTGGTTGATCGTTTTCGATCGTTGGGCGTGGTTTTCGTTGACGACATCGCCGAAGTGCCCGAGGGTCGCCCCATAATGCTCTCCGCCCATGGGTCTGCTCCTGAAGTTGTGTTCGCTGCGCGACAACGCGGTTCCTACGTTGTCGATTCCGTTTGTCCACTGGTTACCAAGGTGCACCACGAGGTAAAAGTTCGCGCCGGAAAGGGTTTTCGGATCGTGTACGTAGGGCACGAGGGTCATGAAGAAGCAGTCGGGACCATGGCGGTGGCACCAAATTCGATCACGCGGGTTGAATCTGTGAGCGAAGTAGAAGCATTGCCAGACTTTGATCAACCCGTGGCACTCCTTGCCCAAACAACGCTCTCGCATCGCGACTGGGAAGGCGTTGCAGTTGCGGTGCGCAGACGTTTCGAGAACGTTTGGTCACCTGGGCGCAGTGATTTGTGTTTCGCAACAACAAACCGCCAAAGCGCATTGATGAACATCACCCCACGATGCGACGCCATCATCGTAATCGGTTCACCCAATTCATCGAACACTGTTGCATTAGAGAAACTCGCAATCGAAGCTGGATGTAAACGAGTGCTGCGCGTTAACTCAGCCGATGAGTTACCGAGTGATCTAACCGGGATCGTTGGCGTCACAGCGGGCGCTTCTGCTCCAGAGGAGCTTGTTGAAGCGGTAATCAACAAACTCCAGCCCCGTGACGGCGTTGAAGAAGTCACCGTTAGCGACGAGGATGAGTATTTTCCTCCACCACGCAACATTCGCGATCTGCAACAAGCCATTGATCTCGCTTGTCAGGTGATGCTGGTCGCCCCGACCGATGTCCCGCGCGTCGATGATCGATACATCGCTGCTAGCGAGGTTTTATCCTCGCTGCAACACTGAGGAGAAATAGATGTTGAATCCAACAAGCGAGACTTGGCGCCTTTTTTTACATGTGATTGCGGCATCGGTTTGGGTCGGCGGCCAAATAGTGCTCGCAGGGATAGTGCCGATTGTTAGGACCAACAGTCGGGATTCACTGCACTTAGTTGCCCGGCAATTTGCCCGTCTTTCTTGGCCGGCATTCATCGTGGTCACCCTTACGGGGGTATGGAGCGTCGCCGAAATCAATGTTGGCTCATTAAGCACTGAGTATCAGATCGTGCTGTTCGTCAAACTTTTTTGCGCAGGCTTGTCTGCCGCAGCCGCCATTGTGCATTCGCTAGGTAGCTCAAGAGCGATCAAGGGCTTGGGTGGAGCAATGACCCTTTTGTTCGGGCTCGCCGCAATGTTTCTTGGCGAGCTGCTTCAAACAGGGATTTGACTCAGTTACGAGGAACCTTGCTCCAAGGCACTTCTCGATCGACGCGGACGTCCCCGGGCAACCCGAGTACACGCTCTCCCAAGATGTTCTTCATGACCTCGGTGGTTCCACCCTCAATTGAATTGGCTCGGCTACGCAGGAACGACTTCTGCAACGATTCATAGTTTGACGCGGTCTTTGGACGCACCATCTCGTAACTGCTGTAGAGGGTGCCTTCCATACCCATGAGATTCACACAAAGCTCAAAGATGTCCTTGTTGACATTTGCATGCTCCATCTTGGCAATCGAGCCTTCAGGGCCTGGGACGCCCATTCGACGGTTTTGTGAGGCACGTATATTTGTAAGCCGCAGCAACTCGGCCCGAATCCAGACCTTCATCAATGCGTCGCGATTGACGGGAGTCTTGCTTTCTTCAGACAATGATGACCAAAGACGGGTCGCCAGACCGATTGTGCCCGAACCGCGAAGTGGAATTGCTCCACCAATTGACACGCGCTCATTCATCAACGTTGTGATGCTCACGCGCCAGCCGTCTCCAGGCTTGCCGAGCATCTCTGCCGTCGGAATTCGAGTGTCAGTGAAGTAAACCTCGTTGAATTCTGCTTCACCGGTCATTTGCCGCAATGGGCGAACTTCCACCGTAGGGGCATGCATGTCCACCACAAACGCCGTGAGGCCCGCATGCTTGACAGCTTCGGTGTCAGTACGGACCAATAGAAGACCCCAACGAGATAGGTGCGCAAGCGTGGTCCAAACCTTTTGACCATTGATGACCCATTCGTCACCGTCTTTCACGGCACGTGCCGAGAGTCCTGCCACGTCGGAGCCAGCACCGGGCTCGGAGAACAACTGACACCAAACTTCTTCACCAGTGAACAACGGCCGAAGGTACCGGGACTTCTGCTCTTCGGAGCCCCATTCCACAACGGTTGGACCACACATACCGTGTCCGATCGGATTCGCCATCACAGGATTCGGGCCGCCGGCGGCGAAGATCCGCTCATTGATCGCCTTTTGAAACTTTGGGCTCAGTCCGAGACCGCCGTGACCCTCTGGAAAATGGACCCATGCGAGGCCGCGATCAAATTGGGCCCCCAAGAACTCTTGGGCAGGTGTGCTCTGAGGCGGATACTTCGCCAACAGGTCATCAATGAGTTGGTCAATAAGGGATTCTTCGGTCACAACGCTCATGGAAGTTGAGCCTATACAAGGGAAAGCCTCCGCGCACACGTGTGGAAGGGGTTCGCGACTGCGATACCTTAACTTCGATGTTTCCCGAGGATTTTGCCAAAGTAACCCCCGATAAGCCAGCAGTGGTGATGCTTGAAAGTGGCTTCACTATGACCTACGCCGAGCTGGACGCCGCCGCGAATCGGCTTTCAAATCTCTTTCGCAGCCATGGTTTGAAGACTGGTGACCATGTGGCACTTTGCATGGAAAATCATCCCCGCTACATGGAAGTCATTTGGGGTTGTCACTATGCGGGCCTCATATACACCGCGTGCTCAAGCCGACTGACCAGTGGCGAGTTGGTGCACATAATCAACGACTGTGGCGCTCGTGTTTTCATAACTTCTGCCTACAAAGCGGATCAAGCTGAAGAGATTGTTGCAGACACACCAGCGGTCGAAGTGCGTTTGATGTTGGACGCCACCACTGCGAATTACGGTTCCTATGAAGATGCTGTGGCAACAGCTTCTTCTGCACCGCTGCCCGACCGAGTCGATGGTGCCGACATGCTCTACTCAAGCGGCACCACCGGCAAGCCAAAAGGCGTGCTGTTCCCGCTACCAATGACACCAATCGGCAACCCCTCAGGTGTGACCACATTGGGACAGTTCTTGTTCGGCATGGACGAAAACACCGTCTACCTGTCCCCTGCTCCGCTGTACCACGCAGCACCCTTGCGGTTTGTTATGGCAGTCCACAGACTCGGTGGTACCGCCATAATCATGGAGCATTTCGATCCCGAATTGTTCCTGCAGGCAGTTGAATCGCACAAAGTCTCAGCCAGCCAAGTCGTGCCCACGATGTTCGTTCGGATGCTCAAACTGGATGCAGCAACTCGAGAGAGATACGACATTTCAAGTTTGCGAGCGGTAATCCACGCTGCGGCTCCGTGTCCCGTAAGTGTGAAAGAACAAATAATCGACTGGTTTGGCCCAGTTGTACATGAGTACTACGCCGGCACCGAAGGTAATGGTTTCGTGTATTGCAACAGCGAACAGTGGCTTGCGCACCGCGGAACTGTTGGTCAAGCAATTCAAGGCGTCCTGCACATTTGCGATGACACAGGCCTCGAGCTTCCGGCGGGCGAAGCCGGCACTGTTTATTTCGAAAGCGCAGCAGAATTCGAATACCACAATGATCCCGAAAAGACCGCCGCATCAAGAGACCCCAAGGGTCGCGGGTGGTCAACGCTTGGAGACGTTGGATATCTCGATGAAGACGGCTTCCTGTATCTAACCGACCGCAAGGCCTACATGATTATCTCGGGCGGTGTGAATATCTATCCCCAGGAAGCAGAAAACATTCTGATCGAGCATCCAGATGTTGCAGATGTTGCCGTGTTCGGCATTCCCAACGATGATTTCGGCGAAGAAGTCAAAGCGGTTGTGCAGCCGGTTCGTTCACTTACCCCTGCAGAAGAACAAGTGTTAGAAAAAGATTTGCTGGCGTTTTGTCGTAGCAAACTCGCTGATGTCAAATGCCCACGATCAATTGATTTTCGTCCCGAACTACCACGCCATCCAACAGGCAAGCTCTACAAGCGGCTCCTAAAGGACGAGTACTGGAAGGCAGCGGGACGCAACATTTAACCCGCTCAAAATGACGGTTTCTGCAACTAGCCTCACCCTGTGGTCAAACTTCGGCGCCCTCATAATTTTCTAGAACAGGTTGCCTTCATTCCTTTTGCCCATCGTGGTGGTACTTCAGACGCGCCCGAAAATTCACTACGTTCCTTCCTGACCGCTTATGAAACAGGTTTTCGATTCATGGAGACCGATGTACACGCCTCTTCTGACGGGGTGCTGTTTGCGTTTCATGACAACGATCTAAAGCGCACCTGTGGACACGATGTTCTCATCGAAGACCTCAATTCGAGAGAGATTGAGTCGTACCGCGTTGATGGTACTGATCCAATTCCGAAGCTGACTGATTTGCTAGAAGCGATGCCCGATGCTTTTTTCAACATCGATTGCAAAGCAGACGCGGCCTTGGAGCCCCTGATCCGGGACTTGAAGGCACATGACTTACTGGATCGATCTTGTGTTGGGTCATTCTCGGATCGGCGATTGCGTGCAATCCGCAGCGAATTTGGTCATCGAGTGTGCACCTCGGCTGGCCCTCGTGAAGTAACAGCGATCACGGTCGGCGCTGGCGTCAACCCAGATGGTCCTAACTGTCTTCAGATTCCAATGCGCCAAGGACCGATAAATCTTGCATCGCAAAGATTTATTAAGCGTGCGCACCGCTTGGGGCTTCCTGTTCACTATTGGACGATCGATGATCCTGACCACATGCAGCTACTGATACGAAACGGCGCCGACGGAATCATGACTGACCAGCCCAAACGCTTGCGCCAAACTCTTAGCGAGATCTCAAAGTGGCCGCACTGATTGTTGATCAAGTGTCATTTGGATACGGTCAGCGCAAAATCTTCGACAAACTGAACCTTCACCTCGCCGACCACGAGGTTCTGGCAATCGTTGGAGTATCCGGTTGCGGCAAATCAACACTTCTCAGGCTTGCAGCGAAATTATTGAAGCCTCAATCAGGTTCGGTGCTTACTGGTTCCAAGTTGGGTTACGTGTTCCAGTCACCAGAATTGCTTCCATGGAGGAGCGCATTGGACAATGTGGCTCTACCACTTGAGTTGGCAGGCGAAAGTCGGAACCATGCGCGGAAAACAGCCCTGGCAGCCCTAAATGAGATTGGACTCGGCGATGCCACGTCTCTGAAGCCCCATCAGCTATCCGGTGGCATGCAGATGAGAACTTCTCTGGCTCGCGCTTTAGTAATCAAGCCAGATCTGCTTTTGCTGGATGAGCCGTTTGCGGCACTTGACGAACTAACACGACGCAAGCTCCTTGGCGACCTCTCAAATCTGCTCGCAAAATCAAATACTCCAGCCCTCATTGTTTCGCACTCTCTTTCAGAAGCTGCATATTTGGCCGACCGAATCTTGGTGCTTTCAGCAGATGGATCGACGGCCGATGAATTGCGGTTATCAACTGACCGCACGAATAACCCAATTGAAAGAATTGACTCGACTGAAGTTACAAAAACTGCAGCAGCGCTGTTTCAACTGATGGTGAAAGAATCATGAAAAGCAAACTGCGCAGCCTCTCAGGACCCGGCGTGGTCTTGTCCGTGTTCATCGGCGCTTGGTATGCACTCGCATATGGTCTCGACAACAATTTCAGTCCGATTTCAGGAAAGGCACTCATAGTCCCACCCCCACACAGAATGTTTGAGGGCGTAAACGACGCTGTACGCAATGACGTACTTACGGCGAGTTGGATTACTTTCACGACGGCGGCACTTGGCTTGGTGATTGCAACAATTGTCGCGTGGACTCTTGCGTTAGTTATGACGCAAGCGAAGTGGATTGAATCAAGTTTTTGGCCTTTCTTAGTTGCACTCCAGGCCGTTCCGATAGTCGCACTCGTTCCTTTGATCATTCAAATTGTTGGTGTCAACAACCAAGCAAGAGTCCTTGTCGTAGTTCTTATTGCCTTTTTCCCGCTCGTCTCGACCGCGGTCGATGGTCTGAAACGTGTGCCCACGGCTCAGCTGGATCTTTTTCGACTCTATGGCGCAGACAAAGTTGAAACATTCTTGAAACTTCGAATACCAAATGCAATCCCTGTTGCCTTGTCTGGGGTGCGCGTATCTGCTGGTCTTTCGGTAGTTGGTGCTGTCGTCGCTGATTTCTTCTTCGCGCGGGGTGACCTAGGACTGGGTCGAGTTATCACTGAATATTTCCAATCAACGCAACCAGGACCCATGATCCTTGCATCGCTTTCTGCTTCACTCCTTGGTGGCCTGTTCTTTTCGCTTTCCTACCTTGCACAGGCCAAACTGAATGCACGATGGTCACCGCAAATTTCACTTCCAAAAAACAGCGAGTAATTATCTTTGGCGTTTTGTCGCTGCTGGTTTTGACCGCAATATCTGCCTGCGGCAACAAGAAAACCTCAGATGTTGTTGCAACGGGGTCCCTTGTTGAGATTTGCCCATCAGTGATCAAGATTCAAACCGATTGGTTTCCTGAAGCAGAGCACGGTGGCGTGTACCAGCTCCTTGGGAGTGATTACGAGATTGACAAAGATTCCGCATCCGTTCGGGGCTCGTTGATGGATCGCGACACTGATACCGGGGTCGATGTCCAAATTTATGCGGGTGGTGAATTTACAGGGGGTCGCAGCGTATCTGCAGTGATGTACGACGACGACACCATGACGTTTGGATTCATCAATACAGACTCGTCTGTTCGCGACTCCGCTGACACTCCCACCATTTCGGTATTCGCGCCATTGAATAAGAGCCCGCTCGGCTTTATGTGGGACGCAACAAAGCATCCTGGCATTGAAACTCTCGCTGAAGCGTTGCAAGAGATCGATACCGTGTCCGTTTTTGGCCGTCTTGCATTCGTGGAATACCTAGTCGCAGAGGGATTAATTCCCGAAGACAAACTTGACCTCAACTACAAAGGCGACTTACAAATTGCAACGCGCGATGTGATTCACCAAGGATTCGGCACCACTGAGCCGTACCAGTACATGGACCAATTTGGTATTGAAGTCGCATTCGAATCTCTCTACGACCTCGGCTGGCCGATCTACCCTGAGACTCTTGCAGTACGTGCAGATCAACTCGAAACCCTTTCAGGCTGCCTCGAAGAACTTGTACCTATTCTTCAGACTGCACAGATTGATTTTATGAATTCACCGACTCGAGCAGTGGACTTAATAGTTGAGGCCAACAAAACATATGACAGTTGGTGGAGCTATGACCGTGAACTCGGCCTCTACTCGGTCAAGCAGCAGATTGAGCGAGGCATTGTGAGTTGGGGCGACGGCACTTTTGGTGAGATGGACGAAGCACGTGTTCAAAAAATAATTGACGCAGCAGCACCAATATTTCGCGATCTCGGAAAAGAAGTCCCAGAGGATCTAGCAGTTGATGATTTGATCGATAATTCTTTCCTCGACGTAAACATCCAGAACGATTAGCAACTAAGCGTCCTTGACGTTCCATTCGCGCTTGGCCACCGGGTCCTTATCGCTCCAACAGAAATTGATCCAACGATCAGTTCGCTTCCAAACGAAATCGCATTTCACCACCGAAGCGGGCTTCTCATATAGAACAGCGGTTCGTGCCTCTCCGACCTTGCCTGAACAGAACTCCAGTACCTTGGCCAGAGTGTGACCCGTATCTGCCACATCGTCAACAATCAGGATCTTTGAATTCTGTACCGCATTGAAGTCCGGAACTGGCGGCAGGATCATTGGTACGGGCAGCCGCTCGTCCACGCCCGTGTAGAACTCCACATTCATGGTG
Organism: uncultured Bifidobacterium sp.; assembly: GCA_964638795.1. Taxonomy (GTDB): domain Bacteria; phylum Actinomycetota; class Acidimicrobiia; order Acidimicrobiales; family Ilumatobacteraceae; genus CAIYHK01. The sequence continues at coordinate 42,008 of CAZXAX010000006.1, read as the reverse complement.
TAGGTGTTCTTTACCGACAATGCATAACCAAGGGCCCCTGCTATGAGTAGTCCCCCGCGTGCTATGGCCAGAATCATGTCCGGCTCGTAATTTTCGGCTATCTGGCTCGCCAATTCACGGCTAGCAGACCCGAAAATGTCCCAGGTCAAGATCTCGCGCTCAGAACTCATGGCACGAAACTAATTCATTGAACCCACTTGTTGGGCCATTGACCCACTGTCATATCGGGGTCAGACTGTGGGATATTGTCTTAGGTGTCGCGTTACGGCTTGGTCGTTTCCGACCTAAAGGGGGGAACCATGAAGAAAGCAAGAAAAGGCTTCAATAAAGGCCTAATTGCTGGAGCACTTGCTCTTAGTTTTGGATTGTTCGCTGCGGCGTGCAGCGACGACAGTTCATCAGACACTTCAACCACTGCGAGTGAGTCAACAGAGACGACAGCTCCAGTTGAAGAGACACCCCAGATGGGTGGAACTCTGAATGTGGGTCTGGAATCCGCAATCTCAACTCTGGATCCGATTGCCGCGCTGGCACAGCCCGCGGACCACGATGTTGCGCTGTCTATTTATGACAAGCTCGTTAGCTTCGACGACGAGGGCAACTTTGCTCCGTATCTCGCTAAGTCGGTCACTGCTTCGGACGACCTGATGACCTGGACAGTGGTTCTCAACGAAGGTGTCACTTTCCATGACGGCACCCCACTTAACGCTGATGCTGTCGTTGCTCACTGGGCGCGAATGATTGATCCAGCATCGAAGAGCAACTGGGCCAAAACTGCAACCGAGCATGGTCTCCCAGTTGCGCAGGACGACCTAACCGTGGTTTGGACCATGGCAAAGCCATACATCGCATTCATTAATGACATCGCGGGAACAATGGGCTACATCCCCTCGCCCACCGCCGTGGCCGCCGCGGGAGCCAACTTTGGTCTCAACCCGGTGGGTTCAGGACCATTCATGGTCGAGACCTTCGAAGCTGGCGGACGCGTAGTCGTTAAAAAGAATCCGAACTACTGGAAGAAAGACGACGCCGGCAACACCTTGCCGTACCTAGACGGCATCAACTTCCTTCCGATTCCGGACTCGGCAGAGCGCCTACAGGCACTTTCCGCCGGTGACGTTGATCTGATCCAAACAGCCGATACTTCAACTGTTGTTGCCGCTGAGGAAAAGAATTTCGCGGTTCAAAAAGTCAGTGGATCGTCTTCAACTGTGATCTTGTTCAACACCAAAGCCGAGCCCACTAATGACGTGAGGGTGCGTCAAGCTCTTGCCTATGCAACCAATCGTCAGGAAATGAATGACGTTGGATACAAGAGTGCGCGTCAGATTTCGCTCTCGGCGTTTGCGCCATCAAGCCCATACTTCAACCCGGATGCTCAGCAGCCTTCATACGATCCGGCCAAAGCCAAAGCCCTCATTGAGGAATACGGTAAGCCGGTAAACATCGTCCTTGAATGCATCAGCACTCCTGAAGCAGACCTGTTGCTACAGGTTGTCAAGGAGAACTGGGAAGCAGTGGGAGTAACCGTCACCCTAAAGACCCAAGAACAGGGTGCTTACGTAGCGCGAATGTTCTCAAAGAAGGGCGACTACCAGGCGGCATGCTTCCGTACGGGCCAATTCATTGAGCCCGATCAGTGGCGCTCAACTGTGGGTACCGATGAAAGCTCCAACCTCACGTTCTACTCAAATGCTGAGGTTGACTCGCTTCTCGCAGAGGGTGCAAGCACAGCTGACTTCGAAGCCCGTAAAGCTGCGTACTTCGCTGCTGCAAAGATCGTGGCTGACGAAGTGCCTGCCATCACCACTCTCTACGACTTGTTTGGCAACATCTACAACGGTGACAAAGTCGCTGGACTACCAACTCCGGAAGGCAATGCCCTCGGAGCAATCAAGTTGGCATACATCTTCTTGAAGTCCTGATCGCTAACCCGGGGTCGCTGATCCAGTAGGAAAAACCTTGCGTCTTACAACCAAGTTGGTGAGTTTGGTGGCCACGGTCATCTTGGTCTCCTTCTTCACCTTCCTATTAACTCAGCTGATCCCGGGTGATCCGGTCGTCAGTGTCTTGGGGCCTGCCTACAACTCTCAAACGGAAGAGGGTCGAGCCCAGATCGAAGTCGTTCGTGAAGAACTCGGTCTCAATGACCCATTCCCTGTGCGGTATTTCAACTGGGCCAAAGGCGTCTTCTCTGGAGATCTCGGAAACAAAATCGGGGTTAACTCCGCTGGGATCTCAACGAATCGCATATTGAAAGAGCGTTTACCCGTAACGCTGGAGATAATGCTCTTGACGCAAATATTTGCTCTGCTTGTTGCCATCCCCGCGGGCATCTTGAGTGCGCATAAAGAAGACAGGTTCGCCGATAAATCTGTTACGGGTTTTTCATTTGCGATGCTCGCCTTACCAACTTTTGTGATTGCCCTCATCCTCGTGTTCATTTTTTCTGTGAAGCTTGGATGGTTACCTAGTTCTGGCTACACCCGATTAACTGAAGACTTAAGTGAAAATCTGAAGTCGATGATCATCCCGGTGCTCTCGCTTGGATTGGGTCTCGCAGCGGTCTACACACGGTTACTACGTGCCGAGATGATCTCAACCCTGAAAGAGGACTACATCCTCATGGCCAAAGCTAAGGGAATTTCGTCGCGTCGCGTGCTTTTCCGCCACGCCCTGCGCCCATCATCATTCGCGCTTCTCACCATCGCGGGCATCAATATCGGGGCACTCATCGGTGGCGCCGTAATTATCGAGCAATTCATGGCCATACCAGGAGTCGGTGGTGCTTTGGTTCAAGCCGTAGCCGAGCGTGAATACCAAGTAATTCTCAGCCTTGTCTTTGTGATCTCGATGTTCTACGTGGTGGCCAACTTCTTGGTCGACATTCTGTATTCATTCCTTGATCCACGAATTCGCCGAGGAACTTCAAGGTGAAGCTGCGGATTTCGACTCTTACACGAGATCTTTCACGCAAGGACAAGATCGCGTTCTACGTTCCACTTGTTTGGCTATGCGCGGTGGTTTTTCTTTCCCTAGCTGCTCCCCTGCTGACAATGCGTGTGGAGTTAAAAGAACTTCCGGTCGTAAAGCCCACATCTGCGTCAAGCACCACAACCCTGCCGACTGGTAACACGCAGAATCCAGGAGGCGTGACAAATCTTGGCGGAGGCGAAACTGCGACTACCTCAGCGCCAGCCACCTCAACCACAGTTCCCGGCAGCACCACTACCACCCCAACGTCAGGCACCCCATCAGAAGTAGCTACTGAAAAACGTCTAGTGGCTGTCGATCCGATAATTCCAATTCCTGGTTTTAAGTTAAAGCCCTGGGATCGTTCATGGGAAACAGTTAAGGAGACTCCATCTCCACGTATCCCAGGCCAAGGTCCATCAGGTGACCACTGGCTCGGTACCGACGAGCTCGGTCGAGACATGTTGAGTCGACTCATTTGGGGCGGCCGTGTAGCTCTTGCGGTGGGCATCGTTTCAGTGCTTGTGGCCATGGTGATCGGAGGCTCGCTTGGAATGCTCTCTGGCTACCTTCGGGGTCGCACAGAGACATTTCTAATGACCATTGTTGGCTCGTTACTGGCTTTCCCAGCACTCATATTGGTGATCGCAATCGTTGCCTTCCTGGGACAGGATCTACAAAACATCGTGGTTGCAATTGCAATCGTTGCAATCCCTTCGTTTGCGAGGATTTCATATGCCAACACGCTTGCTGCGTCCCAGCGCGAATACGTCCTAGCTGCACGCTCCTTGGGGGCATCGCGATTTCGAATTCTGCGACGTGAAATCTTGCCGAATATTTTCTTACCCCTGAGTGCCTATGCCCTCGTTGTAACAGCAGTTGCGATTGTTGCAGAAGGTGGACTCGCATTCCTCGGGCTATCGGTTCCGGATCCAAAACCTTCGTGGGGTTCGATGATTAATGACGGTCGTAAGCCACTAACCCTTGAGGGCATTTGGCATATCTCTTTTATTCCAGCTTTCGTCATGTTTTCCACGGTGCTATCGCTCAACTTGATAGTTGACCGCATTCGCCAGATAGCCGAAGGCAAGGAGTCGAAGTTGTGAGCGGCGAAGCATTTCTGCGCATAGAAGATCTACACACTTCGTTTAAGACAGGGCGTGGCATCGTGCGCGCCGTTGATGGAGTGAGTCTCTCGCTAGCCCGTGGGGAATCACTTGGAATTGTCGGTGAATCTGGCTCAGGAAAGACCGTGTTGGCGCGGTCCATCATGGGTCTGCTCCCACCACGCGCAACTTTACGAACAGGAAAGATCTTCTTCAACGGTGAAGAACTCACGGCCATGGATTCGGACCATCTACGTGATTATTGGGGCGCACAGATTGCAATGGTCTTCCAAGATCCCATGACCGCATTGAATCCTGTAATCAAAATCGGACGTCAAGTCACCGAACACATGATTCATCACATGAATGTTGACCGAGATAACGCCAAACAAATTGCTCTCAAGCTTTTAACCGATGTTGGAATTCCTGAGCCCGGCAAGCGTTTTGATGATTATCCACATCAAATGTCAGGTGGAATGCGACAAAGAATCATGATTGCTATTGCACTTGCATGTGGTCCGTCTCTACTTCTCGCCGATGAACCCACTACCGCGCTAGATGTCACCGTTCAGGCACAGATTTTGCGCCTCCTCGCGGTGCAGCGCGCTGAACGAAACATGTCAATGATTCTCGTGACCCACGATCTTGGCGTTGTTGCTTCAAACACTGATCGAGTTGCCGTGATGTACGGCGGAAGGATCATGGAAACAGCAAGCACATCTGCGCTTTTTGCCAACATGCGCCATCCGTATACCAAGGCTTTGTTTGACAGTATTCCCAATCTGAAGAATCCCAGTCATACGGAGCTCACGGTGATCCCAGGTCGCCCACCAGATCTGGTAAATCCGCCACCTGGTTGCAAATTTGCACCACGTTGCGATTATGCGACGGATCAATGTCGGGTCGAGGAGCCTGTTCTTCAGACTGACGGTGATCCGGGGCATTCATTTGCATGCTGGCATCCGGTAGGTATCCGTGGCAAGGCTGGGGTGGCTCATGCTTGAAGTCAAGAATCTTGTGGTGGAATTCTCCACCGGAAACCGCGGCGAGAAAGTTCATGCTGTTTCGGACATAAGTTTCACAGTGAATGAAGGCGAGACGCTTGGAGTGGTCGGCGAAAGCGGCTGCGGGAAGAGCACAACTGGACGCGCCATCATGCAATTGGTCAAATCGACCTCAGGTGACGTCGTTTTCAATGGCGTGTCCCTTGCGGGCCTATCGGGCTCTGAACTGCGTGAAGTACGTACCCAGATGCAGATGATTTTCCAAGATCCAATTTCATCATTGAATCCAAGACGCAGTGTTCGCGACATTGTTGCCGAACCTCTCTTCATATGGAAACGTGGAACAGCTGAAGAGATTTACGCAAAGGTGGATCGCACACTTGAGCTCGTGGGCATTGACCCTCAAAGAGCCGCCGAAAGCAAGCCTCACCAATTTTCGGGCGGCCAGTGCCAGCGAATCTCCATTGCTCGGGCCCTGATGCTCGATCCGAGGTTGCTGATTTGTGATGAACCCGTGTCTGCGTTGGATGTGAGCGTTCAAGCTCAAGTTCTGAACCTCTTAGAAAGTTTGAAGAAGCAATTCAAATTGACCCTGATTTTTATTGCCCACGATCTGGCTGTCGTCAAAAACATCAGTGATCGTGTCGCTGTGATGTATTTGGGGCAAATTTGTGAAATGGCGCCGTCTGAGGCGATCTACAGCAAGCCCAGACATCCGTACACAAAGCTTTTGATTGATTCAATTCCGGTACCTGATCCAACGATTCAAACTCTCGCTGCCGAAGTGATTGGTGAGCCACCCTCACCAATTGACCCTCCTAGTGGGTGCCGCTTTCATCCGCGGTGTCCGTCTGCCACAGATATCTGCAGATCAGAACAACCTCAATTGACTGAGACTTCGCTAGGTCATCTCGTCGCCTGCCATCACCCTCTTGGCTGAACAAGACAAACCGGGGTTTCGCCTGCCCGACTATTACGGATCGTACAAACGTCTTTTTCACCATGCCTTGGATCCGATCGCCTCTCTGAGCGCAGAGAATTACATACGAAATTACGGTGCCAGAGGCGATTTAAGAATCAGTTGGTCGAATGAGCCTGGCATTGACGACTTGACTATCACTTCGTCGTTGGCCCCGAGTCACCGGGCAATTGTTCATCCCCCGATCACAGAGGCTCAAACTGGAATCAATAAGATCATCTCGCTTTTGCCAGAAGACTCATCGTTAGCAACGTGGATCAAACAAGATGCGAAACTTTTTCATCCTCAAAGTGGAGATCTGTGGTCCGAGTTAATTCCAGCCGTATTGGGCCAGCGCATCACCAGCAAAGAAGCATCCGCTCAATGGAGACGATTGCACGATTTCTGTCATGGATACATCGAACCTGAAACTTTGAGCAAAGTGTCTTTTGCCGAGTTTCACAGACTGGGAATCGAGAAAGCACGAGCCAGAACCTTGCTCTCCCTCGCAGACGCTCAAGAAGCCATTTACAAAGCGGATGCTCAGAGCGTCGAAGATGCCTACCGAATGCTCATCAGTATGAACGGCATCGGACCCTGGACCATCAGTGAGGCTCTACGACGCTCCCATGGATGGCTTGATGCAGTCTCAGTCGGCGATTTCCATCTGTGTCACCACGTTGTCTTTGCCCTAACCGGCCGTCACCGGGGAACTGATGCGGAAATGTTGGAGCTACTGGAGCCTTATCGCCCTTACAGGTGGCTTGTCATTGATTCGATCCTGCATCACGCTTCTTCTCCCCCGCGTAAATCACCTGGATTGCCAACTATGGATATCCGACGCTTTTGATGCCCAAAAGAGCAGGATTTCCTTTGGTAATTTCGTTTGGTCCCCAGAAGTAGTCGGAGCTCATGACACTTATTTCAGACAATCGCGTCATGCTCAAATTCAAGGCTCTCGATGTGCAGCGTCGACGCCTTGTAATTCATGGTCTCGTTGCATATGTCTTGTCACGGCTACTTACTGTGGTCGGAGCAGGGCTGGTTGCTGCAGAGCAGGTAGTGCGCAACAGGTGGAATCTTGAATTTTGTGAGAAGTCAAAAATTGTCGGTAAATGCATAACTGGTGACGCACCATTTGCACGCAAAGTCTTTCCATCCGGCTCAGATCTAATCGCGTCCGTGTTTGGAGCCTGGGACGGAAACTGGTATCTGCGCATCGTCTCAGATGGATATCCGCATTTCATCCCAGAGGGTGTCACGTATGACATGGCACCTGCGCGTGCCGCTTTCTTTCCTGCTTATCCGACCTTGGTGCGCTTGGTGGACAAGATTCTTCCAGGAGGACCCACCACCACGGGCGTCTTAGTCAACATTGTTTTAGGCGCCGTATTCGTGGCGATCTTTGGCTACATCGCATTACAACTGTTTGGCGCAGGGCCCGCTAGACATGCGGTGATTCTGCTGTGCTTGTTTCCAGGCAGCTTCGTGTTGTCTTATGTGTATTCAGAAGCCCTTCTACTGGCTGTTGCGGCTGCGTGTCTTTGGGCTCTCCATCGCGAGCGCTGGTTAGTTGCAGGCCTTCTGGCTGCGATCGGCACCGCAACCCGACCCAATGGGCTCGCCCTTGTGCTCGCGTGCATTGTTGCAGCATTTTTTGCCATTCGAAACAAACGGGACTGGAAATCCCTCATTGCCGTAGTGCTAGCACCAGTCGGGTTCATTGGTTTCATGATTTTTCTTCGCCAGCACACTGGCGAGAATCTCCCATGGTTTCGTGTCCAAAGTGAAGCATGGCGTGAAGGCACAAGTTTTGGTGGCGCAGCAGTGTCCAACACTGTTGAGTTCCTTTTGCACCCACTGTCTTCACCCACAAATGTGCTTACCGCGGCATCTTTGGTTGCAATTGGAATACTGCTGTGGAGTGCATGGCGCCACAGGATTCCAGCACCAATGCTCGCTTACAGCTTGGGGATTCTCTTTTTGATGTTGCTTCCAGAGACTGTCACTGCGCGACCCAGATTCGTATTCACCGCATTCCCGCTGTTTATCTCGGCCGGAGCGATGTTCAGTGACGAAGACACGCCGTGGTGGGAATTGGTGATAGTCACACTCGCCGCAGGACTGGTCACCGTTGTGGGCATGTACGGCGTTGTGTCGGCAGTGCCGTGATCAAACGCTTACATCGACACTCGCCTTTATTGGCGATCGCTTCACTTGCGTACTTGCCGGTGCTCTTTGTCCAGTACGGGAAGGTATTTACAGATACCAAGTTGTACCTAGGCACTGCCCCTTCCGACTTATTGCGAAACGCGGCGACCGCATGGGACTCTCGTCTGTTCGCTGGCTACGTACCGCACCAGAACATCGGCTATCTCTGGCCGTCGGGTCCCTATTTTTGGCTCGCAGACACAATGAATATGCCATTTTGGATCGCTCAGCGACTCTGGATTGGCTCGCTGTTCTTTATCGCCGGATGGGGGGTTTGGCGCTGCTGTCAAAGGTTTGGACTTTCGCGATTCAGCAGCGTGATCGGCGCGATGTCGTACATGCTCACTCCTTTTGTTTTGAGCTACCTGACACGCTCGTCCGTATTGCTTCTCCCCTGGGCGGGTCTCGGTCACCTGATTGCATCAACGTTGGATCTACAAAATCCACCAGCCGACTCCACGCGTCTTTATCAATGGCGCCTACCCGCGATTCTGGCCCTGATTGTGCTTTCAGTAGGGGGCATAAACGCCACGGCACTCATAATGATCGCTCCTGGACCAGTAATCGTCTTGTTGTTATTACGACGTACTGGTGAAATCACAAGTCGGACCATGTTTGGTTTTGCATCACGTGTTTCAGTGCTGTGTGTTGCTATTTCCAGTTGGTGGATTTCCGCTCTCATCACTCAGGCAAGCCATGGCTCACGTGTACTTTCATTTTCGGAATCAGTCGAGGCCGTGTCTCGGACATCCACTTCATCCGAGGTGTTGCGTGGAATGGGTCATTGGCTCAACTACATAAATGCCCACACAGCAATTGCTACATCGTCCACGATTCAATTCATGGCAAACCACTGGCTATTGGTTAGCGGCTTTGCTCTGGTGGCGCTTGCAATGTTGGGAATTTCCGTGTCTCGCACGCAGCCGTCCCAGTATGCAGGCGCGTTTGTCTTTGCTGGCTTGGTTCTCGCAGTTGGGGTTCATCCCATTGAAGATTCAGCTCTAATCATGCGCCCACTTGCGGAAAACACCGAGTCCTTCATCGCATTGGCGTTACGAAGCAGCACACGCGCTGCCCCGTTGATGCTTCTCGGTTTAGCTATCGGACTCGCACTCTTATTGGAAAAACTCAGACACACGTTGCGATTGCAAACGCTGGCAGGTCTGGCAATTTCAGGCTTAATTCTTTTTAACTTCGCTCCCATCCGCACGGGAAGCCTCTTTGACAATGAGATGCGACGCAACGAGAACCTTCCAGAAGATTTTCTTGAAGCCGCATCTCAACTCAATGCCCTAGGACACCGAGGACGCGTTCTCGCATTCCCAGGTGCAGAGTTTGGCATCTACGACTGGGGGTACACGATGGATCCACCCCAGATCGGAATTCTTGACCAACCGCTTCTGACGCGAGATTTACTTCCGCTGGGCGGGAATTCAGCCATGGACCTCTTCTACGCATTTGATGATGCATTACAAACCGGAACAATGACGCCCCGCGCAATTGCGCCGCTGTCACGCCTGCTTGGAGCCAGCGATATTTGGCTATCCATGGATCACAAGAGTGAGCAGTACAACACGGTCACCCCTGAAGAACTTCGGTCCCTCTTCATGCAAGCCAGCGATCTTGACCAACTTATAAATAGTGGTGGAACCCACGTCTTTACTCTCAAACAGCCTGGAAGCCTTGCACAACTTAAAGAAACACTTGTGATATTCGACGGATCTGGTGATGGGATCGTCAGCGCAGCATCACTAGGTGCAATCTCTGGCAATGAAGCAATCCTCTACGCATCCAATTTGAATGATGCAGAGTTAGCCAAAATCCTCGATCGCAGTTCCATATTCATCGTGACGGACTCCAATCGCTCACAAGCACGGCAATGGAGTGGTTCACGTGATTCTCGTGGTGCCACAGAGTCAGCCGATGGGACCGCCATTGTGGAACGACCCCCAGCTAGTGACGCGCGCCTCGAAATCTTCGCAAAAGGAGTGCAGACACCAGATACGCAAACCCTGGTTCGTTTCCTTGGACCCACGCGCGCCACCGCCTCAGGGTATGGCAACGGTTTGAAATATTTCCCTGAATCGCGACCCGCGATGTCACTTGACGGAGACCCACTAACGGCTTGGAGAGTGGGAGAAGGCGGAAACCCGATTGATGAGCAAATAACAGTTTCGGCTAACGATTCGTTTAGCTCGGTTTCACTAGTGCAACCAATGGGTCGCACTGAATTGCGCTGGATTAGTCAAGTTGAGATTTCGAGCCCAGGCAGAGAACCGCTTCTAGTTGATTTGGGGCCCACAAGTAGAACGATAGGTGGACAGCGAATCGATCTGGGAACCAGTGTTCAAGAAGTCTCAATTCGTATCAAGGATGTCGAAGTAGTGCCCGGTCGCTATGGAGAGAAATCACATGGGGTGGGCTTTGCGGAAATCATCACCGGCCTTGGTCCCACTCGTGAAGTTGTACAAGTTCCATCACGCCTTGTCTCGATGATTTCATCAACGGAAAAACTCGTGTACGTGTTTGAGCGATTACGAATCAGGGGGACCGACACATGGCGCTCCGATCCAGAGCCGTATATGGATCGAATATTCAACGTGCCGAAATCTCTGGTCGCTCCATTGACATTGTCATTCGGTCTTGATCCGCGCGCCACTGATGAGTCCCTAGCTGCACTTTTTGGATTTACCACCACTGCCAATGATCACCTTGTAGGTGATCCCCTCAGCGCAGCTTGGGCTGCTACTGACGGGGATTTGGGTACGTCGTGGAAAACACGCAATGGCATACTTGCCAATTCAAATGCGATTCGACCCGAGCTCTCAATCCGCGCAGCCCAAGATGGCCAAAGGCTCGAGATAACAACCGACACTTCGCTCTCGGCAATACGTGAACTTGAAGTCACTATCGGGGGTCGTTCAAAGAAATTCCAAGTGGATCAAGAAGGCGTAGCCCAGATTGACATGGAGTACTCATCCGGCGACTTCATCACAATCACAGCTTCAAAATATGACCTCGAAACTTATACAGATCGACGTACAGGCCAACCCTTGAGGCTTGGATTCGGAATTTCGGAAATCAGTGGTCCAGGCGTTGAATCGCGAACTGCCCGTGATGTGAATCTTGACTGCGGTGCTGAATTCATCGAACTAAACGGGCAGTCCGTGAAAGTCTCTTTGAGCGCCACCGCGAGCGATCTATTGCGTGGTCTTCCAATACAAGCAAGCTCCTGCGGGGACATCAATTTGATGGCTGGCGAAAACCGACTCACAACTTCTGGTCGAGACTCCGGCTTGGTGGTCAATTACGTCCAAATCGGCGATGTTCCACCGGACCCCAACAATTCAATCGCACTGAACATCGAAGGCACCAACACAAGACGCAGTATTAATGGGCTTGAGTGCCAGAGCAACTGCGTTGTCGTCTTTACAGAGTCATTCAACGACGCCTGGTCGAATTCCGAAGATCTTGGCGAGCACCTCTCAGTTGACGGCGGATTCAATGGCTGGCTGGTCGATAGTGAGGTCCCAAACAGTTTCCGCCTGGAATTCAAACCACAGCGTCTCATTCAGCTCGGTATTGCCATAAGCCTCTTGTCCATCGTCTTCTGTTTAGGTGTTTTGATTAGGGCGCGAAAACGGTCGATACCTGTGCAGACCAGCACTGCCGTCTCTGCAACCTCGGATAACACCATTGATCTGTTTGCAATTCTTCTCGCGCTTGGATTCATCGGCTTTGCGCACGCTTTGGTCGTATTTTTCATTGCGGGTCTGTTGCGTACGAAATTTCTGCGCACTCGAGTTCACTGGGTTTCTTTGGCAGCCTCTGTATGGCTTTCTGGGCTCTTACTCACTGTGGTTGTCCGATATATCCGGCGTGATCCAGTCCCGGGTTCTGCTTGGCCAATCCATGCTGAGAATGTCCACAAACGTCTGATTCTTGCCGTTCTTATCATTGTCTGGATCACATGGCGCGAATCTGCTCAGCGCTCAAGGCGTACTGGTAATCTCGCTGGGGGTGAATACACCGATGCTTGAGGCTCAAACCACGAAAATCCGGTTCGCATGCCTTGACGGTGTTAGAGCGATGGCCGCTTATCTTGTGGTCTTGCATCATGTGGGTTTCGCTGCTGGCACCACATTGAATAGCAAGTGGGGTGTCTTTTTCGCTCGCATGGACGTCGGAGTTGCGATCTTTTTTGTGCTTTCTGGTTTCCTTCTTTTTAAACCCATGGTCGATGCCATGTTTGAAGGGCGCCCAATCATCGAAAATCGACGGTTCTGGAATCGTCGATTCTGGCGTATTTATCCGTCATATGTGTTTGCTCTTGTCGTGATGTTGATCATCGGTGCGGTGCAGGTAGGCGGAATCGTGGGCTTTATAGTCGCCGTGCCATTAGTGCAGATCTACCATCCAGACCATGCGATTGCCGGCCTAACCCAGGCGTGGAGCCTTGCTACCGAAGTCAGTTTCTACTTCGTCTTACCATTGTTTGCCCGATTTATTTCGAGACGCTGTCGCGATAAATCCACAAATCGCTTTGCGATAAAGATCATTTTGGTTCTCGCGCTGATATACGGAGCGAGTTTTGTATTCCGCTTAGCGGTGAGAATTTGGAATCCTTGGTACTCCAATACCATCTGGCACTGGCTGCCCTCCATGATGGATCTTTTCGCCCTAGGAATGGCCCTTGCTGTAATCGCAAGTTGGACAAAGCACAACACTGAGATTAAATCCATCGCGACCTATGTGTCTGAAAAGGCCTTATGGTTTTTTGGAACGGCCGTCGCAATCTTCGTAGTGACGTGTACCCAATTCAATTTCAAGGTGGGTCTAGAGCAAGACGGCTTCTTGAGGATGATCCTTCGCCAAACGTTGTACGGCTTGATATCGCTTCTGGTCGTCGCGCCGTTCGCTCTCGGTTTAGATGGTCGAACTGTTTTACATCGCTTTTTTGCATTGCGACCAATCGCGGGGATCGGACTGATCTCCTATGGCGTGTACCTTTGGCATGAATTGCTCTTCGCCGGCGAATTCTCATTCCGGGTGATGCCCTGGGAACTCTTTGACGGCAATTTCCTCGGACGACTCATAGTTACAACCGCCGCGACCCTGCTGATTGCCGCGGCGAATTATCGTTTACTTGAAGAACCACTCGCTCGAAGGTTTTCCAAGTGATTGCACTTTCCACTACTGCCAAACAAGCTTTCGTTATGGCTGGGGCGGGCCTAGCACTCGTGGCTCTTGTGATTCTTGTGGCTCGAAGACAACTCGTCACAGTGCGGTATGCACTCGGTTGGATCTTCATTGGGCTTCTAGTGATCATCGGCTCCCTCTTCGCGGGATTAGTTCCTGGTTTGGGCGAGATCGCCGGCATGACACCAACGGCTGTTTTGCTGGTTGGAGCCGTCGTCGTGTTGGTTGGCATTGCCATCCAATTGAGCATCAGTGTGTCTGGTCTCCAACGCCAACTTCGCGACGTCATTGAACGCGAAGCTCTGAACAGCTCATCGCAACCAAAGAATGGTGAACCATCGTGACCGCCACCGCCGACACGTTGGTTGTGATACCCGCTTACAACGAATCGCTGTCTATAGCTCGAGTCATCGCCTCCGTAAAGAGCGAAGGTTGGGCTTGTTTAGTGATAGACGATGGAAGCAAAGACAACACTCGTGAAGTGGCGTTACGTTCCGGATCCATCGTCGCTTCACACGCCACAAACCTGGGCGTGGGCGCAGCGCTTCGCACCGGATACAAATATGCAGTCGAACACGGCTATCAACGCGTGGTTCAATGCGACGCTGATGGACAGCACCGCGCAACACTTATTTCCGTGCTGGTTCAACAGGCGCGGGATGGTCAATTTGATCTGGTTATCGGGAGCCGTTTTCGTGACAGCGACCCGCAATCAATGAGTATCCCTGGTCACCGCCGCCTCGTCATGCGGTTGTTGTCATGGATGGTGAGGCAAAAGGCCAGCGTCACAGTGCTCGACACCACCTCAGGCTTTAAATGCGTCAGTGAGCCTTTGCTTTCAGAATTCGCTCGTTCTTTTCCAGCAAATTTTCTCGGTGATTCATTTGAGGCCTGTTTAGTTGCCGCTTCAAATGGCTATACGGTGAGTGAAGTTCCAACACCCATGGATGATCGTCAGCACGGACAATCATCGGCATCGCCAATTAAATCGATCCAGTACATAGCCCGGAGTTTTGCCGCAGTGTTGCTGGGATTGACGTTCAAAATCTCACCGCGGGAGAAATCGTGACCGAGGCGCGATACCGACAATGGATAATTGGGGCATGTGGTCTCAGTTTGGTTTTCGGACTCGTGCTGCTCGCCCTCGCCGCCAAACGCGAATTGTGGGGAGATGGCTACTTCTACCACTACAGCGCGAACCTCTTAGTAGAAGGTAAAGGATGGATTAATCCTCTTCACTACCGAGTCAGTGGCGCAGTCATTGAGGCAGCAGATCATCCACCTAGCTATATCGCCTACTTGGCTCTTTGGTCTTTGGTTGGGCTCAAGTCGATCTTTGCGCATCAGGTTGCAACTGTTCTCGTAGCAGTCGCTGCCGTGCCCCTGTTTGCAAACATCGGAAGACGCATCGGTGGCCCTCGAGTAGGTGTCATTGCTGCACTGGTCGGGGCCGCTCATCCAGCAATGTGGGGATGGTCAAAGATGATCATGTCCGAACCCATGGCGGTGCTTGGGGTTTTGGCGTTGTTGATTGTCGCACTTGAATGGCGCGAGCAATCAAAGACCGGTCAGTCACTAACCCGTATCACCATCCTGTTCGGCCTGGCGATTGGTTTTGCGGCGCTTTCGCGCGCCGAACTTCTATTGCTGGGAGTGATACTTGCTTTCATCTGTTTCGCTGAGCGTTCTTTTGTACGCTTCATGCGTAGTCTCATAATTGCTGGTGTCGTTGCTGCACTGTCAATTGCGCCCTGGGTGTTACATAACCTTGCCCGTTTTGATGAAACCGTTCTTTTGTCGAACGGGGCACAGATAACCCTCGCTGCAACCAACTGCCCAGAGACTTACGGTGGGCAGTTTCAGGCGTTTTGGTTGATTGATTGTTCAAATAGAGCAACCGAGATTGCTAAAAAACGCATTCCTAATGCCGATCAGAGCCAAATCATGAACGACATCGGTCGCCAAGCATGGGATTACATCAATGAGAATAAGAAGACTGCTGTCAAGACAGTGTTCTTGCGACTTGGTCGCGTGATCGGCGTGTATCGACCCCTACAACAAATCAATCTTGACCATTTCCCCGAAGGACGGACCCGATTGGTGGCCATCAGCGCTTGGGCCGCTTATTTTGCGTTGTTGCCGTTTGTGATTGCGGGTGGCCTCATGTTGCGTAAGAGAAATCGAACTTTGGCTATCTTCTTGGCGCCAGTAGGTGTTGCTCTCTTTACCTGCGCGATCACCTTCGGTAATACGAGATATCGCATGTCAGCTGAGCCAACCATGATCGTTTTTGCGAGCCTCGCAATCGTTACCGTCATAACTTCCATCTCGCGTTGGTGGTCGGCCAGTTCTGGGAGTGAAACGTGATTATCGGCCGACGCATCACAGTTCTGCTCAATTCGTTTCTTGATCAATGCGTGCCCCCGATCCTTCGGGACTCGGTAATTTTCCGACTGGCGGCAAAACTCGTGTTCAAAAATGCCCCCTACAGCATTGAACAGTTCAAGGATCAGGCATTCGAGATGCCACCATCTGAATTTCGGCGATACTACGAAGAGACTCAGTTAAGAGTTCATCAAGGAGATACCGATCTTTCACCTGAGTCGGCAGCCGCTGTGTTGTCCTCAATTGATCGGGGACCAGTGCTTGAAGTCGGTTGCGGCCGCGGTTGGCTCGCCCAACAAATCGCGGTTGATCATCAAACTTTTGCTACTGACATATCATTGCGAGGCTCTTACGTCTCACTGAGCCACAGTGGATTCACCGCGGTTGAAGCCGATGCTGCGACTATTCCATTTTTAGACAATGCCTTTCCAACTGTCGTGTGTACTCACGTCTTAGAACACGTGACTGATTTTCAACGCACTTTAAGTGAGCTACGTCGTGTTTGTGCAGGTCGTTTAATCATCGTCCTACCTAAGCAACGCCCCTACAGAGTCACATTCAGTCCGCATCTACACTTTTTCCCTTACCGATTTTCCGTTCTTGCGTACACGGGAACACAGAACCTTGTCTCGCTAGAACTCGTTGGCGGTGATTGGCTGTTGATCGAGGATCATTCAGCGTCAAGATGAGTCGGCGTTTTCAATTGCCAGCATGGCTTGGCTCAAAGCGAGACCAACTGCTTCTCTTGTTCATGTCGGCTATTCCGGTTTTTTTGACGCACCCTGGCTGGATGTCTGCTGACACCAAGATCTATCTCTACACCGATCCAGGCAAACTTCTAAGCCGAGCCGTTTCACTTTGGGATACGCATGTGGGGCTTGGCACAGTTACTCACCAAAATCTGGGCTATCTGTTCCCAATGGGACCGTATTACTGGCTAATGGATCAACTCCGCGTGCCTGACTGGATCGCCTTGCGCATCTGGTGGACCGCTCTGTTGTTTATTGCTGCACTTGGAGCCCGTGCCATTTCTCGACGCATTGGACTCGATCAAAGAGCAGCTTTTGTTGCCGGCGCCCTCTATGCGTTTGGGCCATATTTTTTGCACTATCTGTCAAAACAGTCGGGTCTGCTTCCGGCATGGAGTGCTACACCGTGGCTGATTCTCGTAGCCATGAACGCCGTGGAGTCCCGCGGATGGCGCTGGCCCGCCCGATTTGGATTAATCGTCCTTTGCATTTCCAGCCTCAATGCATCAACGCCAATCTTTGTGCTCCTCGGGCCAGCGGCATGGCTGATTGCTGAACTACTTGCAGGCCGCACGTCATTACGGCGCGTATTGATCACGGGACTCAAATGTGGGCTAACGAGTTTCCTACTTTGCTACTGGTGGATTGCTGGGCTGTCCGTTCAAGGCGGATACGGGTTACCGATTTTGCGCTTCACCGAAACGTACGAAGCCATTATGAAAACAGCGCTACCCCAAGAAATTCTGCGCGGTCTTGGATATTGGTTCTTTTATGGCGACGATCGTATGGGGCGCTGGGTAGAGGCCGCGGGCGCATTTATGACCAACCCGTTCGTATTGATATGCAGTTTTGCCGTTGTTGCACTTTCATTAGTAGGGGCGATGTGGATCAAGCACCCATATCGACTGCATGTCATTTTGCTGATGATCGTTGGTCTTGGTGTTTCGGTTGGCGGCGCGCCACAAGACTCCCCCGGACCATATGGATGGCTCTTTCAAAGGTTCACCGAGACCGATGCCGGACTCGCAATGCGCTCCACCCCACGAGCAGCACCGCTATTGCTCATGGGCATGGCAATCGGATTTGCAACGGCATATGTCTGGTTCCGAGACCGGTTCACGGGCAAACAGCGCCTGGCTACACATGTGGTCGCCGCAACATTAATTGCAGTCAATGGATTTCCATTATTGACAGGTGATCTCATAACCGGCATGTACCGATACAAGGAAATTCCGGACTATTGGAGTGACATAGGCGCTGAGTTGGATCCTGACAATGATCGGGTCTACGAGTTCCCAGGAACAGATTTCCCAAATTATTTATGGGGAGGCACCGTGGACCCAGTGTCCCCTGGGCTCACTGACGCCAGCATCATTGCGCGCGAACTCGTGCCCCTGGGAAGTGAACCAACGGCGAATCTTCTAAATGCATTGGAATCAAAACTTCAAAACGGATCCTACGAGCCGAGCATGATTGACGGATTTTCACGGCTCGTTAATGCGAACAAGTTGCTGCTACGAAACGATCTCAACTATCGAAAATACCGAACTCCCCGCGCTGACCAGGTGTGGTGGGAACTGTCCAATGCCGGATGGAATCCAATCTTTGTTGGGCCAGATCTGAAACCAGATCAGATGAATTTGATAATTGACGGGCAATCAATGACCCAGCCGCGAAGTAAAACTGCGCCCACGGTGGCGCTGTTTGACACCGATACTTCATTTCAAATGGCATCTGCATCTACTGCTGAGCCAGGTGCTACTGCAGTTGTTTTTGGAGATGGCTCGGGTCTGATTGACATCGCTTCACTGGAACTTATTGGTGCAGGCTCAACTTGGCTATACGACGTGTCAACGCCAGACCCCGCTAAAGACACCGCCACCAGATTCTTCCTTACAGATAGCAACAGACGACAAGCCAGACATTGGTATTCCGTAGGCTTCAACGTGGGACGCACGGAACGGGCCGATGAAGTTCCCAGAGTCGATCCCAGTGACAGCCGACTCGAACCATTCGCCTCTGCTTCAAGCGAGACCCAATCGGTATCGGAACTTATTGGGGATATCGAAGCCGTAGATGCGAGCTGGCATGGCAACAGGATTTCCTTCACTAACGAAGATCGACCCGAAAACGCCCTCGATGGCGATCCTCGAACCGCTTGGCGCTCCGCCGTGTTTCGGCCTTCAAAGGGTGAGTACCTGGAAATTAGCTTCCGTAAGGAAGTAACCACCGACCAAATCCGACTCGTACAGCCCCAGGTTGGTGCTGCCAACCGAAAAATTACTCGCATCGAAATTCAATTCGATGACGCGAATGCACAGGTAATCGAACTGGATAAATCCTCTTATCAAGAATCAGGACAAGTGATTGAATTTCCGACTGCCACTTTCTCGCAGCTGCGAATCACAGTGCTGGAGGACAGTTTTGGAATACGACCCTCCTATGCCGGAGTCGAGGGAATCGGATTCGCTGAGATTGATATTCCTGGAATCAGGAGCGCTGAGTACATACGCCTTCCACTATCCGCCGCAGAAAACGATCACCCAGATGCATCATGGACGGTTGTACTCACCCGTGATCGGATCATGCAATCCATAAGTAACTTTTTTGATCCGGAAATAAATATTCAACGCATCTTCAAAGTGCCAGCATCCCTCGCGCCCAACATGCGCATAACGGCCAGGTTGAGTGGGATGGCCGAAGATCCAGCCATCGCTGATGCACTGGGATATCCACTTCGAGCACGCGCTTCTCGTCACCTTTATGGTTCTTTTAAGAATGCGGGACTCAACACCATGGACGGAGACCTAAATACGGCATGGACGGCTGCCCGATCACCAGAGATCAACGCATTCCTTACCTTCAAAGACGAATCAGTTGCTACCAACCGGATACGGGTCTATGTAGTCAAGGATGCGAACCATTCGACGCCATCACGATTACTGCTCAAAAGCACCACGGGCACGACCACCGAAGTCGACGTGCAATTCGAAAGTAACTTTGTCGACATAGAGCTCCCTGACAATTTCGGAGTTTTGCGTTCCCTCACAATTACTGATACAGATCCGGTATTCGTTGAGGATTACTTCAGTGGTGCCCCCATCGAAATGCCAGTGGCCCTCGCTGAGGTAATTCTGAATGACACACCAAATCTTCCTTATCAACAGCAGACCCGATGCAGAGACGACCTCCTGACCATTGATGGACAAGCAATTTCCCTTGAGGTCCCCGTGCTTGATGCCAATCATCTTTACAACCGTCAACCTTTCGATCTTGTCCTGTGCGGTTCGGTTCCAGCGCTGGACGCAGGTGAACACATTCTGCGTACCGCAAAGGGCTGGGATACAGGTATTGATATTGACCGGATCGCCATCGGTGATCTTGAGCCAGTTCAGGGGGCAACACCACAACTACTGGTTGAAAAGAACAGTGACACTTCATACACAGTTACCGTGCCAGCCAATTCCGGGGACACCATTGTCAGCCTCAATCAATCAATCAACGATGGATGGCAAGCGAGTACGACTGCTTCGAGTACCTATGGTCAATCTTTCATTGTGAACGGATACGCAAATGGTTGGCTAATTCCTGACTCCCCGACCGAGACCGTCCTCTCCATCACTTGGACGCCACAATCACGGGTCAACCGTGCATTACTGATTTCCTTCGGGGCATTTGTGTTGATGTTTTTCTTGGCGTTCAGGCGGCCACGACAGGTCGCACCACATCTAAAAAAGAAGCAGGGCCTCATCTCTATTGTTCTGGTTGGCTTTCTGCTCATCTTCCTCGGAAGCTGGGGCGCGGCACTTGGAGTCTCTGCCGCCATAATTGCGATGCGCCGACAACGGTTACGGCACATTGGCGCAGTCGTACCTGGAATCGCCATTTCGGCAGTGGCCTGCGGCGTGCTTTACAAACAATTCCGCTATGAAATCCCTGCCAGTATGGACTGGCCTAACCATTTTCTGGCGCTCGTACCCGTTACTTGGTTTGCATTTGCCTTTGCATGCATGTTTGGAGTGCTCAACACCGCCACCCGAACGCATGAAACTGACTAGCGTTTAGAACGTGACAGCGCTCGTAGTTATCCCCACACATCAAGAAGCAGAGAACATCGCAGCGGTGCTGTCAGCAGTACGCGATCATGCAAAAGGAATACACGTTTTGGTGATTGACGACGCCAGCACCGACGGAACTGGGGATATTGCACGCGGTTTCAACACTGCAGATTTCAATGTCGCCGTTATTGAGCGCCCGACCAAGAATGGGCTCGGCGACGCATATCGGCACGGATTCCAATACGCATTGGATAACGGTTATGAAGTGGTGGCCGAGATGGACGCCGATTTGTCTCATGACCCTCGAGTTCTTCCAGAGCTTGTGGCCATCGCTTCGATGGGGATTGATCTGGCCATCGGCTCACGATACGTACCAGGTGGACGTATCGAAGGATGGCCAAAGAACCGACTCCGCCTCTCACGTTGGGGCAACAGGTATGTCGCTCTCATGCTCGGACTGGCAATCAATGACGCCACAGCCGGCTTTAGAGCGTTTCGGACCGACACAGTCCGAACTAATGCCCTGACCGCTACGAAATCTGACGGCTATACGTTTCAGATCGAAACCACATATCGCCTGGTGCGTAACAATGCACGAATAGTCGAGGTTCCAATCATCTTCCGCGAGCGCGTAGCGGGCAGCTCAAAGATGAGTAAAGCAATTGTGCGCGAGGCTCTTCTAAATGTGACTCGCTGGGGCTTGAAAGACATCTTCTCGGGTAAGCGACGGCCGGTTTACAGTACCGAACACTCTTAGCTCAGCCTTTAGCCGCGACCTTTCGCCAAATCGGCAGCGGTAGATGGCGAAAAACACTGAAGACCACGCGCAAGAGTCCTGGCACCCAGATAATCCTTTTTCCCCCCTTCAAGCCCTTCGCCGTGGCTACGGCTACTGCGCCAGGGGTTGTAGCAAAGGGAGCAGGCTTTAGATGCGCTGTCATCTTTGAAGCCACAAATCCTGGTCGCACAATTAACAATGACACCCCAGAGCCCTGAAGGCGGTCACTGAGGCCCTGTGCGAATGCATCGGCGCCAGCCTTTGATGAGCCATAGACCGGATTTCCACGGCGCACGCGTTCACCCGCAACAGAGGAAAGAAAAGCTATTTTGCCGTGGTTCTGACGCTGCATCTGTCCAGCCAGCGCACCAAGGAGAGACACGGTTCCCGTGTAATTGACTTGGGCCACTTGTACCGCATCGACGGGCAGCAAAGACTCGCATGGCTCACCTCCCAGCACACCAAAAGCAACAACCGCCAAATCGATATCCCCTAACTCGGATGCAATTCCAGTGACAAGGCGTTCGTGCGATGCAAAATCATTGGCATCAAATTCACGCACTGAAATGTTCACACCTGGATACGTGCCATGGATCTCATCTTTAAACTGTGCGACATTAGATTCATCTCGCACAGCGAGTACGACATTGGCTACGCCAATCTGCATGAGTTCCCGTACAACCGCTTGACCTATCTCACTAGAGGCACCAAACAGGGCAATCGTTTGAGGAATTCCCAATCCATTTTCCATTTCATTTTCCTATCAACTAGTAGTGAGTCGTAAACGTCGCGCAAGATCTGATTGCCAAACACCATCTGGGTCCATATTTCGCTGTATCTCGCGCCATTCCTGCAACCGCGGATAACCACGAACGACTGCTTCAGGTCTGATGTGAGCATCCTTTGCGAGGTAGTGGCGCCCCCCTGCCCGCAATACGAGTTCATCAACTTCGGCAAACACAGCTGCCATGCGGCCTCCCTGGGCGGGCACATCCAAAGCGAGCGTCCACCCTTCCATTGGGAAACTTAAGGGGCCCCTATTTGCCTTGCCGAAATATTTGAGAACCGCAAGAAATGACGCACAATTTTCCGCCGACAATTTATGAACTACGGCTTCAAGTGTCTCCTCGGCGCCAAAAGGAATCACGAACTGATACTGAACAAATCCGGATCGCCCATAGAGCCGATTCCACTGCTTGACACCATCAAGTGGGTGGAAGAACGAACCAATAGTTTCAATTGATTGATGAATCCGAGCTGGCGCCTTCCGATACCAAACCTCATTGAACGCAGAAACGGTCCACTTATTCAGGAGCCCCGATGGAAATATGGGTGGTGCCGAAAGCAGCGCTTTGGAATTGAATTCAAGTGCTGACGCCTCATCAACTGGTTCCAGGTCGTTAGGAGTGGCATGGTCCCCTCGCGTGAGCACCCCCCGACCCATACGCGTACCTTTAGCCACCAAATCAATCCACGCCACGGAATATCGGTAGTCCCGGTCATCCTGCATTGAGGCCATCAAAGCTGACAGATTTTCGGCACGTGAAGTCTCCACACGCATGCGAGAAGTTGTGATTGGAATCATCTTGAAAGTGGCGTTAAGGATTACCCCAGTGAGTCCCATTCCCCCAACTGTTGCCCAGAACTCAGACGGTGTCTCTTGCGGCGTGAGTTCAATTACATTGCCTTCAGAAGTGACAAGAGTGAGTTTGACCACATGGTCACCAAATGAGCCATCAACATGATGATTCTTGCCATGAATGTCGCTAGCAATAGCTCCGCCCACAGTGACCTGCCGAGTTCCTGGCGTTACGGGCACGAACCATCCTTGTGGAACGAGTTCAGTCATCAATCGATCCAATGAGACACGCGAATCCGCGGTGACCAAACCATTCTGGCGATCAAGGACAATGGAACTATCACCGTGGTCTGTCATCTGAAGGACCGTTCCACCGGCGTTCTGTGCCGGAGCACCGTATGAACGGCCTAAACCACGCGCTATCACGCCACGCGTGTCACTGTCTTTGATTGCCAACTTGATTGCATCGACACCGGATGCTTCGATCACATGGCACATACTTGGCGCGGTATTGCCCCATCCAGACAACCGAGTTAGTTTCCGATCTGTATTCATGTAGCAACCGACGACACAGACCCAAACACCTCTACAAGCGTAGTTCCAGTGCCCTGTCCCAATAAGGGCACCTATTTAGAATAAGAGCGTGGAATTGCAGGCGCTCGCTGACGATCTTCTATCGAGGGGCGTCAGTCGCATCCACACGTTTGCGTGGCGCGATCTAGACGATCCAGAAGCTGGCGGATCTGAGGTACACGCCGACCATGTCTTTCGACGCTGGGCAGCGACGGGTCTTGAAATCACGCATCGCACATCGACCGCTGGTCGCGAGCAAAGATTTTCCAGGAATGGCTATCAAGTCATTCAGCGTTCCGGCAGATACGGCGTATTTCCATCGGCTATTGCCAACGAAATCCGCAATGGCAAAAAATCTCGAGATGCAGTTGTCGAGATCTGGAACGGCGTGCCGTGGTTTTCACAACTTTGGTCCGGTACGCCGCGCAATGTTTGGCTTCATCACGTGCACGGACCCATGTGGAAACAATCACTTCCACCAGGACTGGCCCAAGTCGGCAACTTAATAGAGAGTCGGATCGCCCCGAATTTCTATAGGCGCACACCGGTGATAACGCTCTCCGACTCGGGTCGTGACGAACTCATACATCTTGGCTTCAAGCCCAATCTTGTTCATGTAGTGAACCCTGGGGTGGACGATCTTTACTGTCCTGACCCATCGACGGCGATCACTTCAGAACCCACATTGGTAGCTGTGGGCCGGCTGGCACCTGTCAAACGATTTCAGTTACTGGTTGAAACCGTAGAGAAGGTACGCGAAAATCTGCCTAATTTGGTGCTCAATATCGTCGGAGATGGACCCGATAGAACAATGCTTGAGGAACTGGCCGCTAATCGTCCGTGGCTGCATCTGTTAGGTCGCTTGGAAGCGAACGAATTGATAAATCTTTATCGGAAAAGCTGGCTTTTGGTGAGCGCGTCCATAGCTGAAGGCTGGGGAATGACCATCACCGAAGCGGGCGCTTGTGGAACGCCGGCTGTTGTTATTGATAATTCTGGTCATCGCGACGCAACCATAAATGGTGTTACAGGTTTGGTCTCTGCCAACTCTGATGATTTCGCACGAGACATTCGACGTGTTTTAACTGATGCTGATCTTCGCAACCACTTGGCATCAGGTGCATTGCAACGATCTGAGCACCTTCGATGGGACAACACCGCAACGGCAACACTGTCCCACCTTCACGCAGAAGTACTGCGTTTCCAAAAAGCTGACTAATTTGCGTAAACCGCAATCGCAAAAAGAACGGCCCACACCACTCCCACAGCCTGCAAAATTCGGTCTTTAAGAAAAACCTCTTCAGGCGCACTTCCTTCACCGTTCTCAATCACTAGGAGATAACGCAAAAGTGCAATGCCCATAGGAACGATTGTGATCTCATACCAAGGCACCGACGCGGTCGAGTCAGCGGCCGTCTCAAATGCCCATAGGCAATAAGCAAGCATCGTTGCGGACAATGCCATGCCCAAAACCAATCGCAAATAATTCGGCGTGTATACCTTTAACGTGCTCCTAGTGGTGGTGGCTTTATCACCCATTTCATGCAATTCCGCATATCGCTTGCCAGTGACAATGAACAATGCACCAAAGCATGCGCACAACAAAAACCAAGTTGACATTGGCACGTCTACCCCGGTGGCACCGGCAACTGCCCGCAAAACAAAACCTGATGCCACAGCAACCAAATCAACAACTGCAATGTGTTTCCAGACAGACGAATACGAAAGTGTCAGAACTACATAGCCGAGGATTACGGCACCAGCTTGCGCGCGCACCGCCGTCGCGAGAACAACCCCCAGTACGAGCAACATCGAACCCAACACTCGGGCAATAGGGAGAGTGATCAGACCAGCCGCAATGGGTCGTTTGCTCTTTTTTGGGTGATTTCGATCCTCTTCCACGTCAAGGATGTCATTCCAGAAATAAGTACCCGACGAAGCAAGACAAAAAGATATGAAGATTAAAAGTGCCTTCGCGAATGGGCGACCGTTGTCGAGCATCCCAGCAGCCCCCGGTGCAGCAAACACGAGAACATTTTTGAGCCACTGCTTGGGTCGAGCTTCCTTTAGTAATGCCATCGACGTGCTTGATTTCATGTTCAAGCCACCAGGTGATCCGCAACGCGCGCAAGAGTTGTGCGAGATACGTTTACAGCATTGTCTGCCATTGCAAGCATTGCGGCATCGCCGCTTGAGTCACCATACGCCCAGCACAACACCCAATCGTCAAAGGTTTCATCAAGATGGTTGCTCAACCTGCGCGCCTTCTCTTTACCCCTGCAGTTACCTCCGG
Source organism: uncultured Bifidobacterium sp. (assembly GCA_964638795.1). GTDB lineage: Bacteria > Actinomycetota > Acidimicrobiia > Acidimicrobiales > Ilumatobacteraceae > CAIYHK01. The sequence continues at coordinate 16,142 of CAZXAX010000006.1, read as the reverse complement.
CTAACTCGCCGGTACAAACACCGCGATCATCAAAAAGAAATTCCGTAGCCAGCACTTGGTTCACTCCCAACCTCGAACCCAAAGGGCCCACATATGCGCCAAATGAGGCTGAAACAATCACCGTGTAATGACCCTGCTCTTGGTGCCAGCGGAGGCGAGCCAGCACATCATTACGCAGCCAACTCCCTGCAATCCTGCGAGCCATATTCTGACCGTGTTCTGCCAACACATTCTCTGGCACTCCGCCAAAGATTGCCCTAGCTGCGATTTCCTTAGCCGCATCACGATCGCGCTTGGCAAACGCGGACACAAGCGCTGGAAAATTCTTCATCGATTCGATGACGAATTTCCGCGTGCCCGCCACTGTGCGAAAAAAAGGCGTAACGGCATCGCGGACAGTGAGTGTGCCATCAAGATCAAAAGCGACAACAACTACGGGCGTGGACACCTACTAAGCCTAGTTTGACATCCCCTTTTCGCAGAGGAATCAGAGAGCATCGAGCATGGACCAGTAATCAGGCCAGCTCTTGGAGACAACCTCGGGATTCAATATCTCAACACCCGGGACCCGCAAGCCCACCAGTGCGAGCGCCATCGCAATCCTGTGATCATGCATGGAGTCAATGCTGGCCCCATGCAGCGCACTCGGCTCGATGATTAGGCCATCTGGAGTCGGGATAACGCTGGCGCCAAAGCGATTCAATTGCGCCGCCAGCCCCTCAATGCGATTGCTTTCCTTGTTCCTTATAAATCCAACTCCAGTGATTTCACTTCGCGAGTTGGCAAAGCAACACACGGTTGCCAGGGACGGAACTAAATCCGAAGCCTCAGCGAGATTCGCTCTAATACCGAGAAGAGAGTTGCTCGGATTGCGTCTAACAGTAGTGCTGGAGTTTGTGATCGCTACGTCGCAACCCATGTCCTTCAGAAGTTCGGCGAACAAAGCGTCACTTTGGCTCGAGGTGTTGCCAAGCCCTCGCACCTCTACTGAGCCCCCGCTTATTGCTGCTGCCGCCAATGGATACGAAGCCGACGATGCATCGGCCTCTATTTCCAGCTCGCATGCTCTAATTTTCGAACCATCAACCCAAATGGAACCTTCATCGGCGACAACCTGCACACCGAATTGTTGCATCACAGCCGCAGTGAGATTGATATAGGAACGCGAGACCAAAGCTCCTCTTAGATTTAGTCGAAGGCCACCTTCAATCACTGAACCGATCATCATTAAGGCACTAGTGAACTGACTCGAGACGGAGCCATCAACGGTCACCTCATTTGCGAGATCCAAGTTTCCGTGCAATGTAACGGGCAAACCATCATTCACGGGCGACTCAATAACTGCGCCTAATTCGAGCAGCGCGTTCCTTAAAGCCACGTTTGGTCGACGACGTAGTGGTTCTCCCCCATCAATGGTGGTTGACCCACAACGCACTGACGCTAGAGCGGTAAGAAATCTCGAGGTTGTTCCGGCAAGTTTCGCATCTAGGGCTACAGAATTCGTAGAGGTCCTATCAAGAGGGCCGGCGATGCGAACAGAACCACTGCGAAATTCAGGGTTGAGACCAAGACGTTCTAATGCATCAACCATGGCCACTGTGTCGTCACCACTCGGAACATTGCTCAACTTGCTGACTCCAGGTGCCAACGCCGCCATAACCAAGGCACGATTAGCAATACTTTTAGACCCTGGTACTCGCACAACCCCGCTTACGCCGTTACGGGTTCGTATTACACGAGCATTCATGTCAGCGGCGCCACTGACGGCTTGAAGCCACGGGCAACTAAGCCCCCGCGAAGCAGGTCGGTCACTGCTGCATCGACCACCACCACCAATACTCCTTGTGATCCTTCAACTGAGTGAATAATTTCAAAGTTGAAGATGTTGACCCCAAGTTCGGCTGCCAGCGTGAATACTTCTGCAGCAGCTCCCGCCCTGTCCGGGATGGCAATTCGAACCTCAATGAGATTTTCGGCTGTCATAGAACGTGCCGGCAAACTCGCACGGGCATTACGTGCATTAGTCAATATTTCCAGTAATCGACCGCGATCACTTTCAGCCACAACTCTACGAACATTTTCGAGACCCGTAATCAGATCAGTAAGAGACTCAACTATGGCGGGTTTATTGGTTTCACAGATGTCCAGCCAGATATTTGGGTTTCCAGATGCAATACGTGTCATGTCGCGAAATCCCCCAGCAGCAAGCCGTAGAACAGCGGCATGCTCTGTTGAGTGCGTTTGCGCCACATTCATCAACGTCGCTGCGGTCAGATGCGGTACATGGCTCACGGTTGCGACGAGTTCATCGTGATGTTTGGCGGGAAGAGCCACAACGTCTGCTCCAAGCTCACGAATGATGGAAGCCAACTCGGCAAATCTGGCATCTGCGACACCCTCGCGCGGCGTCACGATCCAAACTGCACCATTGAATAAATCAGGGTCTGCGCCATCAAGACCGTCAAGTTCTGAACCTGCCATTGGATGGCTTCCGATGTAGCGCTCGTCGTGAAACTGAGCGACGAGAACCGACTTGACACTGCCTACGTCGGTAACCAGACCGGCTGTTTGTTCGAGCGCCGCCTTAATCCCCGATGCGATTTCCATAACTGGCGTAGCTACAAAAGTGATTGTTGCCTCTGAATCAAGGCCTGCTGTATCGATGATCCCACGCTCAAGTGCTGCAATTTCCCGGTCTGTTTTCAGGTCACTGCCGTTTACTCGCCAGCCTCTGCGCCTAAGTCCTAGGGCAATCGATCCACCAATCAGACCGAGTCCGATCACGTTTGCGCTGCGGCTTTTAACCATTGAGTAAGGCTACTGAGCCTCTGGCTCGGCAACCGCGGCAATAATCATCCGCAATTCACGATCGGTGAGTTTTCGCCAGTGCCCTGGAGCGATCTTGCGGTCAACGATTGGACCAATACGAGTACGCACTAGCCGTATTACGGGGTAGCCAACGGCATCGCACATCCGGCGCACCTGACGATTGCGACCTTCGTGAATAGTTATCCGTAACACGCCCGGGGAGATTTGTGTCACCTTTGCCGGCGCCGTGACACCATCATCGAGCAGGACACCTTTTCGTAAAGTCTTCAATGCAATTGGCGGCACCGTCGAATTGCGCTTCAACGCAACTTCCACCATGTACTCCTTCTCAAGGTGGTGACGCGGATGCATTATCCGATTGGCGAGCTCGCCGTCGTTTGTGAGGATCAGTAATCCCTCGGAGTCGATGTCTAAACGGCCAACGCTAAAGACACGAGGCTCGGCTGGGACGAGTTCGGTTACTTGCTGGCGCCCCATTTCATCGGCTGCTGAGCAAACCACACCTACTGGTTTATTCAATAAGTAGTAAACCGTGTCTGGGCGGACACCAATTGGCACACCATCAATCTCGACCGAATCGCCCTCGACATCAACTCGACGACCAAGAGTTGCAATCTCGCCATTCACACTTACACGACCTTCGGAGATGAGTTCCTCACATTTGCGACGACTGCCTATTCCGGCACGCGCAAGCACCTTCTGTAAGCGTTCGCCCTCTGGCAATGCTCGAGACTTTTCCGCGAGCTCCTCCCACAACGGTTTGTGGTCCTTTGGTTTACGCGGTTGGGTCACCCGACTCCGAGTCGCTAAGGGCTGCCGCCGCATCAATTGGAGTCACTCGGAGACCCTGTTCCAGGGCTTCCACAATGTTTGCATCAGGGATGAAATCCGTAATTGGCGGCAAGTCATCAACCGATGCAATTCCTAACTTTTCTAAAAACGCCTGAGTGGTGCCCCACAGTAAAGCTTGACCCGGACCTGAGTCTTTGGCCACCTGATCAATGTATCCACGGGCTTGGAGTGTGCGCAGCACAGCATCAGGATCTACGCCACGTATCGACGCGATTTGCGCACGAGACAATGGCTGCTTGTAGGCAATGATCGCTAACGTCTCTAACGCCGCACCTGACAGGCGCGCCCTCTGACCATCAAGCACAAAACGCTCTACATATGGCGCAAGATCGGGATGAGACTGATAGCGGTATCCGCCGGCAACTTTTGCAAGTTGAAAACCGTGACCCGCTGATTCATAAATCTCCGCTAGCTGATCACACACTTCTTCAACTGTGCTGGTAGGAACCTCAAGTAGTTGAGCCATCAAATCGGCTGGTACTGGTTCTACGGCTACAAGAATCATTGCTTCTATTGCTCGCACAAACTCTGCATCGATTGCGCCTTCTGTATCTTTCTTGGACATCTCTTCTCCTAAATACCTGTTCAGCCGTCGTAGTCATCAATTGCAAAGGCCGGCGCAGAGGATGAATCCGAACCCCCCGTCCAGACAACTTCAATGTCGCCGAAGCGTTCACCTTGGCCGAGTTCAATGAAACCTTGTTTGTATATCTCAAGCAGTGCAAGGAATCGCACGATCACTTCCAGGCGTTCAACGAGACCATCGCACAAGCGACGAAAACCAATGCGCCCCGCACGAGGCAGTTCATCGAGGAGTTCTTCCACGGCTTCAGCAACTGTAAGCCTGACTGGCGAAACGTGATACATGTCCAACTTGACCGGTGGCTTTGGCGCAACCGCTCGCATGAAAGCGCGCTGAATCTGTGTCGGCGACATTCCCTCCAGCGGATCTGGCGCCAAACCCGAGTAACGCTCATCCGGACCAACATTGCGTGGGTATGACTTATCGGCATGAACAGATAGGTCGAGGAATACCTTTGCAACGTCTTTGTACATTTTGCATTCGAGGAGACGAGCAAGGAGTAGATCCCGCTCTTCCCAAAGCGCTAGTTCATCGTCGAGATCAATATCTTCACGACCAGGCAAGAGCCTTCGAGCCTTAAGTTCAACGAGGGTTGCAGCAATCAACAAGAATTCGGTTGCCACATCGAGGTCGAGTGCCTGCATCCGCTCTATCTCTGCCAGGTAGGCATCGACGATCTTGGCCAGCGACACCTCGTGAATGTCCACTTCCTCTTTGAGAATCAGGTTCAAGAGGAGGTCAAAAGGACCTGTAAAGACCTCTGTGTCCACCTCATAACCCACAGGAACAATCTAGTTCCGTACCCAGAGTCGAAGGCGGAGACCCAACTAGCGTGGGAATGTGGATCGAGTTTTATCCTGCATACAGCCCACCGGTGATGTCCATTTGGGCAATCTTCTTGGCGCCCTGATGCCCTGGGTCCACGGACAGCACTCAGAGGCCTATCACGGCATTGTTGACCTACACGCCCTGACCGTAACCGACTCTCCTGGCGTAATCGGTGAGCAGACACTGAAACTTGCAGCTGCGTTATTCGCAATTGGGCTCGATCCAAATATTGCGACTGTCTTCGTTCAAAGCCATGTTCCCGAACACAGCCAACTGAGCTGGGTAATGGAATGCACCGTTTCCTTCGGCGAACTTAGCCGGATGACCCAATTCAAAGACAAAAGCGCAAAGCGTGAAGCCGAGTTTGTTTCCGCTGGCCTCTTTACCTACCCCGCTCTTCAGGCGGCAGACATATTGCTTTACGACGCGAAGTTCGTTCCCGTCGGTGAAGATCAGCGCCAGCACATCGAAATTACCCGAGACATTGCAATTCGGTTTAACCATCGATTTGGTGAAACTTTCGTTGTGCCGCAAGCGAGTATTCCGGCTGCTGGCGCGCGAGTGATGGACCTGCAAGAACCCACGGCAAAAATGTCAAAGTCCTCTAGTTCTGATGCCGGCATCATTTATCTGACCGATGATCCAGCCGCCATAGTGAAGAAGTTCAAACGGGCGGTGACCGACAGCGATAACGAGGTCAGATATGACCGCGACGCCAAACCAGGCATTGCCAATCTGTTGGACATTCTCGCTGCATGCACCGGCGAAAAACCGACAGAGCTCGCATCTAGATACTCCCAGTACGGCGCACTAAAGACCGATGCGGGTGAAGCCGTGGTGGCATTGCTCGAACCCATGCAGGCTAAGTTCAAAGAACTACGCGAGGATCGTGCCGAGCTGAGCAACCTCCTTCGCATTGGCGGCGAGCGCGCACGTACTGTTGCCGCGGCAACTTTGGCACGCACCTACGACGCAATTGGATTTGCTCGCCCTTAGATGTCGTCGGCTTTCCTTAACGTGTCTTGCACCTCGGGGAGCCCATTTCCACGAACGATCTCAACAATGATGGGGTCAACTTTTAGAGTTTCGAGCATCGCAGCACCAATCGATTCATGCTCTGCGTACAAGCGCCATCGCTTCGTACGTGGACCCAAGACGGTGGCAAATACGCGGGCATGAATGCCAAGCCCTGATTTAATTTTGCCGATGTCATGTAAGAGCACGGCGATTTCTTCCGACTTAGAAGCCCCTGGGCGTAAGTCAAGATACCGGCGCCAAACAACAATTGAATGAGCCTGATCATGTTTTGGCATCGTTTTCCACAAACTAAACAAGTCTGTGCCCAAAATGCGACCAACATCAACGCAGTCAGTGTTTGATGGTTCTCTCGCCAACAACGCCCTGAAGTAGCGCTTAAAGAGATGGCTCAACAGCATCATCGCTTCGAGGCCCGAGGATGCGATGCACGGTACGTCTCGAAAAGCACGTCTTGCGAAACCAGCGTGTATCGCTGTGTCGTTGAAATACTCGCGTGCCCCAATAGCTCTTGAACTATTCGCAGGTCTGCCCCATGGTCAAGCAGATGAGTGGCACAAGAATGACGCAATACATGTGGACTCACGTGTTGGCCACCAAGACCAGCCAAGAGAGCCGCGCGTTCGACGATGTCAAATATTGATTGCCGTGTGATGCGCTTGCCTCGGGCGCCAAGAAATATTGCGTTCTCATCCTCGCGACTGAATTTCCCACGCAATTGCAATGAGGGTCGCGCCTCACTTCCGAGCCAGTCTTTTAGTGCCTTGGCAGCTGGACTCCCGAAGGGCACCATTCTTTCCTTAGCGCCTTTGCCGAACAAGACAACCGTTTGTGCTTGCATGTCTAGATCCGCAAATGAAAGTGCGCATATTTCCGAAACGCGAGCACCTGTGGCGTACAACAACTCAAGTACCGCTCGGTCGCGGGTCGCAATTACATCGTCGCCGCTGATCGCATCAATCAGCGAAGCTACATCTACCTCCGACAACGGCTTTGGTAGCCCACGGGGCACTTTCACGCCTTCAGAGACAATCGTTGGATCATCTTTGCGTAGGTCGTTGACGATCAGGAAACGAAAGTACATCTTTAGAGCCGAGTGGGCACGCGCGATACTGGCCGCACTTCGTCCTACGGATTTCAGATGATTCACCCACTCTTGTACGTCTTGGCTCCGTGCGTTCGACAATCGACGATTACCCATCGTCACCGCGAAACCATGCAGATCCCTACGGTACGCGGCAAGCGTGTTGAGCGATCTTCCTTTTTCGATCTCCATCCAGGACAAGAAATCTTCCAAAGTGGAATCGCTATCGCTCACCACGGCGCTTCTCACTGAGCATCAGTAAACCAATCATGGTCTTTGCATCTGTAATCTCGCCACCGAATACCAAATCAAGCGCCGCTTCAAGACTCAGCACAACCACATCCATGTGGTTTTCTTCGGGTCCGTGTCGGCTTGTTGCGCCAAGCGTGAGGTCTCGGCCCACGTAGATGATCACTTCGCTGTCCGTGATGCCTGGAGCGGAAGCTAGGACACCGAGATGTTCAAGTGACGAGGCTATGTAGCCCGTTTCTTCAGATAGCTCTCTGCCGGCAGTGGATTCTGGGTTTTCACCGTCGACGTCACGCATACCAGCTGGAATCTCAAGAATTGACCGCCCCAACGCAGCGCGGAACTGGCGTACAAGCACTACACAATCCTTGCCGTCCACATCCAGAACAGGAACCACTGCTACCGCACCCGGAGAACGCACATATGTACGTTCGAATTTTTCACCTGACGACGATGAAAATGAACCCTTTTCGAGCGACCAAACGGCCCACTGATGCAACTGCTCGGCGTGCAATTGCGAAAACTCAGCCAACGGCGTTCTGCCTCGCACCTTCAATTTTCGATGCAGTATTAGATGCGGTGTTCGCGAGTGACGCGCCAATCAAACCCATGAACAGCGGATGGGGTCGATCGGGACGACTCTTGAACTCCGGATGGGCTTGCGTGCCGACCCAAAATGGATGATCGGCCAGCTCAATGAATTCAACCAAACGACGATCGGGTGAAGTGCCGCTACAAACGAAACCTTTGTCTTCAAATCGATTGTGAAGGTTGTAATTCAGCTCATAGCGATGACGGTGGCGTTCACTCACCACTGGCTCACCGTAAAGTGCAGCCACCTTCGAACCAGGCTGCAAGACCGCATAGAAGGCTCCGAGGCGCATCGTGCCACCCTTATCGGTAACGTCCCGTTGGTCGTGCATGAGATCAATAACTGGATGTTGCGTCGATGGATCAAATTCAGTCGAATTCGCATCAAGCATTCCAAGCACGTTGCGGGCGAATTCAATGGTCATAACCTGCATACCCAAACAGATACCTAGGCAAGGCACATTGTTTTCGCGAGCATAAGTAGCCGCAGCGATCTTGCCTTCAATTCCACGTGGTCCGAATCCGCCTGGGATGATCATCCCGTCCAAGTTTTCAAGTCTTCCCGCGGTTAGGAGCCCTTCTACTTCCTCGGCTTGAATCCAATCGATCTCCACTTTGGCCCCATGAGCAAACCCAGCATGCTTCAAACTTTCAACGATTGACAGATAAGCGTCCTGATAATCGACGTATTTGCCAATCAAGCCAATTCGGACTGGTGTCACCGCTGACTCGACCTTTTCCACCAATTCTTCCCACGGGGAAAGATCAATCGCCGCATCGAGTCGCAAGGTTTCACAGACGACTGAGTCAATTCCTTCGTCATGGAGTATCAATGGCAACTCGTAAATGTTGCGTGCATCGGCTGCATTAATCACATGCTTTTCGGGCACGTCACACATATTTGAGATCTTGCGTTTGAGCGACTCAGAGAGCACTTCTTCGCTTCGACAGACGATTACATCTGGCTGAATGCCTCGGCTACGTAGTTCACTAACGCTGTGTTGCGTCGGTTTGGTTTTTTGCTCACCTGAGGGCCCAATGAACGGCACCAGAGTTACGTGGATATAGCAGACGTTGTCGCGCCCAACTTCGTTACGGAACTGCCTGATTGCCTCCAAAAACGGGAGGATCTCGATGTCACCCACGGTTCCGCCTACTTCAGTGATTACTACGTCAATGTCATCGGTTGATACGCGATGAATTCGACGCTTGATTTCATCGGTTATGTGCGGAATTACTTGAACGGTCTTGCCGAGGTAGTCACCTCTGCGCTCTGCGGCCAGAACTGACTGGTAGATCGAGCCAGTCGTGGCATTCGACGCGCGAGTGAGACTCTCATCGATGAAGCGCTCATAGTGACCAAGGTCGAGGTCGGTCTCACCACCATCATCAGTGACAAAAACCTCGCCGTGCTCGAAAGGATTCATGGTTCCCGGATCAACGTTGATGTAAGGATCCAGTTTTTGCATGGTCACCTTAAGGCCGCGCATTTTAAGAAGGCGTCCGAGAGATGAAGCAGTGAGTCCCTTGCCAAGAGAGCTAGCCACACCACCCGTTACAAAAACGTGTTTTGGCATTTACGCTCCCGTCGCTTGCAAAGAATCCATGACGGGATAACACCTTACCGTATTTCCGTAGTCCCGAGCATCACTGTCGTGAACTTCGAAGGAACGCCCGACGAGCCTCGGTAGCCCCAAGTGTGTCCAAACGAAGAAGCAGTGCGTTGGAAACGATTATGCGCGAAAAACTGACCTTTTCTGCAGCCAAATTGAGCACGATTCCGACGACACAGCCAACGACGAGCACAACATGATGGCCCGTGGCCAACAAACAGACGCCCACAAGGGCGCCAAGAGGATTGGCTCCAGTATCACCCAGCATCACCTTCTCTTTGAGATCGGAACGCAACACACCGATCACCGATCCCAGCAGCAAGGCCAGTGGGACAAGCTCATCAAGAAACACGAGAGTCAAAGTTGTACATATGGGCCAGCAAACTTTGATGCAGCGCCCAGGACCAAGGTCAAACAGGTTGCCGACATTTGCCCAGGCCGCAACACAAACCGTACCGACAAGGATCCATAACGCTGATTCTTCGACTTGGGAGGATGCAACTAAGCCAGCGACAGCCCCAGCGGCCAACTTAAGTAGCCCAGTCGTCAACCGCCCCTCTTTGAGCGCCCTTAAATGCCCCCTTAAGCCTTTGGCGGCAGCTGTACCTACCGCGTCATCAAGCAGGCCAAAGAGAGTCACCACGAGGACCGCAAAAACAGCCATGTAGACCGTCTGAATCGCATCGGCCCCGAAATAGGAGCGGTCAGTAACGGACCAGAGAACCTGCAAAACACCAAATCCAAGCAACAGGGTCGCAGCAATCGGAATTCCGCCTGCCAGCGGAACACTCTCTCCGCGGTAGTTGGCGCGCATCAACACCGGCGAGTCCTTCAAAATAGGCAACAGCGCCCGCAATAGACCACCTCCAATAACTGCGCCGACTAAAAGCAACACCGCAAAACAAACAACAATCATTTGGCTTCCTTGTTCTCGACATAAGCAAGAGCCGACAGTGTCAGTGGAACCATTACGCCAAACATCATCGACGGAATTACAACGCCTGAGTCATTCACCGCAAATCCAAGCACACCAAGAACAGTTGCAGACACAATCAGGGCATCCAGTCCAGTTATCTCGGAGCGAACACGCATTAACGCACCTTTACTACGGAACATCAAGGCGATGAAAAATACCGCAACAATTGGAACCAACCAGGTCCAGACACTTGAGGTCAGCATATGAATATTGGCTGACACTTTGCGCTCAATGATCGTGCCGGCTTCGCCATCGAACAACTTGCGCACAAATCGTCCAAGATGAGTTTGTGATTCCTTGGGGCGGGACAAATCAAACAATGCCAACCCACCTAGCGCAACCACTCCAGCAACTGCTACCCCGAACAAGCGACGCAAGTTGATGGGTTCGCCATTAGCCATTAGCCACAAACATCCAAAAGCGGGAACTATCGCCAACACGCCCCCGACATCGGCACCGAACCACGGAAATCCATCGGCTATCAGAGTGATGGTGCCGACGAGCAAGACCCAGCCTCGAATCGAAAACCCAAATATTGGTTTTTGCAGCAGAACTGGAATCGCCGCGACCACCAGACCCGATACCGCAGCAACGGCGAAAGCTAGGTTCCCGAAACCCTGGAACCGTCCAGCGACGGTCGCTGAATAACCAAATACTGTGTTGATCTGGAGCCGACCACCGAGCACTATGTCAACCACTTGCAACAGCCAATTAGCTGCGACCACGACGATCACCGCCATTGCAACAGGGCCCCTGATCAACTTGGCCAACAGGAATGAAATCAATCCAACGCAAGCGTAAATAGTCAAAGTGGTGTAACTGCTATTTAATTTGTATAAAGGCAAGGCAGACAGGCCAAACACAGCAATAGGAACTACAGGGATCGCAATGATCCCAATCCGCATCAGAGTTGAATTAATTCGGCGTCGCCCCAAGATCAATGCTGCGGCAATCAAATAAAGAATTATCTGAGCAACGACAAACACAACACTGACGGGCCCTACCGCAAGATTTCTTGCAGTTGTCCTCGCGCTGTCATCCACGAGACTGTCAATCGAATTCGCCACGCTTCCACTACGCGTCAATTCAGTACCATTCATCGCGTTTGGAATACTCAAACCAATGGCATTGACAAGCGTTGGGGCAACATCGGTCAGAGTCACAAAACCTTCACGGCGGGTAGTGCCTGACAGCATTGTTCCAGACGACTGCCCAATTCGCGCCGCGACCACCGTCAAATTGGTGCGGCCAGGGTGCGAAACCGGCGACACCAAATACAGTGCTCCCGTCTCGGGAAGAGCATTGAGCGCCTCGCCAATCCAAGTGTCTACCTCACGTGCAGCGGCACTCAAGGATGTCTCGCTTGGGCGCAACGGGACACTGGAGGCACTATCAGGGTTGGCTGCAATCCAGAGACTGTAAATCTGTGGCAGCTCAACCAACGCCACAGACCGCGCCCCAAGATTCGCAGTAAACGCTGGATCGGGAACACCAAGGTTAAAAGAGTCCACACATCCTTCGTTGTCCATGAGAGCGGCCAAAGACATTGTCGAGCCGAAGACGATTCGCTCAACACCAGCTTTCGACAAAGCATCACCCAGAACACCAGGATCAGCTTCATAAAGCTTGCGATCTGCGTCTTCTTGTGCCGCATCATGTAGCTGTTGTGAGCATCCACCAAATGGGGGCAACAAAAATGGTGCGTCTGCTGAACGCATTGTGGCCCGATTTCCGCTACCGAAAGAAATATATGCCTCTTGCAATGATGTCCGCGCACCGATGGTTCGCACGCTCAAGCTTGCGCGCAACGGCAAAGCACCTATGGAGTTCATGTTGAAATTTCGTACGTCTTCCCATTCAAGACCCGGGACCGAGACGACCAGCACTGGGCCCTCGACGACAGGTAAAGCAGTTGCATCGGGACGACTCGTTACTAAACCCGTTAAAAATAGAGCTAGAAACGCGAGCAGAATGAATGGGCGCGCTGATGAGCTGTGGCTGCGCTTACTTGCAGTTCGGTACACACCGAAGACCGTATCTACGCTGCGCTCAAGAGCTGTGGCACCACTAGTGGGAAGTTGTGGGTTTGCTTGTGAAGTCAATGCCTCAATAATTAACTTCCCTAGATTCTCATGATCTTCTGGGTCAACCAATCTCACAGTTGGCAGATCTTCCCATTGGCTCATGAATCCTGTGCGAGTAGCGACAATTGGAACTCCAAACTCACGACCTTCCAATGCCACCAACGGACCCGATTCCCATCTGGATGGGATCACAAGTAAATCCGCAGCGCGAATGTACGAGATTGCATCCTCATCGGCACCAATGAATGTGACTAGATCGTTCACAGGACGAGAGATGGACTCAAGTTCGTTCCTCAACGGGCCGTCCCCCACGACCATCACATGGGCATGAAGCGCGCGTAATTCATCAACACGTGCATTGACGCATTTCAGTAGCGTGTCGACCCCTTTTTGTCGGTGCAGCCTGGCCACACACACAATCAACAATCGCGTACCTTCTGGCAACTGGCGGCGAATGTCTTTTACGCTTCGGCGAGGCATCGGCACCCGATGCACTGGTTCACAGAGCGCAATTCGGTCATCAGAAACTCCCCAACGACGAAGTTGCAAGACCATCGCAGTTGTAGTGCAGATCACTGCCCCACATCGCCGTGCAACGAATTTTTCTAAAGGCGTCAGCAATAACGCAGATCCGCCATGAGAAACTCGATTGACCTTGTTATGCCAAGTCAAGATCGGATTAAGCCCAGCGATCAAGGCCAACATTGCCGGCTTGAGCCCATGACAGTGCAGGGTTCCATTGGAAATATTCAGACCACGAAGTTGTCGTGCTGCCCGCAGCCATAAAACTGGATTGAATCCAGATGGAACCTCAACGATGAAGGTATCCAAATTCGGTGATTCACGCACTACGAACTCAACTACCCCAGCCGGAGCAACAACAGTCACGGGGCTTCCCCGCTTCATGAGTTCTTCGGCCAATGAAACCGCATGACGGCGAATCCCGCCCTCACTTGGCCCAAGCAGCATCGTTGTGTGATTGGAGATAGCTGCTGCTGACCTCGGATGCCAACACATGAGGCCGATTGCCACTGCGACGGGCACCGCCACAAAAGCCACAAGCAGGAGCACCGCAATCGCCTCCAGGCGACCACTTGGATCAATCAAGTTTTGAAGACCGGTTGACAATGCCAAAAAGGACCCCAACCCCATTCCGATTGCTAGAACCGAAGATCGAGATCCGAACAACTGACTCCTGCGTGTCGCTGCCGGACGAAAGACGGTGGCCGCCACTGCGCCGAAAGAAAAACCGATCGATACAGATGCAGAAAGCACCACGGCCACCGCGGTATCTCCGAAGAGGAGAAGCCCAACGGGCATGCTCGCAATTCCCACGCTTGCACCAAGCGCTGTGACCAAGGCTGATTTGCGAACTTCGCGATAAGCCATCATTGCTCTTACACAAACAAACCAGATTCCGTAGCCAACTACGCCAACTCCCAGCCATTGGATTGACCTTGCGTAGGCACTGAGTCCATTATTTGCGATTAAACCGAAAGATAGAAGCCGCGCCAGCGACTCTCCGAGTGAGAGCATCGTAATTGCAGCAAACGTGAGTGCGATAAACGCGGGACGATACGCACTACGAAACACCATCGCTGCACTCTCAACGTCATCACGCTCATTGAAAAGTGCTAATCGGGGGAGCATCGCGGTAGCCACTGGTGCAGCGAACAACGAAAATGGAAGCAAAAAGATTGCATAGGCGTATGAGAACACCGCCACTGCCCCTTCTTCGCGCGCACCAATCACGAGTGCAGCAATAGTGGGTGCAAGAGTAGCCACAATCTGCAGCACAGCCCATCCGCCAATTTTGCGTACCGCGCGAACCGCTTCGTCGCTACGGTCATAACGGAGTCGTAGCGGCTGCATCCGCAACACGTACACCAGCGGCACTGATGTGAAAGCCACGACAGCCAATGTGGTTCCACCTGCGAGCAGAAGCAAATGCCACACGGGCTCATTCAAAGTGGGAGTGTCACCAGCCACCCAATAAAAAAGCAAATAGACAGCAATGACGACCACGTTGTTGTAAGCCGGAGCTATCGCCCCTGCAAAAAACTTACGTTTTGCCTGTAATTGCGCTGCAGACACAGCTCCGATTGCGTAAAAAATCATCTGAGGAGCAAACACGACAAGAAACAGGGCCCCAACTTTGACCCGATCATCAAATGACGCCCCGCTACCTGAGGCAATCAACCTCGAAACCACCGGCGACAACATCGCAAGCAATACGGCAGCGATGGCGGCATAAACAACAAAGGTGCCCAGAACTACACCAAAGGTTCGTTGCGACCGTTCTTCGCCCCGCTCTGCTTCTCTTACAAAGAGGGGAACCAAAACGGCCTGTATAGCACCGCCAGCAATCAACTCAAAGAGCAAAGTGGGGACCATATTGGCGCCCTGGTACACATCTCCGAGGAGTGTTGCACCCAACACTGCACTCACTATTGCGATTCGTACGAGTCCAGTAACTCGAGATAAGAGGGTCAGTACTGTGATTAAGCCTGTGTCACGCGCCAACGATCGCCCTGCAGCGACGTCATTCATCGGTTTGCTGGAAGCAGTCCTTCACTGCCTTTGTACACGCCGAGGTGTACCGCAACTCGACTCAAAGAGTTCTCCGCGCCAAGTACGGTGGCGGCCCATCCAACAAAGTGCGATGCGTTGTCAACGGTTGATGCCGCAACGCGCAGCATCTCGTCCTCACGAATGACTGCGACAACACTTGGATCCAACTCATCGTCTTGGGTCAGATCGAGATCATCAATCTCCGCCACAATCGGTAACGGGCTGATTACGTCCGATGAAAGCCCTTTAATCAAACCACCAACCAACGTTCCCCATTCGGCGAATCCGTTGTTGCGATCTCCGATGACTACCACTCGCAGGTTGGAAGGAACAGTGATGGTCTCTTCACGTAAGTTGCGTAACTCAATTGAGCCTTCTGCCAATACTCCTAGCAGGACATCGCGCAAAGCATCCGCCACATTCACTGGGACCGAAGCGTTGGCTGAGTTGATAATTCCACGCACCATAGACAGAGCCATCGCAAGCTGTTCGCCAACCTCAGCATCTTCAGAATCCACAATCACGCGTCCCAACAACAGAGCTCCACCATCGACAAATGCTTCGCGAATACCGTTCACCGAATCACCATCGGCACCCTGCTCTTCGACCGTTAGAACGAGAGTGCCTTGCGCACGACCCGCCAACAATGCGCCCCCACCATCATCCAAAACATGCGCTGCTTGAAGCGATTCACGCAATGCTTCGTTTTCGGCACGAACAGTTTCATTTCGTGCTTCGACCCGATCAAGATTCTGGCGCAAGTTGTCAACTAGTGGACCTCGCACAACGGTCGTTCCAATAGTCAATCCAATTGCCAATGCCGCAAAGACCGCAATAAGACTAAAAA